>NZ_JBEVLO010000346.1:0-7364 GCF_040509115.1 Mycobacterium sp. | reverse complement strand
GACACCCCCAAGAGGGCACGAGTCGCGGTCTACGTCTCGGGCGTCGTGCTCGGCGTGCTCTATCCAGTGTTCGGCGTATCACTTATCGTGGCGCTGGCGGTCGAAGCCGTGCTCGCCCGTCGCCGAGTGAGTGTCGTCACGCCGGTCCCTGTTCGACGGTGACGACGATCTTGCCTGCGCCACGGCCGTTCTCGACGACGTCGTAGGCGTCGGCTACCGTCGTGAGGTCGAAGGTTCGGGAGTCCACCCGAGGGGTGAGTCCTTCGGTGTCGGCGAGTTCGGCGGCGTGACGCAGGATCGCCCCGTGGTGTTCGCGGCGTCGTCCCGTCAGGAGGGGCATCAACGCGAACACACCTGAATAGCTGGCGCCGCGGAACGAGAGCGGGGCAAGGCTATGGGTGCCCCATCCCAGGGCGCTGACCACGTGACCGGTGTAGCGCTTGACGGCAGCGAACGATTCGTCGAGCGTGACGCCACCGACGGTGTCGAACACGACATCGAATCCCTCTCCGCGGGTGTGGGTTTCGAGGTAGTCGTCGACGGTGACCGAGGTGTAGTCGATTGGGGTGGCCCCGAGACTGCGGATCGTCTCCTGGCTGGCTGGTGACCCGGTCGCGTAGACGTTGGCGCCGCGGGCCAGAGCCAGCTGAATGGCGACATGACCAATTCCGCCTGCACCGCCGTGCACCAGCACGCTATGGCCGGTGCGCACCTGCGCACGGTCGACGAGGCCTTCCCACGCAGTGATGACGATCAACGGCAGCGCGGCGGACTGGCGCGCCGACAACGTGCGCGGCCTCAGCGCGAGCAAGCGATGGTCGACGGCGGCGAACTGCGCTAGTGAGCCCTGGTGCCCGCCGACCCCACCCGTCATGCCGTAAACCTCGTCGCCGACCCCGAATTCGGTGACGTCGGGTGCGACGGCAGCCACCGTTCCGGCGAGATCGAGCCCGAGGACGGCAGGCAAGACGGTCGCCGCGTGGGCGGCCTGGCCCCGACGGATCTTGGTGTCGAGTGGGTTGACGCCGCTGGCTTCAATCCGAACGAGGACCTGCCCGCTCACTGGCGAGGGGTCGGGAAGGTTCCGGATCTGCAGGGCGGTGCCAAACGATTCGAGTACTGCTGCGCGCATGACTTTTCGACCTTCCTAGACGAAGTACGTGTCCATCATGTCCAGGTCGAACAGATAGCCGTCGATCCCGGCGATCTGGTATCTGGTGACCTTCGATGGTCGTCGTTGAGACGAGGCACCACGCGCCTCACCGGCGACCCAGTCGGGTCCGATCACCCGCGACTCGTACCCAGCGGAACTCGGTTGGGACGAAATCTAAGTCGATCATGTCGCTGCTTTCGCGCAGAGTCGACGCCGTTGTTGTGCCGACGGTTGATCAGGACGACGCCGGTGATGCCAATCAGGCCGCCGACCAACTCGAGGAGTCGTGGTCGCTCGCCGAGCCACACCAGGGCCACGACCAGGGTCACCGGCGGAACCAGGTACAGCGCCGCCGTTGATCGCTCGACGGGCAATCGGGCAACGGCGTAGCTCCACGTCACGAAACCCACGGCGGACGGCAACAACCCCAGGTAGAGCACCGACACGATTGCCGTGAGCGGCGCGTCGGCCACACGGTGGACGGCGGCGGGCAGCAACGGCAGGACGAAGATCGTGCCCGACCACATTGCGTAACAAGCGACCTCGAATCCCGTGTAGCGGGCCAACAATGGCTTGATGGCCACGTGGTAGGTCCCTTGCGCGAACGCGGCGACAAGCACCACTACTGCGCCCAGCGACAGGTGCACCGAATCACCGGACAGCGTGATCACCGCGGCACCTAGCAGCGCGACGCAACTTCCAGTGATGGTCGCCGACGTCAGGCGCGTGCGCAGGAACGCCGTCGACAGCAGCACACTGAACACCGGGGCGATCGCGACCAGCAAGCTGGCGGTGCCTGCCGCCACGTGCACCTCACCCCAGTTGAGCAGGACTTGGTACGCAGCCATGCCCGCGAATCCGGCAAGGAGGATCAGCGGCACGTCGCGTCGACGGGGCACGCGAACCTTGAGCAGCGGCGCCATACACGCCAAGGCCAGAGATGCGACGACCAGCCGCCACACCGACAAGCCCGCGACACCCAAACCGGGCAGCCCCACCCGGATCGCGGGGAACGCCGACGCCCACAGCACCACCGTGGCCAGTAAGGCCACCACGTGCAACGGCACCCGTAGCGTCTTCACACCGTTGAGTGTCGCGCCTATGATGCAAAAGAACCAGTTAGTTGTTACTAGCTTTATCGGAAGGAACGCTACTTGATTGACATGCGACGGGTGCGCTTGCTTCGGGACCTGTCGGTTCACCGGACGGTGGCGGCAACGGCCGAGGCCGCGCACCTGACCGGCCCGGCAGTGTCTCAGCAACTCGCCGCGCTGGAGAAGGAGGTGGGCATGCAGCTTCTGGTCAAACAGGGCAGGACCCTGCACCTCACGGCCGCGGGCAGCTTGCTCGTCGACCATGCCGAGGTAATCCTCGGCGGGATGGCCGCAGCGGAAGCCGACCTAGAAGCGCTGCGCGGGGGGCGCGGCGGCCTCATCCGGATCGCGATCTTTCCCTCTGCGGCACGCACGTTGATGCCCGCGGTCTGGCGTGGGCTCCGCGACGACAGCGCCCGCGGGGTCGATCTTCGGCTTCGCGAGAGCGAACCCGACGACGCCACGCAGGCGCTGCGCGAGCGTCACGTCGACATCGCTGTCGTGCACGCGTACACGCTGCTCCCTCGCGATCTGCCGTCCGGTTGCGAATTGCACCGCCTGCTCGAAGAGCCGGTGCACCTCGCCATGCACCCGCAACGCGCGTCCCGACATGGCCTCGCGCCCGGCCAGGACGTGGACCTGGCCCACTTCGCCGACCATGACTGGCTGATGCCGGGCCCGGAGTCGTCCTGTCATGAGATGACCCAACGTGCTTGCGGTGCCGCAGGGTTCGTTCCGCGCGCAGTCGCACTGGCCACCGACTTCTCGGTACTGGCCGCGCTGGTGGCGGTCGATGCGGGAGTGGCACTGATCCCCGACATGGCGCTGCCCGCCGATACCACCCAGCTGAGCCTGCACCAGCTCACGGAGCCGCTCACGCGCCGCATCTACGCTCTCACTTCAACCGGCGCGGCTGGACAACCGCACATCCACCGCATCCTCGAGCACCTCAGCCGCGCGGCGGCGGAGTGCTGACCCGCCAACTCGATACCGACATCACGCTCATGGGCATGGCCCACGTGTGCTCGCTTCAGCGCCGATCTGTTGCCGCTCAACGTTTCTGGGCATTGATCGACCGCCGGCCCCGCCCCTCGTCGGCGTCGGCGACCCATACGACCCACCCTGCGACTAGCCCATGGGCATCTCAGGAATGGGTGCGTTGCAGCGGTTTCGAAAGTCCTCTGCGGGTTGCCTGACACCACGGAGCTCGTCGCGCACCTGAGGGTTTTCCTGCAGGTACGTCTCGACTGCGGCCCGCATGTCGTCTCGGGACATGCCCTTGAGCCCGGTGAAGAATCCGTTCACGTCGGGATGGGTGAACAGGTAGCCCGCGGTTCCCGCCGAAACGCCGGACATGACCGTGGCGAGATCAGCGGCCGTGCAGTTCGGCGGATCGGCGACGGCGGTCACCGAGGTGCCGACGAGCACCGCACCGGCAATCAAGCCGGGGCCCACGAGGGTGCGGATGAACATGTGAACTCCTTGGTCGAGTGGATGGCAGACGTGGTGATGTGCTCAGCGACGGGGACCGATACCGCCGGGACGTCCAGGACCGTTGAAGCCTGGATCCCAGACCACGTCGATGCCCCAGCCGTCGTCGCAGTACCAGGGGTCAGCGCAGTAGGAGGGGTACGACGGTCCTGCTGACGGCGGTGTCGGACCACCGCCTCGAACCTCGCCCGTACTGCTGCACACGGTCGAGTAGCCAGCTTGAACGCAGTCGGCCGCCGCGGGTGGGGCAGCGAGGAGGCTGACGGGGATCAGGGCCACGACCAATCCCGTGCTCAGGTGACGCTGTCTTACTCGCACGGCTGCTCCTCACACGAAGGGCCCGTGAGGCATCGACGCCTGCCGATGCAGATGGACCGACGTCCTGCGGAGCGTAGTCCGGGTTCGTTGTGCTGGAAGCAATTTGACCAACTCAAGATCAAAATAGTCGTTAGGCAGTCGAAGTTGCTGAAAGTGTTGCGGCGCTTGCGAACTAATCAATTCGCCGAAATGTCTGGTCCCGCACCCGTCGACCGACCGACTTTAGATGGCCTTCATCGGTACGCCGGTCTTGCTCTCGCCGTTGAGCTGTCGGGCAGCCACGTTCTCGACGCGTTGGTGTGCGGTCAGCATCAGCCCGTCGAAGGCGAGTCGGCGCGCAGGCCCTCTCGCCTTGGATAGTTCGAGTAGGTCCTTGAGTATCTGCTCGGCGACGAGCCGGAGCTTGAGGTTGTGCTGTTGGGATTGGCGGCGTAGCACCTCGAACGCCTCGTCGTCGTCGATGCCGTAGACGAACATCAGCATTCCCTTGGCTTGTTCGATCGTGGCGCGCCGTTCGACGATGGCGGCGACGGCTCGGGTGATGCGCGGCGCATCCCTTGCCCCAGCGTCGTCGTCGCTCGGGTGTTCGCTCATGTTCGGTTTCCTCCTGGGCAACATTGCCGTCAGGTGGTGCGAGCGATCCGATACACGAGGCGCGCGGAGTCGATCTGCCGGGAGTCTGAGGCAACGGTGTTTACCCTCCATTCGGAACAGCCAACCTGGTGGATCGGTGGTGTGTCGGGCGTCACATCACTTCGTGGTGCCCAGACGTGGTGAGCGCGGCGGTCGGCTATTCGTCGAGGTGGTCCGGCACGGCACGTGCACCACGGCGACGCCGGGCGCTGCCGCTCGTTCCAGCGTGTTGACCCTTCGCCACCAGGTCACCGACTTCCTGGCTACCAAGATGATCGACGTGGGAGAGTGCCCTGATGGGGGAGAGAGTTGCCGTCGTCGGTGCCGGTCCCGGCGGTCTGGTTACTGCGCGGTGGCTCCTGTCGCGCGGCTTCGAACCGACGATCTTCGAGCAGAGCCTCGTGCTCGGCGGCCAGTGGGCGGGGCTCGCCGGCCGCAGCGGTGTGTGGTCGGCGATGCACACCAACACGAGTCGCGTGCTGACCGCGTTCAGCGACCTCGACCATGTCAGCGAGGCGGTCTTTCCCTCGGGCCGAGACGTTCTCGACTATCTTCAGCGCTTCGCAGACGCGTTCGAGTTGCGGACCCTGATCCGGTTGGGAACGCGGGTCGAGCGCATCGACCGCGCCGGCGGCGCGTGGACGGTGGAGCACTCGAGCGGTGTCGAGACCTTTGACCGGGTGGTGGTAGCGAGCGGGCGGTTTCACCGGCCGGTGGTGCCCCTTGTCGCCGGGATCGACGGCTTCACCGGTGGGGCAGGAGTGGCGACGACATACGACTACCGAGGCGCGTCACGATATGTCGGCCAGCGGGTGTTGGTGGCAGGCTGCGCGGTCAGCGCCCTCGAGATCGCCGCCGAACTCGCCCAACACGGAGCGGCCCGCGTCGTCCTCAGTCAACGTCGGCAGCGCTACGTGCTGCCGAAGTTCGCCGCGGGCGTCCCGTCGGATCACCGCATCTTCACGCGTTACGGCGTGTTGGCGAATGAGGCGTTGGCGCCAGCCGAGGTCGACCGGCAACTCAGGGAGATCGTGGTCGAGGCAGGCGGCAGCCCCGAGCAGTACGGCGCGCCGAGACCGGATCCGTCGCTGTTCGCCGCCGGCGTCACGCTCAACCAGGTGTACCTGCCGCTGGTGGCCGAAGGCCGAATCGCGGTCAGGCCGTGGATGCGGTCGGTCAGCGGATCGACGGTGACCTTCGGCGATGGGACCGCCGAGAACGTCGACGGCATCGTGTTCGGGACCGGTTTCGAGCTGGACCTGCCCTTCCTGGGCGAGGATGTTCGTGCCGTGCTGGGGCTCGATGCCACACACCTGGACGCCGACCGGTACACCTTCCACCCCGACTTGCCGGGGTTGGCATTCGTTGGCATGTGGGATCAGTCGGGCGGGTACTTCGTGCCACTCGAACTGCAGGCCCGTTGGATTGCCTACCGGTGGGGCGGTGTCATCCCCACGCCGACCGAGGCCGATGAGAGGGCCGCGATCGCCACCTACCGGGCTCGACGGGGCATGTCGCAGAAGACTCGAATGAACCTGGCGGCGTTGACCTTTGCCCGCGCAGCAGGCGTCGAGCCCCGAGTGGACGATTGGCCGCGACTATGCCGGGCGCTGCTGTTCGGACCGTTGGCGCCGAGCGCCTTCCGGCTCAATGGTCCCGACGCACTGCCCGATGCCGCCGATCGGTTCGCCCGCGACGCCGCGGCCTTCGGGGCGATCACCTCGAACGAGTTCACCGAGCGTGAGCTGGCGTATTTGTCGCTGGTAGCCCGCGCCGCGTCGCCATGACTACGCCGCCGGAACCTAGATGCAGGGCTGGAAGCCGACGAAGGGGATCGGGGTCTGAATGTTCGGAAGGCACACCTGCGGCCAGCTCCAGCCCACGCTGGGCGGACTCACCGTGAAGCTGGGCTCACCGGGGAAGACGTTGACGTCGACGTCCGATGGACTGAGCGCAGGCAGGGGCGGAAGCGCAGGTGGCGCCGCGATCGGAGCGGCGACGGCAGCCCCAGGTTGACAGTCACCCTCGCCGGCGGGCAGCGGCTGGTCACCGTCGACGTTGCCTTGCTGCGGATCGCACGCTGCCCAACTGGGTACAGGCGCGACGATGGTGGCTACGGCCAAGGGCGCGACGCTAAGCGCACAACCCGTGAGCAGCGAATAAGCGCTGCGAGTGAGCGAAATTGGCATCGACAATCCTGACAATGGGTAATTCGTTCCGAAATAGGGCAACAAGGGGATTGTAGGCACCTTCTCGGAAACAGCGAACCCCGCAGGATGACGCGACCGGCCATTCGTTCGACATTCCACCATGGAACGCCCGCATTCGCCTACGTGCTCACGCCTTGAGGAATTCGAGGAGGTCGGTGTTGATGACGTCGGCATGCGTGGTGGGCATGCCGTGCGGGAAGTTGTCGGCGTAGGTCTTCAACGTCGCGTTCTGCAGCAGTTTGGCTGACTTCGGCCCGGCCGCGACGTAGGGCACGATCTGGTCGTCGACGCTGTGCATCACCAGTGTGGGGATGGTGATCTTCGTGAGGTCTTCGGTGAAGTCGGTCTGGGAGAACGCGACGATGCCGTCGTAGTGCGACAGTGCGTCGCCCATCATGCCTTGCCGCCACCAGTTGTCGATGATCGCCTGCGACGGCTCGACGCCTGGTTTGTCGTAGTTGTAGA
>NZ_JBEVLO010000345.1:0-2654 GCF_040509115.1 Mycobacterium sp. | reverse complement strand
AGACGTCACATCGGGGAGCCGATTTAGACGTCACATCGGGGAGCCGATTTAGACGTCGTAGTAGAGCGCGAACTCGTACGGGTGCGGCCGGATCTGGATCGGCATGATCTCGTTCTCCCGCTTGTACGAGATCCAGGTGTCGATCAGGTCCTCGGTGAACACGCCACCCTCGGTGAGGTAGTCGTGATCCTCCTCGAGCCGGTCGATGACGGCCGACAGCGACGTCGGCGCCTGCGGGATGTTGGCGGCCTCGTCCGGGGGAAGCTCGTAGAGATCCTTGTCGACGGGCGCGAGCGGCTCGATCTTCTTCTTGATGCCATCGATGCCGGCCATCAGCATCGCCGCGAACGCCAGGTACGGGTTGCCCGAGCTGTCTGGGCAGCGGAACTCAAGACGCTTGGCCTTGGGGTTGTTGCCAGTGATCGGGATACGGACGCACGCCGACCGGTTGCGCTGGCTGTACACCAGGTTGATCGGCGCCTCGTAGCCAGGGACCAGACGCTTGTAGGAGTTCACCGTGGGGTTGGTGAACGCCAGCAGCGACGGCGCGTGGTGCAGGATGCCGCCGATGTAGTGGCGCGCCAGGTCGGACAGTCCGGCGTAGCCCGACTCGTCGTGGAACAGCGGCTTGCCGTCCTTCCACAGCGACTGGTGGGCGTGCATGCCCGAACCGTTGTCTCCGAAGAGCGGCTTTGGCATGAACGTGACCGTCTTGCCGTTCTTCCACGCGGTGTTCTTGATGATGTACTTGAACAGCAGCACGTCGTCAGCCGCGGCCAGCAGCGTGTCGAACTTGTAGTTGATCTCGGCCTGACCCGCGGTGCCCACCTCGTGGTGGCCGCGCTCCAGGACGAAGCCGGCGTTCTGAAGGTTGGTGGCCATCTCGTCGCGCAGGTCGACGTAGTGGTCGTACGGGGCGACGGGGAAGTAGCCCCCCTTGGGGCGGACCTTGTACCCCAGGTTGGGGCTTCCGTCCGCCTCGAACGGCTCACCGGTGTTCCACCAACCCGACTCCGAGTCGATCTCGTAGGAGGTGCCGTTGATCTTCGAGTCGAAGGTGACCGAGTCGAAGATGTAGAACTCGGCCTCGGCGCCGAAGTAGCAGGTGTCGGCAATGCCGGTGCTGGTGAGGTAGTTCTCGGCCTTGC
This sequence comes from Mycobacterium sp., assembly GCF_040509115.1. Taxonomy (GTDB): domain Bacteria; phylum Actinomycetota; class Actinomycetes; order Mycobacteriales; family Mycobacteriaceae; genus Mycobacterium. The sequence continues at coordinate 1,506 of NZ_JBEVLO010000345.1, read as the reverse complement.
GCGCCACGTTGCGGGGGTCGCGCGAGTACGCCTCGCGGGTGAACGGATCGTGGACGAAGAAGCTGAGATTGAGCGTCTTGGCGTGCCGGAACGGATCGATGCGCGCGGTCTCGGGGTCCGGTAGCAGCATCATGTCGGATTCGTGGATCGACTGGAACCCACGCACTGACGAACCGTCGAACGCGAGGCCGTCCTCGAACACGCTCTCGTCGAAGGCCGATGCCGGGATCGAGAAGTGCTGGACGACACCTGGCAGATCGCAGAACCGAATGTCGACGTATTCGACCTTCTCGTCCTTGATCAGCTTGAAGATGTCGTCCGCGGTCTTTTCTGCCACTGAGAATTCTCCTTTTGACTGGTAACCCGCCGTTCGACGCTAGGGACACCGTATTGCGCTGCGGTCAATCGCACGTTTCGTCGACGTTACGCAGATCCCCTTGCGTGCACCCACCCTATGCTGGCGTCATGGCCCGATCCTTCGGCACCTGGCTGTCCGGCCCTCCGCCATCCGATCCTGGAACACCCGACCAAGGGCCCAACGACCATCCCGGTCAGCGACTCGGCCTCCCCGCGAAGGGGCCGGGATCGCTGGTGGGGATGGGCAGACGAATCGGTGCGCTGCTCATCGACTGGTTCATCGCGTACGGCCTTGCCGCCCTTGGTGTTTCGCTCGGATTCTACGGATTCGGCATGCTGTCGACCGCTGTGCTCGGCGTGTGGCTGATCCTGGGTGTGGCGTCGGTCAGGCTGTTCGGGTTCACGCCGGGCCAGTACGCACTCGGGCTGCGCACCGCCTCGGTGGATCACCGCATGCACGTCGGCGTCGGCCGCGCGCTCATCCGTGGCGTGCTCATCGCGGTGGTGGTACCGCCACTGTTCACCGACACCGACGGACGTGGCCTGCACGACAAGGCCACCGGCACCGCCGTCGTCAGGCGCTGACGGGGGAGCGGCGCTACTTCCTGCGCACCGAGCGCTGCACGCCGCGCATCTTCGCGCCTGCAGGCAGCGGTCCCTTGGGCATCGCGGCGGGGCCCATCCGCGAACCCAACGCCACCAGCTTGGACTCCAACGCATCCATCTGCTTGACCGTGATGTTGGCGGGCAGCTTGGTCAGGTGACGCTCCAACTTCGACAGGGGCACCTCACCCTCACCGTTGCCCACCACGAAGTCATAGATCGGGGTGTCGCCGATCAACCGGGCGGTGCGCTTCTTCTCCTGCGCCAACAGCGGTTTGACGCGCGCCGCTGAACCCTCGCCGACGAAGATGACGCCCGGTCTACCGATCACCCGGTGCACGGCGTCGAAGTGTCCGGTCGCGGCGACGCCGGGGGTCACCCGCCACTTCCCGCGCAGGTTCTCCAACGCCCACGCCGCGGCACCCGTCTGGCCCTCGGCCTTGCGGTACACCGACTTCTGCGCCCGGCGGCCGAAGATGATGAAAGCGACCAACGCGCCGAGCACGACGCCAAGGGGAATCAACGTCGCCATCGTGAACACGCCGC
>NZ_JBEVLO010000344.1:0-51883 GCF_040509115.1 Mycobacterium sp. | reverse complement strand
GCGCTCACCGCGGTGTTCTGTTCGGGTTCCACCACGCAGATCACTCGACGTCGACCCAGTCGAGCGTGCGCTGCACCGCCTTCTGCCAGCCTGCGTAGCCTGCGGACCGCTCGTCGTCGCTCCACGACGGCGTCCACCGCTTGCCCTCCTGCCAGTTGGCCCGCAGATCGTCCGGCCCGTCCCAGAAGCCTGCGGCGAGGCCCGCCGCGTAGGCCGCGCCGAGCGCGGTGGTCTCGGCCACGACGGGCTTGACCACGTCGACGCCGAGCACGTCGGACTGGATCTGCATGCACAGGTCGTTCGCGGTGATGCCCCCGTCGACCTTCAGAACCTCAAGGTGCACACCGGAATCCGCCTCCATGGCATCGACGACGTCGCGGCTCTGGTAGCAGATCGCCTCCAGCGTCGCGCGCGCCACGTGGGCGTTGGTGTTGAACCGCGACAGACCGACGATCGCGCCGCGGGCATCGGAGCGCCAGTACGGGGCGAACAGTCCGGAGAAGGCGGGCACGAAGTACACCCCGCCGTTGTCGTCCACCTGACGGGCCAGCGATTCGCTCTGCGACGCGCCGCTGATGATGCCGAGTTGATCGCGCAGCCACTGCACGGCCGAACCAGTCACGGCGATCGAACCCTCAAGGGCGTAAACGGGCTTCGCGTCCCCGAACTGGTAGCACACCGTCGTCAACAGCCCATTCTCCGAGCGGACGATCTTCTCACCGGTGTTGAGCAGCAGGAAGTTTCCCGTGCCGTAGGTGTTCTTTGCCTCGCCCGCGCTCAGACATACCTGCCCGACCATTGCGGCCTGCTGGTCGCCGAGGATGCCGGTGACGGCGACCTCGCCGCCCAGCGGTCCCTGCGCCAGCGTCGTCCCGTACGGCTCCGGCGACGACGACGGCACGATCCGCGGCAGCATCTGACGCGGGATCCCGAAGAACGACAACAGCTCGTCGTCCCAGTCCAACGTCTCGAGGTCCATCAGCATGGTCCGGCTGGCATTGGTGACGTCGGTGGCGTGCACACCGCCCCGCGAGCCACCCGTGAGGTTCCACAACACCCAACTGTCGGCCGTGCCGAAGATCGCGTCGCCCTTCTCCGCGGCCTCGCGCACCCCATCGACGTTGTCGAGGATCCACTGCACCTTGCCCGCCGAGAAGTACGTCGCGGGTGGCAGTCCGGCCTTCCGCCGTATGACGTCACCACGGCCGTCGCGATCCAGCGCGGAGGCAATTCGATCGGTGCGGGTGTCCTGCCAGACGATCGCGTTGTAGTAGGGCCTGCCGGTTCGCTTGTCCCACACCAGCGCCGTCTCGCGCTGGTTCGTGATGCCCAGCGCCACCAAATCGGATGACTCGAGCTTGGTCTTGTTCAGCGCCGACTGCAGTACCGACGCCGTGCGTTCGGTGATCTCCACCGGGTCGTGCTCGACCCACCCCGCCTTCGGCAGGATCTGCTGGTGTTCGAGCTGATGCCTGCCCACCTCGGCACCGTCGTGATCGAAGATCATGCACCGGGTGCTGGTGGTGCCCTGGTCGATGGCTGCGACGAAGTCGGCCACGCGTTGCTCCTTGTCATCTGGCGGGGTCATCTGGCGGGGTCATCTGGCGGGATCGTCCATCATGGACTACATGGCTTCAGCTCCTGACCGTATCGACCGCATGCCGCGCGGCGGGCCGAACGCGTCGTGTCTCGATCGCTTTCTGGAGACCAGCCGACTGGAGTACCTGGACCGCGACTCCGGCGGCGACCCCGTCAACGAAGCGCGCAGGCGCAGCGTGATCCGGGCGCTGGACCGCACCGGTGACCTGTTCGGCAACCACGAGCGGTTCGCCCACATCGCGCTCGACGTCGTCGCCGACGTGCCCGACCCGCGCATTCTGGAGCTCGGTGCGGGGCACGGAAAACTGTCCGCAAAGTTGGTCGAGATGCATCCGACGGCGCACGTGACGGTCACGGACGTCGACGAGCACTCCGTCGCCGCGATTGCCGCCGGTTTCGCCGCGGACCCCGGCAACGACCAGCGGGTGACCGTGCAACCGATGGACGCCACGGACATCGACGCCGACGACGGCGCATACGACCTCGCCGTCTTCGCCCTGTCGTTTCATCATCTGCCGCCGACGCTGGCCTCCCGCGTCATCGCCGAGGGCACTCGCGTCGCAGACAAGCTGTTGATCATCGATCTGCCACGGCCCCCGTCCCCGCTGCACCTGGTGCGGTTGGCGACGATGTTGCCGTTCGCACCGTTCGTTCCGTTCGTGCACGACGGTGTCATCAGCTCGCTGCGCTGTTACAGCCCCTCGGCTCTGCGCGCACTGGCGGCGCACGCCGATCCGGCCATTTCGGTCGAACTTCGGGGCGGTCTTGCGAGTCCGCAGGTCGTGGTGGCCTCACGTCGATAGGCTCATGCGGTGGGTACCCCCAATGGGTGATGACGTCACGCAGACCGAGTACAGCCGGGAACACCGGCTGCAGTACCGACGCAAGGTAGCGCTGTCCCTTGACGTCTTCGAGACGATGCTGCATCAGGCGAGCTTCGAGTTCGACCGCCCGCTGACCGGCATGGAGATCGAGTGCAACCTGGTCGACGCCGAGTATCAGCCGGCGATGACGAACCGGGAAGTGCTCGCCTCGATCGCCGATCCGGCCTATCAGACCGAATTGGGCGCCTACAACATCGAATTCAACGTGCCACCGCGCCCGTTGCCGGGCCACTCAGGCCTCGAGCTGGAGTCCGACGTGCGCGCCAGCCTCAACGCCGCCGAGACGAAGGCGAACGAACGCGGTGCGCACATCGTGATGATCGGCATCCTTCCGACGTTGATGCCGGAGCATCTGGCGGCGGGCTGGATGAGTGAGTCGACCCGGTATCAGGCACTCAACGACTCGATCTTCACCGCACGCGGCGAGGACATCATGATCGACATCGGCGGGCCCGAGCGCCTTAGCCTGCAGTCGGCGTCGATCGCACCCGAATCCGCTTGCACCAGCATGCAGTTGCACCTTCAGGTCTCGCCCGCCGAGTTCGCCCAGAATTGGAACGCGGCGCAGGTGCTGGCCGGCCCACAGCTGGCGCTGGGCGCCAATTCGCCGTTCTTCTTCGGCCATCAGCTGTGGGCGGAGACGCGCATCGAACTGTTCGCCCAGGCGACCGACACCCGACCCGACGAGCTGAAGACGCAGGGAGTGCGGCCGCGGGTGTGGTTCGGTGAGCGCTGGATCACCTCCATCTTCGACTTGTTCGAGGAGAACGTGCGGTACTTCCCGTCGCTGCTCCCGGAGATGTCCGACGAGGATCCCGTTGCCGAGTTGGCGGCGGGCCGCACCCCGACGCTGTCGGAACTGCGTCTGCACAACGGCACGATCTACCGGTGGAACCGCCCGGTATACGACGTGGTCGACGGTCGGCCCCATCTTCGGGTGGAGAACAGGGTGCTGCCCGCCGGACCGACGGTGGTGGACATGCTCGCCAATTCGGCTTTCTACTACGGCGCGCTGCGCGCGATCTCGGAAGACGACAGGCCGGTCTGGACGAAGCTGAGTTTCGCTGCGGCAGAAGCGAACTTCCTCAGCTCGGCGCGCCACGGCATGGAGGCGCGACTGTACTGGCCCGGTCTTGGCGACGTGACGCCGGACGAGTTGGTGCTTCGGGAGCTGCTGCCGCTGGCCCAGGAGGGCCTGCGGCGGTGGGGGGTTTCCGCGGAGGTGTCGGATAGATTCCTCGGCGTCATCGAAGGCCGTGCGAAGACCGGCCGCAACGGCGCCGTCTGGCAAGTCGAGACGGTGCGCGCCCTGCAGGAGCGGGGGCTGGCGCGGCCTCAGGCCCTCGCCGAGATGCTGCACCTGTACTGCGAGCGGATGCACGACAACGAACCGGTGCACACCTGGGACGGGCCGCAGTAAGGAAGCGTGGGCCGTCCGAGACCCAAGGCCGTCCGAGACCCAAGGCCACCTGACACCCAAGGCCGCCTGACACCCAAGGCCGCCCGAATCTGTGGATTGTGCGAGGAAACTCCCCGATCGGCCCCATTGCCCTTCCGTTGGCGAGGCGCACTCCTCACCATCACTGCATCGCGTGGCAGCGAATCGGTGAAGGAGGCGTCCGGTGTATCTACCAGATTCTCTACACGGCCAGCTCTACCTGCTGGCCTACGACCGCGACCGCCACCGCTTTGCCTTGGACGGACTGTGGTGGTTCGGCTACGCCCTGCGCGCCGCAATGCTCACCGACCTGTATCTGTCCGGATCCATTGCAGACGTGAAGGGCACGGTGTGCCCGGTGCGCGGTGTCCGCCAAGTCGATCCGGCCCTGCGCGCCGTGGCGTCGTCGGTCGATGCCGCTGAGCCCAAGACCTGGGCGTGGCTGACCGCCGCCGACGCCGAGCAGGCCCCCGCACTGGTCCGCGGCCAGCTCCAAGGCGACGGTTGGGTGCGCCCGCGACGGCGCCATGGGTTCGGCATCCCGGCTCGGCGGCGGCTCGACCTGGGCGACGAACACCTGGTCGAAGCGCTCGCCGAGGCCGTGGCGCGGTCGGTTCGTCACGCGATCGGCGGCCGTTCGACCGATCCACGGTTGTTGAATCTGGGCTTGCTCGCCGTTCTGACAGAGCTCCCAACGGTACTCAGCGACGAATACCGCGTCCGGCGCTCCGTCGTGCTCTCGGAACTGATTGCAACCGCCGCTCCCCCCATCTTGGGTCTGCAGCAGGCGATCGAGTCCACCGTCGATGTCACCAGGTCGAAGACCAGGGAAGGCGTCGTCTGGGCCTCGGTCGCGTCCATCGCGTGTGGCGGCTGTGGTGGTTGCGGTGGTTGCGGTGGTTAATGCCCGTCGACGCGTGGCTCGGGCGTCGGCGGCCGTGGCCGCGCTGGAGCTTCCTCCCGTCGTGTTCAGGACATGCCCCTGGCAGCCTCGGGATCTCATCGTGACGGGCCTGCGGCAATGGTTGCGGTGCTGCACGCCGGGACTGGGCCAAGGTGGGATGATCGGCATGCCATCGCGTGCCGTCGACGAGGCGTGGCACGGACTGATCCTTTGCACCGCAACGTATTCGACGTTTTGCGAAAGAGCGTACGGCACCTTCCTGCATCACCACCCCGCAGGGGGCACCCCACCGGGCGTCCGAGGGGCGACCGATTCCAGGGACGAGCAGTTCTTCCGCACCATCCGCGCCTGGTCGGTCGTCGCACGGCCCGGCGAAGCCTGTGTCCTATGGGATCTCGATCAACGCGTGGGTGTGGCGGAACCCTGGGGCGTCGATCTCGCCAGAGCCGCGACCATCAGGACGGCATCCGCGATGCTCGCAGGCGGGAAACGATGAAATCGCTCGATTTCGGCGAGATCGCCGCCGTCTCGGGCATCCGTTCCTAGCATCAGCCTGATGCGGGTGCTGGTGGTCGAGGACGACGAGGGGGTCGCGTCGGCGCTGACCGAACTCCTCGGGCAGACCGGCGCGGCGGTGGTCCAAGCCGCGCGCGGCACCGACGCGCTTCATCGCGTCAAGGGCTGCGATCTGGTGCTTTTGGACCTAGGCCTGCCGGACATGGATGGCTTGGACGTGCTGCGCACCCTGCGTCGCGCATCGGAGGTGCCGGTGATCATCATGACCGCCAGGGACAGCGACGGAGCCGTGGTACTCGGGCTGCGCGCCGGAGCTGACGACTATCTGGTGAAGCCCGTGCGAAAGGCCGTGCTGCTGGCGCGGATCGAGGCCGTCATGCGGCGGCTGCGGCGTCCCCAGGACCACGCCCCTGCCACGCCGGCCGTGGTCACCGCAGGGCCGGTGACCATCGACCGGGGGCGGCATCTCGTGACCCTGTCGGGAAACCCCTTGGAGCTCACCAGGACCGAGTTCCAAATCCTCGCCGTGCTGGCTGCCCGCCAGGGCGAAGCGGTCAGCCGCGAGGAACTCATGCTCGCGGTGTGGGGCACGGCGATGGTCGGCCGGTCGAGGTCGTTGGACTTCTTCATCGGGCAGATCAGGGCGAAGTTGTCGGGTGTACCAGTGCAGACCGTGCGGGGCTTCGGCTTTCGATTGAGCACCTGAGATGGGACCGCGTGTTCGGATCGTCCTTGTCGTCCTGACACTGCTGGTGGTCGCGGCGCTGGCAGTTCCCCTGGCACTGAGCCTCGCCGACAGCAGAACGACGGCGCTCGCCACCGAGCGCGGTCAACAGCTTTCGGCACTGTCGGACGCCGCCGCCGTTCCCGACGTTCCATTGCAGGCTCTGGTCGACCGCTATCACCTGGTCTACGGGGAGGGATTGCTCGTCGTCGACTCGGATGGGCGAACGCTGGCGTCGCGCGGGCTGAGCCTCTCCGATCCCGGCGTCGCAGCGATGGTCAACCATGCGTTGGTCGATACGGCGCCTCCTCGGTGGGGTCGAATTCTGCCGTGGCACCGAGGCCCTCTGCTGACCGCGTCGGGCATCCGCAACGACGGGGAGTTGATCGGCGCCGTGACCTTGGCTGCCGATACCTCCCGTGCAGCACACGATGTCGCGGACGGCTGGTGGTGGATTGGAGCCGGCTGTCTCGTCGTGCTCGTCGTCGCCGCGCTAGCGGGTCTCGCCCTGACGCGGTGGGTGTTGCACCCGCTCACGGGGCTGGAACGTGCCGTCGCCAACATGGCCGAGGGCATCGCGGGGCCACCCGCCGACGTGGTGGGGCCGCCGGAGCTTCGTCACTTCACGTCGGCGTTCAACACCATGGCGGACGCGGTACGTGCTTCGCTCGAACGGCAACGGCGTCTGGTCACCGATGCCTCACACCAATTGCGGAATCCGCTCGCCGCGGTGCGGTTGCGTGCCGATAGCCTCGAGGACTACGTGGCCGACGAGGGACGTCCCACCTACCGTTCGATGAGCGCGGAGCTCGATCGCTTCGAGAACCTGCTGCAGCAACTACTCCGCCTGGCTCGCGCGGAGCAGGTCAGCGGCAGCCGCCAGGTCGGCCTCTCGCCAGAGGTGGCCGAGTCGACGGATCTCGACGACGTCATTGCGCAGCGCCTCGCGTTCTGGCGGCCGGTTGCCGACCGACAGCACCAACGTCTGGAAAGCCATTGGGATCGACCGGGTTTGGCCGCGCAGATCGCACGTCATGACGTGGAGCAGCTGATCGACGTCGCTCTGGACAACGCGCTTCGCTACGCCGGGCCCGGCGCGACGATCACCGTGTCGGCCGCGGAGGCAGGCGAGACCATGCACCTGGTGGTCAGCGATGACGGTCCAGGGTTGCCCGACGAGGACCTCGCCATGGCCGCCACCCGCTTCTGGCGGGGTCATGACGACGCAGCAGGCACTGGTCTCGGGCTGGCCATCGCGGGCGAGATCACCTCGGGGCATGGCGGGACGATAGCCGTCCTGCGGTCCCCGGAGGGCGGGGTTCTGGTCCGTTATCGGCTGCCTGGCGCGAATGGGTCGACGTGTTGAACCGGCGCCCCGCTGAGATCAGCCGTCGCACCTTCCTTCTCGCGACGGCAGTCTTGTCGGTCGGCTGCGGCCGCAGTGACCCGCGCGGGCGCGTGAGGTTGGCCTCGGGGGATCCGGGCGGGCTGTACTTCGCGTTCGCGACGATCCTCTCCGAGCAGCTGCACCGGCGCTACCCGGACATCGTCGTCGACGTCCTTCCCACCGAGGGAAGCGTGGAGAACCTGGCGCGACTCCGGTCGGGAGACGCCGACTTCGGGCTGGCCCTTGCCGACGTCACCGAGAGGGACCGCGACACCGTCGACGACGGGTCGGCACCTTGGGCCGCGGCCAGGGTGTACGAAAACTACCTTCAGGTAGTCGTCCGTGATTCCGCTGCCGTGCAGCATCTTTCGGATCTGCGGGGCAGGCGGGTATCGATCGGACCTAGCGGGTCTGGCGGCGCGACGACAAGCGAGGTGCTGTTCACTGCGGCCGCCATCCGAGACCAGGTGGACATCGTCGGCTACCGCCTCGGGGACGGCCTGTCGGCACTGGCGGACGGTCGCCTCGACGCCATCGTCTGGTCCGGCGGGGTGCCGACCCCCGCCATCACCGACGTGGACGCTGTGACGCCGCTGCGAATGATCGACGTCCGCTCGCTGGCGGTGCCGATGAGTCGACTGGCCGGATACCCCTATGTCGTCCATCGGGTGCCGACGGGCCAGTACGTCCCACCGGAGATCCGCTCGCTCGGAGTGCCCAATCTGTTGCTGTGCCGTCGAGAGACCTCGGCCGAACTGGTCGGCGCAGTGGTGGACGTGCTGGCCACCGAGGCGCCGAACCTGGTCCCGCCCTATGTCCGTGGATTGCAGTACCTCGACGCTCCATCGATGATCCAAACCGGCCAGATCCCACTGCACCAAGGGGCCGTCGACGCATATCGCCGACTACACGGCTGACGGTCGGGGCTACTCGGCGACGTCGATCGGGTAGGGATGGTCCGGGTCCGATTCGTAACAGATCGCGAAGGGCTTGTTCGTGATGAACAGGAAGGTGACGTCGTTGTCCTCGGTGGCGCCATGTTCCATCCAGCCACCTTCGGGGAACCACACGTAGTTTCCGGGTCCGAACTCACCCTTGTGCGTCTTGAGCACCCCGTCGAGCACGTACATCCCGTGGCCATGCGTATGCGTGTGCCAGACGTTGGTGAAGCCAGCGGCGTAGCGCAGCATGAACACCTGCATGCCGGTGTCGGGGTCCGAGAACAACTCCTTGGCGGGGATCTCGGCACCGATCTGAGGTACCACGAAGGTGCCCCATGGCATGCGACTTGAGTCGGCGACAGTCAGTTCGATTTGATTCGACGGCGTCTTCATCGGCCCGATTCCTCTCTGTGCCTGCCGCGCCAGTCGCGGAAGACGTAGAGAACGTTAGGAATTCGGCATTTCCGATTGGTTTCCGTGGGATTACCTTCTCTTGTCGGCCGACCTACCTCGTCGTCACCTGGCGCGACGCGACGATGTGCCGCCATCGGGCGGTCATACGGCTCCGAGCGTGCGGGAGAAGCCGTCGGGAACGATCAAGTCGTCCGGGCCGAGGTCGTGCACCGAGGAATGCCCGAGTCCGAGCAATGCCGAGTCGATTCCACTGCGCATGATGTCGATTACGTTCTCCACCCCGGCCTGACCGCCCGCGGCCAGGCCCCACAGGTACGCCCGGCCCAGCATCACCGCGCGCGCACCGAGTGCCAGCGCCTTGACGGCGTCGCTGCCGCGGCGGATGCCGCCGTCGAGCACGATCTCCACGTCGTCCCCGACCGCCTCGGCGATGGCGGGCAGCGCCCGGATCGGTGCCGGCGTGCCGTCGAGGTTGTTTCCGCCGTGGTTGGACACCGAGATCGCCGTGACGCCGGCGTCCACCGCACGTTTGGCGTCGTCGACCCGCATGACGCCCTTGAGCATGAATGGGCCGCCCCACTGCTCGCGCAGCCAGGCGATGTCGGCGAAGGTGGGTAGCGGCGTCTGCATCCACTCGCCATAGGCGCCGAAGAACGTCGGCGCCGGGCCGCCGTCCTGGGTCAGGTTCGGCGCGGTGAGGTCGGGCACCCGTCGGGTCTTGGCGAAGTCGATCAGCCAGCGCGGCCGGGTGATGCCCTCGGGTGCGAAGCGCAGCATCGCCCGCAGGTCCATCTTCTCCGGGATCGCGGGGCTGCCCCAGTCCCGACCACTGGAGAAGGACCAGTCCGACGTCACGATGAGACCGACGGCGCCTGCGGCCCTTGCCCTTTCCATCCTCTCCACCAGCTTGTCCCGTCCGCCCGTCCAATACATCTGGAAGAAGGTCTGCGGGTTGGCGGCGACGACCTCCTCGACCGGTTTGCTGGCGAACGAGGACAGGCCGATCGCGGTACCCCGCGCGGCGGCGGCGCGCGCGACGGCGACTTCGCCGTCGGGGTGGACGGCCTGCACGCCGGTCGGCGAAATGAAGACCGGAAGCGAGATCGACTGTCCCATGATGGTCGTCGACATCTCGCGCTTGTCGGACAGGCCTGCGACGTGCGGCGCGAAGCCCAGCTCACCAAACGCCGCGGTGTTGTCGTTGACGGTGATGCCCCGTTCGGACCCCGCCACCAGCGCGCTGTACACGCTCTTCGGCAGGCGCTTGGCGGCGCGCCGCTGCGCCTCGGCAACCGTCTCGAACCATCCGGTCTTAGCCACTACGGCCCCCTAACGTCAATTCACTCACCGGGTTCTCGTCGCACGCCCGCCTCGGGGGGCGGCTGGCTCCATTCAGAATGGTCAGGGGGATCGCCCGGGAGTGGTCGACGGACGACTTGGGCACCGAGCGTTCGGCCGCCAGTGCCGCTTCGCCGTAGCCCTGGACGCATTCGGGGTCGGGCCCGTCGAGCGGCAGGCCGGTGAAGAACTTGGCGGCCATGCAGCCGCCACGGCACGTGTCGAAGAACGTGCACTTGGCACATGCGCCGCCGGTCGTGGGAGACCGCAGCTCGCGGAAGAGCTCGGACTCGCCCCAGACGGTGCTGAATCCGCCGTCCCTGAGGATGTTTCCCGCGAGGAACGACTCGTGGATGGCGAAGGGGCAGGCGTAGACGTCGCCGATCGGATCGATCAGACAGACCACGCGACCGGCTCCGCACAGATTGAGGCCGGGGAGGGCCTTGCCAAAGGCGGAGAGATGGAAGAACGAGTCACCGGTGAGGACGCCGTCGCCATTCGCGACCAGCCAGTCGTAGAGCACGCGCTGCTGGGCAGGCTGGGGGTGCAGGTCGTCCCAGACGTCGGCGCCGCGACCGGACGGCCGAAGCCGGGTGATCCGCAACGTCGCGCCGTACTGGTCGGCCAGCGCCTTGAACTCGTCGAGCTGGTCGACGTTGTGCCGCGTCATCACGACCGAGATCTTGGCGTCCTGGAAACCCGCCGCCGACAGGTTCTCCAGTGCCCGTACCGCCATCGCGAACGAGCCCGGGCCACGCACGGCGTCGTTGACCTCGGCTGTAGCGCCATCCAACGAGATCTGCACGTCGACGTAATCGCTCGCCGCCAGCTTCTCGGCCACCTCGGGCGTGATCCGCACCCCGTTGGTGGAGAACTTCACCCCCACGTGGTGCTCGGTGGCGTAGTCGACCAACTCCCAGAAGTCCGACCGCACCGTCGGCTCGCCGCCACCGATGTTGACGTAGAACACCTGCATGCGCTCGAGCTCGTCGATGACGTCCTTGCACTGCTGGGTCGACAGCTCACGCGGATCGCGCTTACCCGACGACGACAGGCAGTGCACACAGGACAGGTTGCACGCATAGGTCAGTTCCCACGTCAGGCAAATCGGCGCGTCCAGGCCGTGCTCGAACTGATCGATGAGTCTTCCCGGCAGGACGGCGGTCATGACGCCCGCACCAGCATGTGCGAGTCGGCAAGCACGCCAAGGGCCTTGGGGTACTGACCGTCGTCGTCGACCCCGGCGGCGCGCAATGCCTCCCGGGCGGTGGCGTGTTCGGGCAGCGCCCGAACGACGTCGACCACCGTTCGGTTCTTGAGGAACGACAACTTCCTAGTGCCGAAGTGGTAGAGCAGCGCACCGAAGGGTTCGGGGCGCAACGCCACCTGCGGGTGAAGGCACCAGCGCGCGTCGAGGTCGAACATGGTCAGTAAACCCCGCACATGCCGTCGATCGAGACTTCCTCGACCAGCGACTCGGTGACGAGTTCCTCTGTGGTCGTGTCGATTTCGTTGTGGTCCATGACTGGATCCTCCAGAGTCGTCGTGACGTACCTCACCACGCTATGGCACCGAGTGCACCAAGAACACTCACCGAACGGGCAGTCACCTACCCACCCGGGCGGGTCGGCAATCGCGCCCTTTCGGAGCTCGTGCCAACACCGATGGTGGGAATACCTTTCACAGAACACTTTCCGAGAAGGGGGACGGCCGTGACCAGCACGCTCGCGTCGGGAGTTCGCGTCACCCGTCGGGTCGGCCCGCATCGTGCGCACGATCGTCGAAACACATTCTGCACCAGTCGATTCTGCGCTGTCCGGCTCGACGGCGTCCTCGAGGTCGAGCACGACTTCTCGGCCACCGAGGTCTCCGACGAGATCGCCGACCTGCTGGCGAGCGAGCTCGACGACCGCGGCGTGCTGCGGGGACAGGACGAGTTCGAGCAGGTATTCGTTGGGATCGTGGCGTCCACGGAAGATGGCTACTCGCCGGAGTGGCTGCAGTTCTACCGAAACTCGCTCGACCGCCTGGAGCGCGGACAGGCATCGTTCGCGCCCGTGCACGAGCACGCCGAGGCGTTGCTGGTGGGTTCGCGCGTAGTCGACCTTGGCTCCTGCTTCGGCTTCTTTCCGCTTCGGATCGCCAAGCGTGGATTCGACGTCTTGGCAACGGATTTGAGTCGACCGACGATGGACCTGCTGGCGGACATCGCCCCGCTGCTGCACCGCTCGGTACGCACGGCATCGTGCGATGCTGCAGACGTTCCGCTGCCCGACGACGCCGCGGACACCGTCACGGCCCTACACCTTCTCGAGCACCTGCCGCCCGCGGCCGCGGACGCCGTCATCGCCGAGGCGCTACGCGTGGCCCACCGCCGCGTCGTGATCGCCGTCCCCTACGAAGAAGAGCCCCGCGCGTGCTACGGGCACATCGCCAGGTACGACACGGATGCGCTGCGCGAAATGGCAGGCCGGCTATGCGCGCAGCACCCAGGTCTGCGCGCCGACGTTCACGAATTTCACGGCGGGTGGCTGATTCTCGACCAGTGACGCAACGCATCCCCTGAATCCGCGGCAAGGAGCAAGACCTAGATCAGACCGCGCTTGCTCGCCGCGTAGACCGCCTCGGCGCGACGAGTCGCGTCCAGCTTGCGCATGATGTTGCTGACGTGAAACTTGGCCGTGGTCGCGGAGATGAAGAGTTCCTCGCCGATCTTGCTGTTGGACATTCCCGCCGCGAGTAGACGCAGCACCTCGACCTCGCGATCGGTCAGCTGCTGGCGCGGCTCACCCCGTCCAGACATCGCCCGCACCACGGCACCGGCGCTGCGCGAGTCGAACGCGCTCTGTCCCCTCGAGATCGCCCGAATGGCCCTCACCAGTTCGGTGGTGTCCACGTCCTTGACCACGTAGCCGAGCGCGCCGGAGTGCATCGCGCGCACCACCAGGTCCTCATCGAGGAACGTCGTCAACACCAGCAGCCCGAGTCCAGGGTGAGCGTGAGAGAGTTTGTTGCACAACGCCAATCCCTCGAAGTCCGATCCCGCGGACAGCTTCAGGTCCAGCAACACCACGTCGGGCGTGGTGGCGGCCACCACCGCGACGGCTTCGGCCTCCGAGGCTGCCTCACCGACGATCTCCAGATCGGTCTCACGCTCCAGTACGGCGCGCAGCCCCTGCCGGAGGATGGCGTGGTCGTCGACGAGCACTAGCCTGATCGATGGGTTCACGTGACCGGCCGTTCCGTTAGGCGGGGGATCCTCGCGACCACCCGGACTCCCCCGAGACGGGAGCGCTGTACCTCGAAGGTCCCGCCGTGCTCGGCGGCACGGGCACGCATGTTGGCCAGTCCCCGATGATGGCCGTCGACGTCGGTAGCCTCGGTGAGCCGCAACATCAGCCGCATCTTGTCCGGCTCGCCGGTACCGTCGTCGGCGATGGAAAGCGTGACCGCCGTGGCGTGATAGGCGAGATGGATCTCCGCCTTGGCGGCATTGCCGTGCATCGCCGTGTTGAACAGGGCCTCGCCTGCTATGCGCAGCAGGGCGTGCTCGACGTCGCCGGGCAGTTCGGCGGCGGCACCCGTTACCCGCAGCACCACCCTCAGATCTTCCGGCATGTGCACCGTGGCGAGTTGCTCCAGCATCTCCGACAGACTCGACCGGTGGTCGTCGTCGGGATGGTTCAGCGCATAGATCGCGGACCGCAACTGCTCCACTGCCGACCGGCTGAGGTCCTTCGCAAGGTCCAGCCTGCCGATGAGTTCCTCTGCGGAGGGGTGTGATTCGACCTCCCTGCGGCATACCTCGATCTGCATCCCCGCCGACAGCACCGTCTGCGCGACACTGTCGTGCAGTTCGCGTGCGATGCGGTGCCGTTCGGAGTCCAGCACCTGATGCCGTTGCGCCGCGCCGAGTTCACGCTGAGTGGCCAGCAGCTCGGCGTTGCGCGCCTCGGACTGCGCCAACAGCGTCAACGACTTCGAGAACAACGCGCAGTTCTGCAACGCCACGGCCGTCTGGCTGGCCAGAATCCGCATGACGACTTCATCGGAACCGTCGAGGGCGCGGCTGCGCGGTGTCCACGCCGCGAACGCCCCGATCACGTCGCCGTCGAGTTCGATCGGTACGTGGGCATGCTGGCGCTCGATCACCGGAAGCCGGAACTGGGCGAGTTGCCCCCGCAGAATGTCGTTGAGCCTGTTGAGGACGACGTCGGGGAGGTGCGGACCGGGATCCACCGCGCCGGAAAGACCCTCGAAGGCGTACGCGATGCCCGCCGAGTCCAGGATCAGGTGTCGCGGGCTGGCTTCCGGCAGGGCGCCGTCGGCCAGGGCGATCAGCACCCATTCGGCATCCAGATGGGTCCTCGCGGCCTCGGCGACCGCGCGGACGAGGTTCTCAGGGCCCTCGATGGTCTGAACCAGCGCGCGCGAGATGGTGTCGAACGCTGCGACGACTCGATCCAATCGCTGTGCGGCGACCCGCAGTTCGGGGTAGAAGGTGCCCTTGCTGGAGCGCAGCCCGGTGAGGCGCTCGAGGTCGGGAGGACCGCCGTGACGGTCGCGCGCGACGGTCACATCGCTGCCTGGAACAGCGCCTGGATCTGCGCCTCGTCGGCCTGCCGCGGATTCGTCGTCATGCAGGCGTCCTGCAAGGCGTTGCGAGTCAGAATCGGTAGATCGTCGGGGCTGACGCCGAGCTGCGCGAGACCCCGCGGGACGCCCACCCGGACGGCGAGTTGTTCGATCCGGTCGGCGAGCGCCAGCGCAGCTTCGGCGGCCGGGGTGCGCGGATCGATGATTCCAAGCGATGTCGCAATCACCTTGTAGGGCTGCGGATCTGCCTCGGCGTTGAATCGGATGACGTGGGGAAGGAGCACACCGTTGATGACGCCGTGCGGTAGGTCCAGTAGCCCCCCCACTTGATGGCTCATCGCGTGGGCCGCCCCGAGAATCGCGTTGGTGAACGCCAACCCGGCCTCAAGAGCGGCCTGCGCCATCAGGATTCGCGCCGTCATGTCGGCCGGTCGCTCCATCGTGCAGGCCAAGTTGTCGATCACCATCTGCACGGCACGCAGCGCGTGGTGGTCGGTGAGCTGATTGTGGCCCAGCGATACGAAGGCCTCGATGCCGTGCGTCAACGCGTCGAGACCGGTGGCGGCGTTGAGCCAGGCCGGCATCGTCGTCAGCAGCCGCGGATCGATCACGGTGATGTCCGGCACCAGCGCACGACCCAGGATGGTGATCTTCGTGTTGCGCGTGGTGTCGGTGACGATGCAGAACTGGGAGACGTCGGCACCCGTTCCCGACGTCGACGGCACGACCACTAGGGGTGGGATCGGCATCGGCGCCTTGTCAACACCCTCGTAATCGAGGATGTTGCCGCCGTTTGCGGCGAGGATCGCCACGCCCTTCGCAGCGTCGATCACCGAACCGCCGCCCACCGCCACCAAGACGTCACAGCCGCGGGCCCGGTACGCCTCGTACCCTGCGGCGATCTCGTGGTCCTTGGGGTTGGGCGTGAGGTCGCTCCACGGGTGGCACTGCACCCCTTGTTCAGTCAGGTGCCCGATCATCTCGTCGGCCCACCCCGCCGCAATCAGACCGGAATCCGTCACGAGCATCGGCCGCAGCGCGCCGAGCCTGACGGCGGCGTGAGCGGCCTCCACCATCGAGTCGAGGCCGAAGACGATCTCCGGGGCGTGAAACTTCAGCACGCGACCGGGCGCGAAAGCGGCGGCCTCGCGCTGATACTCGGGGGACAACCCCGGAGCAGCCGCCGGGTACCGCGCCCGTTCGGAATCCAGCTTCGCCACAGTCCTGCCTCGGATACCGTGCGTCGGGCACACCGATTGTGACCCAGACGACACCTCGGGATCTACACTACGACCTCCCCCTTGCTGGGCCAACCGAGGCGGTGTGGCGCTCATCGCGACACACTCCTCTTCGCGCAAGCGCTCATCGCGACACACTCCTCTTCGCGCAAGCGCTCATCGCGACACCGCGGAGGTCGCGAACTCGTGCGCCGCCCGCTCCAATCCGCTGAGATCCCGCACCACCCTGACCCTGCTGCAGTACTCGGCGTAGGCGGGCAGGTCGCAGCTGCCCAGACCCCACGAGTAGCGCGGCTCCGGGGTCAGCCACACCGTTTCCCGCGCCCGCCGGGTGATCTCCTCGAACGCAGCGAGATTGGCGTCGTTGGCGTTGTTGCGGCCGTCGCCGAGGACGACGAGCGTGGTGCGGCGGGTCACCGCCGAGGAATGTTCGGCCAGGAACTCGCCGAACACGCTGCCGTAGTCGGAGTTCGCGTCGACGTCCACCACGTCACCGCCGAAGATCAGTCCGAGCGCGCGTTCACTGGGATGGTCGCGGAACAACTCGGTGGTCTCGGCGACGTCGGCGACGAAGGCGAACGAGCGCACCTGGGTGAACAGGTCCTGCAGGCCGTGCACCAGGTTGAGGGTGAACCGCGACGTGGCCCGCACCGACAGGCTGACGTCGGCCAGGATCACCAGCCGCGGCCGGTCCTCGGCGCGACGCACCGTCACCGGCACGAACGGGATGCCGTCGAAGCGCATGTTGCGCCGCATGGTCTGACCGGAGTCGACGCGGCCCCGCGCAGCCGTGCGACGACGGTGGGTCAGGGCGCCGTGCAAGGTGCGCGCCAACCGACGCAGGGACTCCTCGAGCTCGGCGCGTTCGTTCTCGCCGATCCGGTCCACTTTCGCCTCGCGCTGCTCGCGCGTCTCGACGATCTTGTTCTCCAACGCCAGCAGCGCCTCGAGGTGGCGTTTGAGCGCCTCCGGCAGGTTCTCCAGAACGCCGGTCAGGCGCTTGCGCAATGCGGCGGCGTCAGCCTCGTCGCCATCGCCCTCGAGGTCCTCGAGGTCCTCGAGTTCGTTGAGCCAGCCCAGCAGGGCGTCCTGCTCGGCGATCGTGAGCGACGCGTCGGCGTGGGCGGCTTGACCGGAGGCAGAAGCGAGGGTTCCCGGTGGGCCTGCTCCGTGGAGGCGGTCGGCGGAGAGTTCGACGCGGTACTTGTTGTCGTCGAGTCCGGTGCTCTCCTTGGAGAAGACGATCTGGTCGGTCAGTGCGGCCAGGTCGATCTTGTTGGCCTCCTGGTGCAGGTTGTACTGCTGGGCCAGGTCCTCCTGCTTGAAGTAGTCCTTGATGCTGGTGGGCTTGCCGTGTTCGTGGCCCTCGTCGGGCTTGTCGCTCGGCTCCTCGGAGAGCGTGAACGACTCCAGTTCGCCGGTGTCGACCAGCTCGTCGTGCGCGTGACCATGGCCCGCCTCGGCTCCGTCTCCACTACCCACGCGCACCAGCGAGAAGAACGCGTCGAAGATCTCGTCGAACATGGGCTCGTCGCGCTGGTCCTTGACCAGTGCCACGCGCAATGCGGTGCGCAGGACAGCCCGGGAGGAGAGCACACCGGGCTGCCCAGCGCACCGCATTGCGTCGAGGGCCTCGGGAATGGAGACACGCAGCCCCCCGAGACGCAGGAGCCGCACGAAACGGTGCAGGGTCGCTTCCATGATGAGGTCCTAGAAGGGCCTGCGACGGCCCAGCGACGGCGACTTCTTCGGCGTGCCGTAGTAGCCGTTGCCGAACCTGCCCGGGGTGTCCTTGGCCGCGCGCACCGCCTTGCCGTCCGGTCCCGACTCCTCGGGGTCCCGCTGCGGGGGCGGGGCCGACGGCGGAGCGCCGTGGTCGTGTGACCCGTGACCGTGGTCGTGTGGTCCCTGACCGTGGTCGTGGCCGTGCCCGTGCCCGTGGTCGTGGCTGTTGCGCAACGACGTGGGCACTTTCGCGTTGGGATCGACCAGGCGCGGCAGGGCATCGAGCGCCTTGCGCACGTCCTTGTCGTACTTGACGACCACTGACACGGTGTCCGAAAGCACCTTCGCCGACAATTCGTCGACTCCGAGCACCGCCAGGGTGCGGGCCCAGTCGATGGTCTCGGAGATGCTCGGCGCCTTGCGAAGGTCGAGCTCGCGCAGGCCGCGCACCACGTCGACCAGCTGGGTCGCGACCGCTTCGGTGAGACCGGTGTCCTTGGACCGGACGATCTCCAATTCCCTTTCCGCCGAGGGGTAGTCGAGGAACAGATGCAGACACCGACGTTTCAGCGCGGCGGCAAGGTCGCGGGTGTTGTTCGACGTCAGGACCACGTACGGGGCGTGCTTGGCGGTGAACGTGCCGACCTCGGGCACCGAAACCTGGTATTCACCAAGCAATTCCAGGAGCACCGCCTCCAACGCCTCGTCGGCCCTGTCGATCTCGTCGATCAGCAGCACGACCGGTTCTTCGGAGCGCACCGCCTCCAACAGTGGCCGGGACGCCAGGAACCGGTCGGAGAAGAAGACGCTCTCCTGCTTGCCAATCCGGTCGACGGCCTCGTCCAGCGTCGCAGCATCCTCCACCAGCTGGCCGATCTTTTCGCGCAGGATCTGGGTGTACAGCAGCTGTTTACCGTAGTCCCACTCGTACAGCGCCTTGGTCTCGTCCTGACCCTCGTAGCACTGGAGCCGCAGCAGCCTGCGGCCGGTAGCGGCCGCCAGCGCCTTCGCCAGCTCGGTCTTGCCCACGCCGGCGGGCCCCTCGATCAGGAGGGGCTTGTCGAGCCTGGTCTGCAGGAAAACCGTTGTCGCAAGCCGCTCGTCGGCGATGTAACCCTCACCGGCGAGCGACTCACGGACGTCTTCGATGCTATCGAACATCAGCGCTGCGCCTCATGGGAGAAGTTCGTCGAGGTCGCCGTTCATGCAGTGCTCGACGACGGGACGGACCAGATCGAACGTGCACTCCTTGGCGTTGCCGGGGGTGCAGGCGTCGCCGAGCACGTGGTTGGTGATGCGGTCGACGTCGGCCTTGTCTCCCTTGATCACCTTGGCGTTCTCGTAGAACTTGGTGGGGCCCTGGCCCAACCGGTTCTTGGAGTAGCTGTCCTGCTTGACGTCGGTGAACTTCTCGATGATGTTCACGTCGCGCAGCAGCCGGATGGCGGCGGCAAGGGCCGCGTCGGCGGCCTGGACGTCGGTCATGCCGTAGGTGTCCACGCCCATCGCCTCGGCGATGTCCGCGAAGCGCTTGTAGGCGGTCGGCATGTTGAACGCCCACACCCGCGGCAGGGCGATCGCATTGTTCAGGCCGTGGTGGGTGTCGTAGAACGCGCTGATGGCGTGCGAGATGGAGTGGATGATGCCGAGGCCACCGGAGTTGAACGCCTGGGCGGCGATGTACTGGGCGTACATCATGCCTTCCCGGCCCTTGAGGTCCTGGCCGTTCCAGGTGGCTTCGCGCAGGTTCTCGGCGGTCAGTTTGATCGCCCGGATCGCATTGCCCAGCGAGGGCTCGAAGTTCAGTCGGGAGACGTACGGCTCGGACGCGTGGGCCAGCACGTCGAAACCGCATTGCGCGGTGTAGTCGACCGGGCAGTCGAAGTAGAGCACCGGGTCGTCGATGGCCAGCGACGTCACCGACGCGTCGTCGAATGCCACGTACTTGTGCGGGTTGTCGGGATCGGTGGTGGTGTCGGTGATGACGTAGGCCCACGACGTCTCCGAGCCCGTGCCCGCGGTGGTGGAGATGGCGATGTGCGGCGGGTTCTTGGGATTCTCGGACATGTTGAAGCCCTCGAAGTCGTTGACGTTGCGACCATCGTGGGCGACGGAGATGCGCGCACCCTTGCAGGCGTCGTGGGTTGACCCGCCACCGATGGAGATGAAGCTGTCGCATTCGTTCTCCTGGTAGAGCTTCACCGAGTCCATCACGTTGTAGTCCTTGGGGTTGGACTCGACCTTGTCGTAGACGACGACTTCGAGTCCGTGCCACTTCAGTGACTCAGCCATGTTGTGCACGATGTCGGTGCCGCGCAGACCCGACGACATCAGCAGGGTCTTCTTGAACCCCATCTTGAGGGCTTCCGGGCCGACCATCTCGTGCGCCCCGGGTCCCATCATGGCGCGGGGGAACGGATGGAACTCCTTGATGGGGAATGGCTTGAGTAGATCTTCGACCTTCATGGCGGCCGTCCTCTCCTGCTGAGTGCATCGGGTGCACATGCGTCTGGGTCTAGCGGGTGTCGGACCCAAAGCTAGGCAGCAGGTGTGATCCAGGGAACAGCGTCGAGCCAACCCCCATCGATCGACAGTGGAATTCGGCACGATCGGACAGCGGCGGCCCTACCCGATCGGATAGGTCGAACTACTCGGCCTTCGTCACGGCGGCCAACGCCTCCGCGACGGTCTCGAGCTGCGTTTCGGTGACGTCGACGTGCGGGGACACGCGCAGCGCCGGTCGCGTCATCTCGCGGGGGGCGCGTACGACACCCGCGCAGGTGGTGACGATCCGGTGCTCGGCGATCAGCTTGGCCCGCACGACGGCAGGGTCGATGCCGTCGGGAGGGATCAGCGTCGTGATGGCGCTCGGCTCGTCGGGGGGTTCGACCACCTGCCAGCCCGCCACGCCCCCCAGGGCGGCGCGCGTCGTGGCGCCGACTTCGACGAGCCGTCCCCTGACCCGCTCGGGCCCGGCGGCGACGTACTCGCCGACGGCCAGGGCGAAACCGACCCTGGCGGCGGCGTTGGCCTCGGCGTCGGTCACCCAGGCCAATGCCTCCTCGCTCAGCACGCCCGCCCTGGCAGCGAGGATGCCGACGCCGCGAGGGCCCGCCGTCCACTTGCGCGACGACGAGTACACGACGTCGGCATCGAACGCCGCACAGTCCAGGTGCGCGAAGGCCTGCGCGGCGTCGACCACTAGGGGCAGGCCGAGGTCCCGGCAGATCGCCGCGACCGGCGACACCGGCTGGACGATGCCGCGGTGGCTGCCCAGCGCGGTGAGGTGCACCAGCGCGGGTCGGTCGGCCTTCAGCGCGTCTTCGGCAGCCGCGACGTCGAGGCGGCCCGCACCGTCGACCGGGAGCGGCCGAACGTCGAAACCGTTGCGCGCCATGATCGAGAGGTTCGGACCGTATTCGCCGAGAAGGCACGCCACCGTCCTGGGTCCGCGCCAATCGCGCAGCACCACGTCAAGCCCGTAGCTCGATCCCGTGGTGTAGACGACGTCGGCGGCCGCGAATCCGGTCAACGCGGCGACCGCGGCGCGACCCGCGTCGAGCACCGGTGCCGCCGCCTCGGCCGCGACGTAACCGCCGACCTCGGCCTCGTGCCTGGCGTGCGCGGCCACCGCGTCGATCACGTCGAAGGACTGCCGGGAACACGCGGCGCTGTCGAGGTGCAGGCCCGCCACCGGCGGTCTGGCCTCCCGCCAGGCCGCGGCGAGTTCCGTCACTTGGCCGCCAACGACAGCCCGAAGTCACCGGCTTCATCGGTCCACCACTCGATTCGGCGCAGCCCCGCCGCAGCGAGTTCGTCGGCGACGCCGTCGGGCCGGAACTTGCATGACACCTCGGTCAGCATTTCCTCACCTGCCGCGAAGTCGACGGTCAGATCGAGGTCGCCGATCCGCACCCGCTGCGGTGTGCTTGCCCTGAGCCACATCTCGATGCGCTGCTCCCCGGCGTTCCAGCGGGCGACGTGGTCGAAGGCATCGAGGTCGAAGTCGGCGTCGAGTTCGCGGTTCACCACCGCGAGGACGTTCTTGTTGAACTTCGCGGTGACGCCCTGACTGTCGTCGTAGGCGCGTACCAGGCGGTCGGGGTCCTTGACGAGATCGGTGCCCAGCAGCAGCGTGTCGCCGGGCTGCAGGCTTCCGGACAGGGCGGCGAGAAAGGCCGCGCGAGGGCCCGCGGTGAGGTTGCCGATAGTCGAGCCGAGGAACACGACCAGCCTGCGCCCGACCGTGGGGATCTTGCCGAGGTGCTCTTCGAAATCCCCACATACGGCCTCGATCTCGACACCGGGGTACTCCGCGTCGATGGCAGCGGCCGCCGACTCGAGGATCGACGCGTCGACGTCGAACGGGATGAAGCGGTGCAGTGAGCCGCCGTCGCGGAGCGCGTCCAGCAGGATCCGCGTCTTCTCCGACGTGCCACTTCCCAGTTCGACCAGAGTGTCAGCCCCGGAGGACTTCACGATGTCCGCAGCGTGGGACCTCAGGATCTGCGCCTCGGCGCGCGTCGGGTAGTACTCGGGGAGGCGGGTGATCTGATCGAACAGGTCACTGCCGACTGCGTCGTAGAACCACTTGGGCGGCAACGACTTCGGTGAGGCCGACAGACCCTCGCGGACGTCGGCGCGCAGCGCGTGCGCGGCTGAGTCGGCGGCGAGGAAGTTGGAGAGCGACACGCTCACGGGAGTCCTTTCAACGGTATCAGTTCGACGCGCGAGTCGACGACGTCGACCAGGTGCCGATCGGGCACGTCCTCCCAGCGCGGGTCGTCGTCGTATGGCTCGCTGGCGAGGACGATGCCGTCGTCCCGACGGAGCACGGACAAGGTGTCACCCCACGTGGTGGCCAGAAGCCGGGAACCGTTGGCGGCGATGATGTTCAGCCGGGCGTTGGGATCGGCGGCGCCCACCTCGGCGATGGTGTCGCCCAACGCGTCGAGGCCGCGCTCGAAGATCAGCGAGGCGAGCACCGCGCTGTCGACCACCGACTCGGCGCGACTGGCCGGAGGCAGCACCGACCGGTCGACGACACCGTTGTGGGACAGCAGCCACCCATCGCCGGTGAAGGGCGCCGACGCCGTCGGTTCGATGGGCATGCCGACGGTGGCCGACCTGACCGCCGCGACGACACACCCGCTCCGCAGCGCGGGCGCCACCGACGCGAACGACGCGTCACCCCACAGCGGTGACGCGCTGCGCCAGCGCCGCGCCTCACCCCCGTCGAAGAAGCCTGCGCCCCAACCATCCGCGTTCATCAGGCCGTGCTTCTGCCTGCGCGGTGAATAGGACTGCACGACAAGGCCGTACGGTTGATCCAGCATCAACGAGGCCAGCGACACGGGCTGGCCGAGCCAGCCGAGGTGACGACACATCAGGCCCACCCGCTCTTCGCGCAAGCGCTCATCGGGGCCCTCTGCTCTTCGCGCAAGCGCTCATCACGCATCCCACGCGAGGCGCACGCCCGAGAAGATCTGGCGGCGGATCGGATGGTCCCAGTTGCGGAAGCTCGGCCGAAGGATGCTCGGGGCGACCGACCAGGCACCACCACGCAGGACCTTGTAGTCGCCGGCGCCGGAACCCTCGAAGAAGGGGCGTGAGTATTGCTCGTAGAGCATCGGCGTGAAACCCGGCCATGGGCGCAGCGGCGAGGTGGTCCACTCCCACACGTCACCGAGCATCTGCTCCGCACCGTAGGCCGACGCCGCGGCCGGATAGGCGCCGACCGGGGCGGGCCGCAGCGCCTCACCGCCGAGATTGACCAGCGCTTCCGTGGGTTCGGATGCACCCCAAGGGAATCGGCGGCGCGACCCCGTCGCGGGATCCCACGCGCAGGCCTTCTCCCACTCGATCTCGGTGGGCAGTCGGGCCCCCGCCCACGCGGCGTACGCCTCGGCCTCGAAGTACGTCACGTGCTGGACGGGTTCGTCGGCGGGGATGTCCTCGACGTGTCCGAACCGCGTCCGCGTCCCGTCGGGTTTCCAGAACTTCGGCGCCGTCAACCCGGCCTCCACGCGATGCGACCAACCTGCGTCCGACCACCAGCGCGGCTCGCCGTAGCCACCGTCGTCGATGAACTCTCGCCACTCGCGGTTGGTGACGGGAACACGGCCGATGCGGAAGGACGGCACGTCGACGACGTGCGCGTCGCGTTCGTTGTCCAGCGACATCGGCTCTTCGGCTGCCGTCACGCCGAGGACGAACGGACCACCGGGCACCGGCACAGACGTGCCAGCCACCCCAGCGCGGCCGGGAGGCAGCGGAGCGCCGCGCCCGAGAATCGGCGGACCGGTGCGGATGCTCAACGCCTGCAACATGGTCTCGTCGTGTTGATTCTCGTGGCTGACCACCAGCCCGAAGACGAACGC
Source organism: Mycobacterium sp. (assembly GCF_040509115.1). Taxonomy (GTDB): domain Bacteria; phylum Actinomycetota; class Actinomycetes; order Mycobacteriales; family Mycobacteriaceae; genus Mycobacterium. The sequence continues at coordinate 27,799 of NZ_JBEVLO010000344.1, read as the reverse complement.
CGGGTCGACACCCGTGCCGTCTTCCTCGGGCAACACCTCAAGTGCGTCAAGGGCTTTCGCGCGGACCGTCCCACAGAACACCCGGGCATCCTCCGGGGGCAGCAGCGGGAGGCTGGCCCGGCTGGCGCGTGAGTGCACGAACGCGTCATAGAGTCCCTCGACGGCCGTTGGCAGGATGCCGGGCCTGCGTGGATCATTGCCACGGAGCAGCCACATCTCCTCTTGCCAGCCGATGTGCGCGAGGTCCCACACCAGCGGACTCATCAACGGGTCGTACTGCCGCAGTAGTTCCGCGTCGTCGATCTCGACCAGTCGCAGCGTGCGCTCCCGGGCCAGCGTGAGATCGCGGGCCAGCTCCTCCCGAGTGGTCACGCCCGTCCCTCCGCCAATTGCCGCACGGCTGACTCGATTCCAGTGTCGACGACACGGTCGGAGAAGTCGTCAGCGGCGCTGCGTCCGAGTTCCACCTGACTCAGCAGTCGCTGCATCGACTCGTGCAACTCGACGGGCGCACGCTCGGCGGCCGCCTCGACGCACTGCAGGGCGGCCTCTTGCAGGCGCCGGTCGGCCAGTCCCACCCGCGCGGCCCTGTCCCACTCGGTGGACACTGCCTCCGTCGCCGACGCTGCGACGTCGGCGGCGATCGGATCGTCGAGCAGCGTCACCAGCGTGAAGACCACTGCGGGCCAGACGTCGTCAGGAGTGCTGTCCAGGTAGCGGATCTCCAGGAACCCGCGGGGCCGAACCGGCGGGAAGAGCGTCGTCAAGTGGTAGTCGAGGTCGGCCGTCGTCGGTTGTCGACCTCCGAGAAGGGCGCGTCCGTCGGCCCAGTCCGCGAACGGAACGACCTCGGTCATCGGAACCGTCTCGGGGCCCTGCACCAGCATCACTGGCGCCTTGAGCGCGTAGCGGACCCAATCGTCGGCGGGGGCGCCGCCGCTGGCACCGAGGATCGGGCCGCAGCGCGCTGCATCGAGTTGACTCCACACGCGTTGCCTGGCGCTGCGCCAGCCGGAGAACTCGCCTCCGAGCAACGGCGAGTTGGCGGAGATCGCGATCATCGTCGGGCCGAGCGCGTGCGCCAGGCGTACCCGGTCGGACCAGCCCTCCGGTGGCCCGGCGTCGATGTTCACCTGCACCGACGCGGTCGACGTCATCATCGCGGCGCCCGCGGCACTGGTGCCACTGGCCTCGAAGAACCGCTCCATCGCGCGATACCGCTCGCCGGGGTTGACCCGCTGCGCGGCCCGCAACGGGTCGGCGCCGAGCAGCACCAGGCCGAGCCCGTTCCCGGCGAAAGCCTGCCGAAGGACGGCGCGGTCGGCCTGCATGGCGGTAATCGCGGAGAGTGCGCCCTCGGCTGGCGGCCCGGAGAGTTCGACGGCACCGCCCGGTTCGACGGTGATGGAGCTTCCGCCGGGCAGCGGCGGGACCTGGGCGATCACGTCGGTGAGCTCGTCCCAAGTGGGCCGCCGCATCGGATCGGCGACGTCGAAGCAGTGCGCCTCGATCTCGAGACCGACCTGACCTATCGGGCCGTCGACCAGGCACTCGGCGCCGATGCGTGCGGCCGCGCTGTCGGAATCGACGATTATGGTGTCCGCAGCGTCGCCGGGGCGGGCGCCGTACAGATCCGCGGTGGTGGTCACGTCACCATCCCTCTCATTCGCCGCGCACGGCGATACTCGCCCTCAACCTCCGGTGCCCTTCCTATCTTCCAGAGGGCACCGACAAAGTCGCGCGAATTTTCTGCGAACACCCGGTAGGTGGTTCCGAAAGCGGCGGCCGTTACTGCCCCAGAGAGTTCTGCATCGCGCCCGCCAGCACGTTCACCGCAGGCCCGCCGTTCCCAGGCTGACAAACTTTCGCTTGAAGCAGAACGTTCTCGCGCAGTCTGGTTTGAACGAAGCACCGCCGATCCGTACCCGCTTCCTGCTTCGTCCACACCGCGTCGTTGCCCGTCGGCCCGGCGCCGGTGAACGTCCACACCTCGGTGACGAAGTCCTCGAGATGCATCGCGGTGGTCTGCCCAGAGCATCCGACCGTCCGATCGGTCACGCGATGGAAGGCTCTGTTGGCGGCGTCGTTGGTGGCGAACACGCCGACGGCCTGCTTGACCAGGTTGGTGTCGTCGTTGGCTGCGCGCTGCGCAACGGCGCCGTTGAACGACGCCAGGTCCGGATCGGCGTACACGTCGGGTAGCCCGATGTCGGCCCAGTTGTTGCAGTCCGCGGCGTCGACCCAGAAGCCCTGGAACGGCGCCGTGAACGTCGACTCCCAGCCCATCGGGGCACCGACGATGTTGCCCACCGATCCCTTGCCGAGCACCGCGTAGGACACGACGCCCGGATCGGAGGGGCGGGCCGCGGCCTCGGCGCTACCGAGTGTCAGGCCCGCACCGATGGCGATCGCCACGGCGCCGGCCTTGACCGGCATCCGGCTCAAAGAACCTTGGCCGTCAGCTTGACGTCGATGTTGCCCCGCGTCGCCTTCGAGTAGGGGCAGAAGGCGTGGGCCTTCTCCATCAACTCGTCGGCGGCGGCCTGCTCGAGCCCGGGGAGGTAACCGATCAGGTGGGCGGTGAGCCCGAACCCGCCCTCGGAGTCCTTGCCGAAACCGATCTGGGCGGTGATGCCGCTGGCGTCGTCGATGGAGACCTTCTCGTTCTTCGCGACCAGCCGCAGCGCCCCCAAGAAGCACGCGGACCAGCCTGCGGAGAACAACAACTCGGGGTTGACGCCCTCGCCACTGCCGCCCATCTCCTTGGGCGGGCGGGTGTCGAGGTCGATCTTTCCGTCGGACGACGTCACGTGGCCGTCGCGGCCCCCGCCCGTTGCAGTGGACTCAGCGGTGTAAACGACTTCGATGCTCATGCACTCGATCATGCCAAGTTTCGTGCGGTGAGGCACCAAGCGCAGCGGATCTAGTACACCGAGCGCAGCGGATCTAGAACAACGTCAAGGTGCAGTAAGTGCGCGGGGGCGACGGGTAGGGCCATGCGTAGTGGCCGGCATCCGCGGGGCACGCCCTCTGGTCTCGCACGTCGAGCCGTTGAGTGACCTGGACGAGCAGACCGTCCTGGCCACGCTGCGCGCAGTCGGCAAGCTGCAGCATGCCGATCGGCATGTCGAGGACGTAGCAGTGGTCGGCGACGAGGTTGGGCACCAGGCACAGCCGGGCCGTCGAGCCCTCGGCGGATTGGCTTGGCAGATGCTGATATTCAGCGCTGGGGCAGGCGCCCGACTCGTCGGCCATGGCACCCACGGTGTAGCTGGGGTCGACGCTGCATGGCACCTTGTCGGCGCGCAGTTGCGGGGCCGTCTCAAGACCCTTCGAGGGAATCTCCACGCAGTCGCCGACGGAGAAGATCTGCGTCAGCCCTTGGGGCGCGTCGGGGGCCCTCAGCGAGCAACCCGTCGAGATCGCCAACGCGACGGCGGACAGGACGGCCAAGAGCACGAGTCGGCTCGAGGGCGTGCGCGTCATGGTTAGCGACACTCTCACGAGTCGCGAACTGACGCCACACAATCCCCAAAGTTCTCAATAGTCCCACAGACCCCAGGAGAATCACAGCTTTGGGATTCGTTACGGCGTGTCGCCCCTCGACTGTGAACGTGGCGACGCAATGTGCGGGTGAAGCGTCGCCACGTTCACAGTGACGGGTCGTCCGTTAGCCGTCGCCGGCGCGCACGCCCTCTTCGACCTTCTTGCCGATGTCCGGGTCGACGTTGCGCCAGTACTCGAACACCCGCGACAACACGGGCTCCTTCACCCCGTCCAAGACGTGACCGACGATGTTGGAGACCAACCGCTCCCGCTGACCGTCGTCCATCACTTCGCGCACCAGCAGCCCGGCCTGGCCCCAGTCGTCGTCCTCGGGTCGCAGCGTGTACGCCGTTCGGACCATGTCGCCGTCCGAGGTCCAGTGCACTTCGGCGGCACGGGCCGGATCGGCGACCGGACCGCCCACCGAGTTCGGCGCGTACACCGGGTCGGTGGCGAGCTTGATCCTCATCGCCCCGTCCTTGGAGTAGGCGTTGACCTCGACCTTGGGCTCGTTGACGGGAATCTGCTTGTAGTTCACGCCAAGTCGGGCCCGGTGGGCATCGGCATAAGAGAACCCGCGGGCCAGCAGCATCTTGTCCGGCGACAGGCCGGTGCCGGGCACGATGTTGTTCGGCTCGAATGCGGCCTGCTCGATCTGCGCGTGGTAGTCGACGACGTTGCGGTCCAGCGTCAACCTGCCGACGTCGATCAGCGGATAGTCGCCGTGCGGCCACACCTTGGTCAAGTCGAACGGGTTGTACCGGTAGGTCTTGGCGTCCTCGAACGGCATGATCTGCATCTTGAGCGTCCAACTCGGGTAGTTGCCCGCCTCGATCGAGTCGTACAGATCGCGTTGGTGATAGTCACCGTCCTCGCCTGCCAGCTTGTCGCCCTCCGCCTGAGTGAGGAAGTCGATGCCTTGGTCGGTCTTGAAGTGGTACTTCACCCAGAAGAGTTCATCGCTCGCGTTGACCCAGCTGTAGGTGTGGCTGGAGTACCCGTTCATGTGCCGCCACGTCTTGGGGATGCCCCGGTCGCCCATGAGATAGGTGACCTGGTGCGCCGACTCCGGCACCAATGTCCAGAAGTCCCACTGCATGTGGTGATCGCGCAGATTGTTGGCGGCCATCCGCTTCTGACTGCGGATGAAGTTCTGGAACTTCATCGGGTCGCGGATGAAGAACACCGGGGTGTTGTTCCCGACGATGTCGAGGTTGCCCTCGCTGGTGTACAGCTTCAACGAAAAGCCGCGCGGGTCGCGCCAGGTGTCTGGGCTGCCACGCTCTCCTGCCACGGTGGAGAACCGGATGACGCCCTCGGTCTTGACGCCGGGCTGGAACACGGCCGCCTTGGTGTACCGACTGACGTCGTTGGTCACCTCGAAGTGGCCGAACGCGCCGCCGCCCTTGGCATGCGGCTGGCGCTCCGCGATGCGCTCCCGGTTGAAGTTGGCCATCTGCTCGATCAGGTAGTGGTCCTGAAGCAGGATCGGGCCGTTGGGGCCGACGGACAGTGAGTGCTCGACGCTCGGTACGGGGGCGCCACCGTCGGTTGTTGCGATCTTCTCCGTCATTGAATCCTCATCTCTTTTCGCGGTGCGACCACTAGGGACTGGGCCTTCACCACTGCCAAGAAAGGTACCCATCGAGACGGCTTTCATTCGGTGATCGACACCAGGTGTGCCCTCAGCTCAGGAAAACCGCGTGTCGTCGGCGGCCACCCGGTCTGAGCGCACACCGGCGCAGACGTCAGCGGGTGGGTGGTGCGGGCGCACCGGACGGTGGTGTCGGGACGGGACCGCGGGGCTCGCCCTGACCGGGGCCTTGTTCACCCGGGCCGAAGCCACCGGGGCCACCGGGACCGAAGCCAGGACCGCCAGGGCCGCCAGGACCGCCAGGACCCGGCCGGAACATCGGCCCGTCGTGGTGCATCGGGCCACCACCGTCGTGGTGGCGGTCGCCGCCGCCGTGATGTCCTGCGGCAGAGGCCCCCAGGACGAAACCCGCACCGAAGATGACGGCGACGATGAACACGACGCCCGCCACGATGCCGACCCACGCGGCAACGACGTTGAGCCTGCTCGGCCGGTGTCGGTCACGCTCGGCGACGACGGTGGTCGTGGCCGGTGGAGTCGTCGTGGCCGGTGGAGTCGCGGTGTCCAGCGGAGTGGTCGTTGGTTCGCTTGTTGACGTTGGTTCGCTCATGTCACCGATCATGCTGACGGCCCCGATGCGCCGATCATGAGCCAGCTGTGAATCGGCTATGAGCGGCTACCTCGGTGGTTGACCAGGCACCTGGGTCGACGGCTCCTGTGACGGCATCGGCATCTGCGGGAAGATGTTCGGCAATTCGATGGTGGGACCATTGGGGATCGTGATGCCGGGTTCCTGTTGCTGGAACTGCCCGCGCGGCATCGGGATGATCATCGGCCCACTCTGCTCAAGGCTCCCCGCGCTGCGATCGGTGCGGACCTGCGGTGCGGGTGCCGTCGCGCGGCCGAGGTAGAAGCCTCCGCCGAACAGCACGGCGACGATGACCAGCGAGCCGGCCAAGAGGCCCACCAGGGCGGCCGCCTTGGTGAGGCGATTCGGCTTGGCGGGCGGAAAGCGCTGCGCGGGCACCGGACCCGGCTGGAACGCGTAAGGCTGCGGGACGGGCGCGTCGAGGCCGTCCGGCCCAGGGGGGCGTGGGCCGACGAAGGCGTCGTGGGGATAGTCGAGTGTTTCGGGCATCAGCCCATGATCGTGCTCGCGCTCGTGAATCGACTGTGCGCTACGGCTTGAACGGGTTCACCGCGTACTGGATCACCCGGTATGGCGCATTGTCGGCCTGCGGCAACGTGTTCCACTGGCTGATGAACACCCGCACCTCGTCTAGTGTCGAGCCCGGCGAGATGTAGCCGCCGTATGGCTGAGCCAAGCGGTTGTCCTCGGGTGGCGGCAGTTCGTCGGGGACGTCGGGCCAGCCGGCCGCGAACACCACCGTCGTCACCGGCGCGACGCCGAGGCTGGTGGGATCGTTGGCGACGCGCACCTCCATGTTCCCGGTGGTCGCGTTGAAGTAGGACAGCACCGTCTTGCCGTCGATCTGTCGGATGCTCATCTCGCCCACCTTGTCGCCCCACAACGGTGTGGGCGACGTACTCCAGCCCGCCTGCGCCGACCAGGGCTGCCAGCTGGACCGGTCGGTGAAGTTCTGCGGGGTGGCGCGGTACAGCTCGACGGGCCCGGTGCGGTCGAAGTCGTTGGCGACGACGTACACCCAGCCGCTCTGCGAATCCGGCGTCGGAACCGGGTCGTAGTACCCGCTGATCTGCGACTGCCGACCGCCCGCGAAGTCCGCAGGCCGCTGCGACTTCGGCACGGTCGGCCAATTCCCTTGCGAGGGTGAGGCCTTCACCAAACGCGAGGTGGCGGGCACCAGATCCTTGGTGGTGGTGACCAGCAGGTAGTTCTCGCGGTTGATCGCGACGACGCCCGCGGGTAGCTGAGACGACCCGGGAGGAGTCGGGTCGGCCAGCAGCGGTCCGTCGGTACCGGTGACGCCGAAGTAGCGCACGCCGCCGGGATCGCCGACGGAGTCCATGTCGACGTGCAGGGCGATCGGCGAGAAGTGCGGCCCGAATGCCACGCCCTGTCCGGCGAAGCTGTCGCCACACACCTGAAGCAGGCCGCTCGGGAACTCCACGAACTCGCAGAGATCAGTGGCGCCGATGCCGTAATCCCTTGTCGGAGTGCCGGTTCCGGCACTGGGTCCGATGCGGATCACCTGACCGGGGGCGAGCGGCGCAAGGACCGGGCCAGGCATCGGAGACGGCGGATCGGCGCGCGCGACGGCCGATGGCAGGATCAGCACGCAGCAAAGCGCTGCGCCTGCCGCCCGGATCACAACTGAGCGGCGAGTAGCTCGGCGATCTGAATGGTGTTCAGCGCCGCGCCCTTTCGGAGGTTGTCCCCCGAAACGAAGAGCGCAAGCCCACGGCCGTCTGGCGCTCCGGGATCCTGGCGGATGCGGCCGACGAGGGAGTCGTCAACGCCTGCGGCGGCCAACGGGGTCGGCACGTCGACGAGTGTCACGCCGGGGGCGCCGTCGAGGAGTTCGCGGGCCCGCTCCGGGGAGATCGCCCTCTCGAACTCGGCGTTGATCGACAGCGAGTGTCCGGTGTAGACCGGCACGCGCACACACGTTCCGCTGACGAGGAGGTCGGGGATGCCGAGGATCTTGCGGCTCTCGAAGCGCAGCTTCTGGTCCTCGTCGGTCTCCCCCGAGCCGTCGTCGACCAGGGAACCGGCCAGCGGCACGACGTTGAACGCGATGGGGGCGACGTACTTCCTGGGTGCGGGGAACGTCAGCGCCGCGCCGTCGTGCACCAGCCGCTCGCTGTCCTCGACGACCGCGCGGGCCTGCTCGAAGAGCTCCTCGACGCCGGCGAGTCCGCTACCGGAGACCGCCTGGTACGTCGACGCGATCATCCGGACCAGGCCTGCCTCGTCGTGCAGCACCTTGAGTACCGGCATCGCGGCCATCGTGGTGCAGTTCGGGTTGGCGATGATGCCCTTCGGCCGTCGCCCGGCGTCGCGCTCGAAGTTGACCTCGGAGACCACCAGCGGGACGTCGGGATCCTTGCGCCACGCCGAGGAGTTGTCGACGACGACGGCGCCCGCAGCGGCGAAGCGCGGCGCCTGGACGCGAGACATGGTGGCACCCGCCGAGAACAGCGCAATGTCGATGCCCGACGGATCAGCCGTCTCGGCGTCCTCGACCTCGATCTGCTGACCCTTGAACTCCAGCTTCTTGCCCTGGGACCGCGCCGAGGCGAAGAACCGCACGCTGTCGGCGGGGAAGTCCCGCTCGTCGAGCAGGCGACGCATCACCTGGCCGACCTGACCGGTTGCGCCGACTACGCCAATGTTTACCACTTAGATCACCCGTCGTTTCGCTCGCCCCAGCATCAAATCCCGCTTCCCGCATACACGATGGCCTCTTCGTCGCCGCCAAGGTGGAACGCCTCGTGCAGCGCCGACACCGCCTTGTCTAGCTCGGTGTCCTTGACCAGCACCGAGATTCGGATCTCGGAGGTCGAGATGAGTTCTATGTTGACGCCGACCGCGGCCAACGCCTCGCAGAAGGTGGCGGTGACGCCGGGGTGGCTGCGCATCCCGGCGCCGACCAGCGACACCTTGCCGATGTGGTCGTCGTAAAGCACCTGGGTGAACCCGATCTCGGATTGCAGCGACGTCAACTTCTCCACGGCCGTCGGGCCGTTGTCGCGGGCACACGTGAAGGTGATGTCGGTCTTGCCGTCCTCGACCTTGCTGATGTTCTGCAGCACCATGTCGATGTTGACGTCGGCGTCGGCGACGGCGCGAAACACCTTGGCCGCGTAGCCGGGAACGTCCGGCAGCCCGACGACGGTGACCTTCGCCTCGCTGCGGTCATGGGCCACTCCCGTGAGGATGGCGTCTTCCATGGGGATGTCCTCCATCGATCCTTTGACGAGCGTGCCTGGCTTCTGCGAGTACGACGACCGGACGTGAATCGGAACGTCGTAGCGGCGCGCGTATTCCACGCAACGCAGCATCAGCACCTTGGCGCCGCATGCGGCCAGCTCCAGCATCTCCTCGAAGCTGACCGTGTCGAGATGCCTGGCGTTGGGCACGATGCGCGGGTCGGCGGTGAAGATGCCGTCGACGTCGGTGTAGATCTCGCACACGTCGGCGTCCAACGCAGCCGCCAACGCGACGGCGGTGGTGTCCGAACCGCCGCGACCGAGCGTGGTGACGTCCTTGCTGTCCTGGCTGACGCCCTGGAATCCGGCGACCAGGACGATGAGGCCCTCGTCGAGCGCGGCCCGCAGGCGCCCCGGCGTCACGTCGATGATCTTGGCATTGCCGTGGGTGCCGGTGGTGATGACGCCGGCCTGCGAGCCGGTGAACGACCGCGCCTGGGCGCCCAGCGAGTGGATGGCCATCGCCACCAGCGCGTTGGAGATGCGCTCACCCGCGGTCAGAAGCATGTCCATCTCGCGGGGCGGAGGCGCGGGGCTGACCTGACGGGCCAGGTCCAGCAGGTCGTCGGTGGTGTCCCCCATGGCCGATACGACGACGACGACGTCGTTGCCCGCCTTCTTGGTCTCGACGATGCGCTCGGCGACGCGGCGGATGCGGTCGGCGTTCGCCACCGAGGATCCGCCGTATTTCTGCACGACGAGCGCCACTGTCTGCCTTCCTTCTGTTCCCGACGGCCAGGGGAGAGTCCCATAAAGGATAAGGGGTCTGCCCACCCGGTTTTCCCTCCTGCCCGGCGGTAGCGTTGGGCCAGTGACCGACCATCCCAGCGGCCGGCTGGCCGACACCTCCGTTCCCATCCACCGAGACATCGCCGCACGGTGGAGCCCGCGCGCCTTCGACCCCGCCGCCGTCGTGGCGCCGGGAGACGTTGCCGCGCTGCTCGAGGCGGCCAGATGGGCTCCGACCTGGGGTCGACGCCAGCCGGTGCGGTTCGTGGTCGGCCTGCGCGGCGACGACACCTTCGACCGGTTGGCCGGGACGCTGAAACGGGGCAATGCCTACGCGCATGCCGCGAGCGCGCTCGTCCTGCTGGCCGCCGACGAGGGGCCCGACGAGGTCACGGCACGGTATTCGGCCCTCGACACGGGGTCGGCGCTGGCCAACTTGAGCATGGAGGCGGTGTCCAGGGGACTGGTGGTGCACCCGATGGCCGGGTTCGATCCCGATGCCGCCAAGGCCGCATTCGACCTTCCCGACGGCGTGCGCGCCCTTGTGGTCGTCGCCGTTGGCTCACTCGGTGACTACGCGGGGGCACCGCAGGACATCGTCGAGCGCGACTCGCTCCCCCGGGAGCGGTTGCCGTTGAGCGAGATCGCCTTCTCCGGCGGCTGGGGGTCGGCGTTCACGCCGGACACGTCGTCGCCAGCTGTCTGACGCGGCCCTCGAAGTCGTCGTTGAACGCGACGACCAGCATCGCCGCCGGTGGCATCGGGCCCCCGGGCGCGATGTGCTCGCTTTGGACGTCGTAGTCGAGTCGGGCTTCAATCAGCCGTTGCGCGGCCTGCGCGGTTTCGTGCGCCTGCGCGGCCAAGCCCTCTGCCGTGACCTTCGCTGCGCGGTCGGCCAGCCCGTCGACCCAGGCTCGGTACTCGAGCTCACTGGGCTCGGTCGCCGCCTCGAAGGATCCCTCGTCGGGGACGTGAGTCTTGGCGTTCAGCGCGTCGATCTGAGTCTTGTTGAACGTCAGCATTTCTCGCACGGGCGCGCAATCCGCTGACGAGGGACCGCGGAAGAACAACCACCAGACACCGGTCCCCACCACGATGGCCACCATCACCACCACCGTCGTCAATGGCCGCACCCGTCTCACGCGTCGATGCTGACACAGTTCGGTGCCGAACCCACAGTCGCGGGGTCCACCTCCGGTTGCGAGATGGGTTTCCTACCGTGATACTTTGATTCCCTGCAAGAGACAAGGACCACGATGACTGCCGAGGCCTCCAACGAAACCCTCGACCTCGCGGGGCTCGCGCGCGATGCGGGCACCACGTTCGTTCTCGCGCTCTTCGTCGACCTTCGCGGCAAGCCCTGCGCCAAGCTGGTGCCGGTCGAGGCCATCGATCTGTTGGCGACCGAAGGCGTCGGTTTCGCCGGCTACGCCGTCGGCGCCATCGGCCAGGAACCCAAGGATCCCGACCTGGTGGCGATCCCCGATCCGGCGTCCTTCACCCCGATCCCCTTCATCAAGGAGGGGCTGGCCATCGTGCACTGCGACCCGCACGTCGACGGCAAGCCGTGGCCGTTCGCCCCCCGGGTCATCCTCAAGTCGCTGATCCAGCGCGCCGCCGACGCGGGCTTCCAACCGTGGGTCGGCGCCGAGGTGGAGTACTTCCTCCTCACCCGCAATCCCGACGGCAGCCTGGCGACCGCCGACCCGGCCGATACCGCGGCGCAGCCCTGTTACGACGCCCGCGGGGTCACCCGCATGTACGACCACCTGACCACCATCTCGTCGGCGATGAACCAGCTGGGCTGGGCCAACTACGCCAACGACCACGAGGACGGCAACGGCCAGTTCGAGCAGAACTTCCAGTTCGCCGAAGCGCTCACCACCGCCGACCGGGTGATCACCCTGCGGTACCTGTTGTCGATGATCGCGGCCGACCGCGGCATGATCGCGACGTTCATGCCCAAGCCGTTCAGCGACCGAACGGGAACCGGCCTGCACCTGCATCTGTCGTTGACCAGCGACGGGAAGGCCGTCTTCGCCTCGGCCTCCGACGACCGCGGCCTCGGCCTGTCGGCGACCGCCTACTCGTTCATCGCGGGCATTCTGGATCACGCGTGCGCCATACAGGCCGTCGTCGGCCCAACCGTCAACTCCTACAAGCGAACCGGTGCACTGACCACCGCGTCGGGAGCCTCGTGGGCCCCCAAGCAGCCCACCTACGGCGGCAACGACAGGACCCACTACATCCGCGTGCCCGACGACCAGCGCGTCGAACTGCGGGGCGGGGACGGATCCGCCAACCCCTACCTGGCCATCGCCGCCTCACTCGGCGCGGGCCTCGACGGGATCGCGCGCACCCTCGACCCCGGGCCGCTCGGCACGGCAGGTGACCGCCCCACGCTGCCGCCGACCCTCCTGCACGCCGTCGACGAGTTCGAGCGCGACGGCATCATCACCGGGGTGCTCGATTCGTCCGGCGACGGCGTCGCGAGCTACTTCGCGAACCTCAAGCGCGACGAGTTCTTCGCCTACCACAGCGCGGTCAGCCCGTGGGAGGTCGACCAGTACCTGACCGCATTCTGACCACCGAAACCGAAGAGAGGCAAGCTATGTGCGGAATCGTGGGGCTGCACCTGCGCACGCCCGACCTGTATCCCCGGCTCGGCGAACTGCTCAGCGGAATGCTGTGCGAGATGTCCAACCGCGGCAGCGACTCCGCAGGCGTCGCCGTGTACGGTCATCCCGGGTGGACGCCGCCGGGCCGAGGTTGCGTGTCACTTCTCGACACCGGCGCGGACCACGAAAGCCTCGGTGCTGCAGTCAGTTCCGAGCTCGGCTCATCGGTGGACGTGAAGATGGTCGGCGACACCTTCGTCGTCACGGCCGACGTCGACTCCGAGGCGCTGCTGGCCGCCGTAAGGGCCGAGTACCCCGGCGCGCTGGTCGCCGGCTTCGGCGCCGACCTGGCCGTGCTCAAGGGCGTCGGCGACCCCGCAACGCTGTCTGCGTCGTGGGGTCTGAGCGAAGCCAGCGGCTGGCAGGGCGTCGGGCACACCAGGATGGCGACCGAGTCGGCCGTGACGCCATCGGGGGCGCACCCCTATGCCGTGGGACCCGAGCAGTGCCTGGTGCACAACGGCTCCTTCGCCAACCACGCCACCATCCGCCGTGAATTGCGCGCCGCCGGGGTGCGATTCGACAGCGAGAACGACACCGAGGTCGGCGCGCGGTTCGTGGCGAGCAGACTGGCCGAGGGCCGTGACGTGGAGACCGCGTTGAAGGAGCTCTGCGCCACCTTCGACGGTTTCTACACGCTTCTGGTGTCCAACCGCGATTCCTTCGCGGTGGTGCGCGACGCCATCGCGTGCAAGCCCGCCGTCATCGCCGAGACCGACGACTGGGTCGCCATGGGCAGCGAGTACCGCGCGCTGTCCGGCCTGCCGGGTGTCGAGAAGGCGAAGATCTGGGAACCGGAGCCGGAGGTGGTCTACGCATGGACGCGGTGACGAACCCCTCGCGGGAGCGCTCCTCAGCCGTCCACTTCGATCTCGCCACGACCCCGCTGCGGGAGGTCAACTCCGCGCTGCACGCGCCAGGCCTGGCCGGCGAGTTCGTCATCGCCAATCCCGCAGGCGCCCACAACGTCGCGGTCGGGGTGGACGCGGACGTGAAGGTCACCGTGCTCGGGCACGTCGGCTACTACGCCGCCGGTATGAACCAGCGGGCGGAGATCACCATCGACGGCAATGCGGGAACCGGCGTCGCCGAGAACATGATGAGCGGCACGGTGTGGGTCAAGGGCAACGCGTCGCAGTCCGCGGGCGCCACCGCCAACGGCGGTCTGCTGGTGATCGACGGCAACGCCGCTGCGCGGTGCGGCATCTCGATCAAGGGAGTCGACATCGTGGTCGGGGGAAACGTCGGGCACATGAGCGCGTTCATGGCGCAGGCGGGCCGCATGGTCATCCGCGGCGATGCGGGTAACGCCCTTGGCGATTCGATCTACGAGGCCCGCCTCTACGTCCGAGGGTCGGTCGCCTCGCTCGGTGCCGACTGCGTCGCCAAGGAGATGCGACCCGAGCATCACCAGGAACTCAACACCTTGCTCAAGGCCGCAGGCTACGAGGGCGACGACACCAGCGCCTACACGCGCTACGGCTCGGCCCGCAATCTGTACCACTTCCACGTCGACAACGCATCGAGATACTGATGAACGAGAATCCCGACACCAGAGCCCAGTTGGGTCTGCGTGAATCCGCCACGTTCGACCGCCGGACCATCGCGGCGATTCAGCGCGCGGCCGAGACCGGCATCTACGACATCCGCGGGTGGGGCGCCAAGCGACCCCTACCCCACCTCGACGACCTGCTCTTCCTCGGTGCCTCGGTGTCCCGCTACCCGCTCGAGGGCTATCGCGAACGCTGCGGCACCGACGTCGTCCTCGGCGATCGAAACGCCAAACATCCTCTGCATCTGGACATTCCGGTGACCATCGCGGGCATGTCGTTCGGGGCGCTTTCCGGACCTGCCAAGGAGGCGCTCGGGCGCGGCGCAAGCGAGGCGGGCACGTCCACCACCACTGGCGACGGCGGCATGACGTCCGAAGAACGGGGCCAGAGCAAGTACCTGGTGTATCAGTACCTGCCGTCGCGGTACGGGATGAACCCCGACGACCTGCGCAAGGCCGACGCCATCGAGATCGTCCTCGGCCAGGGCGCCAAGCCCGGCGGTGGCGGAATGCTGCTTGGGCAGAAGATCTCCGAACGCGTTGCGGGAATGCGGACGCTCCCGGAGGGCATCGACCAACGCTCGGCCTGCCGACATCCCGACTGGACCGGGCCCGACGATCTGACCATCAAGATCAACGAGCTGCGGGAAATCACCGACTGGGAGAAGCCGATCTTCGTCAAGGTCGGCGCGTCCCGGACGTACTACGACGTGAAGCTCGCCGTCCACGCGGGCGCCGACGTGGTAGTGGTCGACGGCATGCAGGGTGGCACCGCGGCGACGCAGGAGGTGTTCATCGAACACGTCGGAATCCCCACGCTGGCCGCGATTCCGCAGGCGGTGCAGGCTCTGGCCGAGCTCGGCGTACATCGCAGCGGCGCGGCTGGCAGGGAAGTTCAGCTGATCGTCTCCGGTGGCATCCGCAACGGTGCCGACGTCGCGAAGGCTCTGGCGCTCGGCGCGGACGCCGTCTCCATCGGCACCGCCGCGCTGATCGCACTGGGCGACAACCATCCGCGCTACGCCGCCGAATACGAAGCACTCGGCAGCGCAGCGGGTTTCTTCGACGACTTCCAGGACGGCTCCGACCCGGCGGGGATCAGCACGCAGGACCCCCAGCTCGCCGCCCGCTTCGATCCGATCGAGGGCGGCCGAAGGCTGGCCAACTATCTGCGGGTGTTGACGATGGAGGCGCAGACCATCGCCAGAGCCTGCGGCAAGGCCCACGTGCGCCACCTCGAGCCCGAGGACCTCGTCGCCGTCACGATCGAAGCGGCCGCGATGGCGCGGGTGCCACTGGCGGGCACCGACTGGATTCCTGGACTGCGCCCGTGACGGACACCGCGGACGTCGTCATCGTGGGCGGCGGCATCGAGGGTGCGGCCGCAGCCTGGGCGCTTGCCCAGCGCGGAGTCACGAATGTCGTTCTCGCCGAGCGCAATACGGTCGGATCGGGGATGACGGGCAAGTCCTCCGGCATCGTCCGCTGCCACTACGGCGTCAGCTCGCTCGCGGCGATGGCGGCGACCAGCCTCGAGGTGTTCGAGAGGCCGGAGCAGTTCTTCGGCGCCGACGTCACCGACATCGGCTTCCGACAGACCGGCTACGTCGTCGGGGTCGGTGAGGTCAACGTCGGCTCCCTGCGCAAGAGCCTGACCGCCCAGCGCGCCGTCGGCGTGCAGACCGAGGAAATCGACCACGCCGAGGTCGCGACGCTGTGGCCGTTCGCCGACCTCGACCCGTTCGCCGCCTTCGCCTACGAGGCCCGCGGCGGTTTCGGGGATGCCTACCAAACCGCGCAGGCCTTCGCGGTGTCCGCTCGCGCCGCCGGGGTGCGCATCCGCCAGGGCGCCGCGATGACCGACCTCCTGCTCGACGGTGGCCGCGTCACCGGCGTGCGCCTGGCCGACGGCACCGAGGTGTCGGCGGGGACGGTGGTGATCGCCACCGGGGTGTGGACGCGGGAGCTGCTGGAGCCCTACGGGATCGACGTGCCGATTCGGGCCGTGCGCGAGCAGATCGTGATGGTCGCCCCCGGCGTCGAACTCGGTCCGGTTCCGGTGTTCTCCGACCTGGTGTCGCTGCAGTACGTGCGGCCAGAGCCGGGCGGGCAGCTGCTGTTCGGAAACAGCGACCTCTCGCACGTCGAGGAGGCCGACCCCGACGACTACCCGAACCGTGCAGGCGACGACTTCATCGACGTCACGGTCGACCGCGTCGGCACCCGCTTCCCCGCTTTCACCAACGCCGCGATCACCGGCAGCTATGCCGGCTGCTACGACGTCACACCGGACTGGAACCCGGTGATCTCACCGGCCGGCGTCGACGGGCTGATCGTGGCGGCGGGGTTCAGCGGGCATGGCTTCAAGATCGCCCCTGCGGTCGGCAGGCTGGTCGCCGACCTGGTGACCGACGGGCGCAGCGCGGACCCCCGCATCCCGGAGACCGACTTCCGGTTGTCGCGATTCGCCGAGGACGAGCTGCTGAAGTCCCCATACCCGTATGCCGGCGCCGGCGAGATGCGCTAGGAGGCGACCGTGTCCTCGCCCGAAGGCGCGTCCCCCGAAAGCGCTGTTCCACTGCTCCGCAACGAGTCAGGGACCGCCCGTGACCGCGATCCGCGCGAGGCGTTGGAAGAGCTCGAGTTCGAGGCAGCCATCGGCCGCAACGTGCGCCAGCTCCGCGCGCGGCAGGGCCTGACGGTCGCGGAGATGGCGGCCCGCGTCGGAATCTCCAAGGCGATGATGAGCAAGATCGAGAACGCCCAGACGTCGTGCAGCCTGGCCACGTTGGCGCTGCTGGCCAAGGGTTTCGACGTGCCCGTCACCAGCCTGTTCCGCGGAGCGGACGTCGAACGCCCGGCGGCCTTCGTCAAGGCGGGCACCGGTGCGCGCATCGTCCGCAATGGCAGCCGTGAGGGACACGACTACCAGCTGCTGGGATCCTTGCGCGGCGAGCACAAACGCCTGGAGTGCCTCGAGGTCACGCTCACGGCGACGAGCCGGACGTACCCGTTGTTCCAGCACCCCGGCACCGAGTTCATCTACATGCTCGACGGCGTGATGGACTACGGCCACAGCCGCTCGGTGTACCGGCTGAGCCCCGGCGACTCGCTCCAGCTCGACGGCGAGGGCGCGCACGGTCCCGTCGACCTCATTGCGCTGCCGATTCGCTTCCTATCGGTGGTCGCGTTCCCCGACTCTGCGGTGTAACCGAATTCGCTCACCCCGGCCACGGTTCGTTCGCGCAACAGGTAGTCGACTACTCGCGTGCTGGGCGGTGCACACATCTAGCTTCGACTCCACTGCAGCGCAACCGTCGCGACCAACCGGGTCCGTGAGCGCACACAGGAGGTGCAGTTCAAGTGGAATCGAAGAATTTCAACAAGTTCAACGACAGCCCATTGCGGACCCGCGAGCAGATCGCGCGTGAGGTGCACGCGGTGTCGTTGCGGCGCGGACTCGACGAGCTCGCCACCATCATCGCACTGATGACCATCTCGACCGAGGTGGGCGCGAAGGATCGCCAGGGCAACCGGCAGTGGTGGTGCCCGTTCAATCGCAAGGATCCGCAGTCCGAGATGTTTCCCCACGACAGCCAGTCGGACGACGGGCTGTCCTCCGGCTACTTCCAGCAGCAGGTCTCGCGCCCCGGTGCCCCTGGGCGCCCGTGGGGCTGGGGTGGGTTGTTCGGCGACGTCAATGGCAACCGCAGGCGCATGGACCTGGCCGAGAGTGCGGACATGTTCCTGGCGGCCCTGGCCAGTGACTACACCCGCGCACACGACAACCCAAGGCTGGCAGGCGAATTCGCCCAGAGGGTACAGCAGAGCGGGTTCGGCGATCGTTACGAGAAGCAGTGGGACGAAGCGAAGACCGTGCTTCAGCGGGCCCTCGCGCAGGGACCCGTGTCGCGTACGCGGAGCAGGAAGGACGCCCACCGTGGTACCCACCGGGGTGATCCGACCTGGCTGGAAGACGCCTTGCGACCCGCACTTGGCGATCGGCTGAAGACGCTGCCGGGATGGCAGAACAGTGGTCACGGCGACTTCAAGGACATCCGCGGCATCATGGTGCACCACACCGGTAACTCGCGTGAGTCGGCTCAGTCGATCCGCAACGGCAGGCCCGATCTCGACGGCCCGCTCGCCAATCTGCACATCGGACCCGACGGCACCGTGACCATCGTCGCGGTCGGCGTCTGCTGGCATGCGGGCCGAGGAAGCTACCCGTGGCTGCCGACCAACAACGCCAACTGGCACATGATCGGCATCGAATGTGCCTGGCCGACAATTCATCCCGGCGGCAGTTACGACAAGAACGAGCGGTGGCCCGACGCCCAGATCATTTCGATGCGGGATACCTGCGCCGCGCTTGCACTCAGACTCGGCGTCGACGCCGAACGGGTGATCGGACACAAGGAGTACGCGGGAATTCAGGGCAAGTGGGATCCCGGCAACGTCGACATGAACTGGTTCCGCTCAGAGGTGGCCAAGGACATGCGCGGCGACTTCCGGGGCAAGGCAGCGCCGACGGTGGCGCCGCAACCCGTCGTCATCGACCCGTGCACGCTGCCAGCGCCGGCCAACCCCCGTTCGGATCGCGTTCTGCTGGAGGAGATCTGGACCGTGTTGCGGGGGCCAGAAGGTAACGGATGGCCACAGCTCGGCGGCAAGTCTCTGGTGGACTTCCTCGCCGCGACGGCGGAGGAGGCGCCGTCATCGGCACCGCTGGCGACGAGCGCCGTCGAGGACGTCTCGGCCATCCACGCGGAGGCGCCCAACGGTGAGGTATCCGGTGAGGTATCGGCTGTGCCAGAGGTGCACGCTGCCGCGCCGAAGCGCAGATCGACGGCCAAGCGATCCACCGCCAAGAGATCGACGACGAAGAAGGTGTCGGCGTAGCGCGCAGCGACTCGCCTGGCCCGGTGCGCTGTCACAGCGTGCCGGGCCAGGCTCTCTGGGTCGGTTTGTTCATGCGCGGCCCCGATCAGCCTTCGTGAGGCATCATGCAGGGAGGGGTTCACCATGGCGAGCGTCATCGAGTTGCAAGTGACCGCGGCACCGGGGGACGGCGAGTTCACCGTGCGCGTGGTGCGTTCCGTTGCAGGCGGAGACTCCACCGCGACGATGCAACTGGACCCGAAGTACTACGTCGACTCGCGGGACGATCTGGAGACGGCGGTGCTGGCCTCGGCGGTGACCAGCCGAAGGATCCTCTCACCCGGCGAACAGCGCCTACGCATCGTCGGTCAGCAACTCTTCGATGCTCTGTTCAGCGGACCGGTTGGCGAGGCGTATCGCGCCAGCGCCGACGCGGCCAGCGCGCGTGGCGAGCGGCTGCAAGTGGTGCTTCGGTTGGACGTTCCCGGCCTTGCCGCGATCCCGTGGGAGGCGATGTACGACGCGCAGAACGGCGAATACATCAGTCTCACCGACCCTTTGATACGCCACATCGCGTCCGCGGACACCGAGCCGCTCGCTATCGCCCCGCCGCTGAAGGTGCTAGTGCTGGTCTCCTCCCCCAGCGGTCTCGCCGCCCTCGACGTGGAGGCCGAGCGCGAGAAGCTGTCCAAGGCGCTTGCCGAACCGATCGCCGACGGCCGGATCGAGCTCAGCTGGCTGATGCAGGCCACCTGGGAGAACGTCCAGGACGAAATGCTCTCCGGCACATGGCACGTGCTGCACTTCATCGGTCACGGCGACTACGACCAGAGAACCGACCAGGGTGTCATCGCGCTCGTCGGGGACGACGGTGGCATCCACCTGGTCGAGGCCGACCGCCTCGCTGGACTGCTCAATGAGGCCAGGCCGACACCGAGGCTGGTCGTGTTGAACTCCTGTCAGTCCGGCCGAAGCGGTACGCAGGATCTGTTCTCGAGCACCGCGGCGACCCTCGTCAGACGGGGCATCAACGCCGTTGCCGCCATGCAGTTCTCGATCAGCGACGTCGGTGCCACCAAGTTCGCCCGCGGGCTCTACAGCGCGTTGGCCAGCGGCCGCAGCATCGGCGACGCCATCGGGAGCGGCCGCGTCGGCCTGCTGAGTACCCCGGGCTCCCTCGAGTGGGTGACGCCGGTGCTCTACGTGCGGGGCGACACCTCGACGTTGTTCACCATCAACGGTCCGGCAACACCGCCGCCGGTGACGGCCGCCCCACCGTCGGCCGACGCAGTACGGCCACGAATGAACAAGACCACCTTGACCGTCATCGCCGCCGTCGCCGGAGCGGTCGTCATCGCCGCCGTCGTCATGGTGGCCGTGTTCGGTTCGCCGCAACCGGATTCGGTATCGCACACGGAGTCCGCGGGCCCCTCGTCGAGCTCGTCGGTGGCGGTCCCGCCCACCACGGGTGAGACCACGTCGGAGGCGGTGGATGCCGACCCCTACGTCCGGACCCTCGCCGCAGCGGGCGTGGACACCACCCTGCCCGGCGGGAACGCCGAACTCAGCGAGTACCTCGCCAATTCGGAGTTCACGCCGTATCCGGCGGTTGCTCAAGCACTCCTCGATGCGATCGGCGCGCAGCAGCTAGGACGACCGGTCGCCATCGACGCCATCGTCTTCGCCTATGAGTCGTTCACAGGGGGTGCGGCGCCCAACCGCGCCGATCTCATCGACGTCGCCACGCTCAAGAGGGCCGTGGTGCAGGAGTACGACAGCCGCTACGGAACGCAGACGGGGGACTTCGAGCAGCTGTTGGTGCATCGCTAGTGCGTGCGACCGGTCACGCTGCGTCGTCGCTGAGCGGCCGTTGCAGCAACATCGCGTCGACGTCCTTGCCGTAGGTGAAGATTCCGGGTCGCTGGTCGGGGTTGTCGACGGCGGCAAGCACGTCGTCCCTCAGTTGGCGGTAGCTCCCTGTGAAGGCACCATCCTTCCAGACCTGCAGGAACGCGTAGGTGAACGCGCCGTTGCCCGGTCCGTCCATCGACGTCTGGGCATCCTCGCACCCCGAGATCAGGACGACGCTCGCATCGGAGAGCCCTGGCGTTGTCCTCGTCGCCCACCACGTCTTCTGCTCCTGATACCGATCCAGGTTGTGCGCATATTCCTTCGCCGTGAATTCCAGCGGAGCCCGCTTCGACATGTGGCCAGGACGTTCGTCCACGAACGCCCGCCGCTTCTCCCGGTCGGCGCGCAGGGCCTCACGCGTGACGGTTTCGCTATGGCAGCTGTCGGACATCACGAAGATCCGCACCCCCTTCTTGAAGGAGCGAAGCGCCCCATAGAGGGTGTCGTCGACCAGTTCGGTGTCGTACAGGCACCATGTCTCGTCGTAGCCGTCGGGCTCGTCACCGCCGTCATCGGGCACCTGCCCGCCGTGACCGGAATAGGTGATGAAGAAGAAGTCACCGTCGCCCAGCTCGCGCGCGGCATCCTTGAGCTTGTCGCGAACGGCCTCGATGGTGGCCTCCCCATCGAGGAGCTTGTCGGTGGTGAAGCCGCGCTCCTTGGCGACCGCCTCCATCGCGTTCGCATCGTTGACGCATCCGGCCAGCTCACCGTCCCAGCCGCCGTACTGCTCCGGATCGACGTAGTTCAAACCGATGTGAAGTGACTTGCGGGTACTCATGATCTCTATCCCTCCGATTGTTCGTGTACTCAATTGACTTGCGGCAGATTGGCGTTCGGAAATATCCCCCGGAACCCCGACGGCACTGCGGGCATGGCTTCTTCGTCGCTGAGCGGAATCTGCGGCAGCATGCCCGCCACGTCCTGGCCGTAGTAGAAGATGCCGGGAGTCTGGTCCGGGTTGTTCACCGCAGCGACGATGTCGTCGCGAAGGTCTCGGTAGCCCTTGCGGTAATCGCCCTTCCAGACGTCGAGGAAGGCGGTGGTGAATGCGCCGTTGACCGGACCGTCCAATGACGTCTGCTGGTCTTGGCAGCCAGAGATCAGCACCACGTTCGCATCGGCATCGCTCGGCACCCTCGCGCGCGGCGTCCACCAGGCTCTCTGCGCGGCGTACACCTCACGGTTCTTGGCGAACTCGGCGTAGGTCGCCTCGAGCGGCGCCAGCTTCGGTTTGTGGCCGGGCCGCTCCACCACTCGGGGCCGCGGCCGTGGACGACCGCGGATGACGGTCTCGCTGTGGCAGCTGTCGGACATGACGAAGACCCGCACGCCCCGCTTGAAGGTGCACAGCGCACCGTAGAGCGAATCGTCGACGAGTTCGGTGTCATACAGACACCACGTCTCGTCGTAACCGTCGTTCTCGTCGCGGTCGACGTCGGTGATCTGTCCGCCGTGACCCGAGTAGGTCAGGAAGAAGAAGTCGCCGGCCTCGAGTTGCGCGGCCGCGTCGTCGAGACGGTCACGCACCGCGGTGATGGTGGCGCCCTCGTCGAGCAACGACTCCGCCGAAAACCCGCGAGCGGACGCGACGTCCCGCATGGCGTTCGCGTCGTTCACGCAGCCATCCAACGCACCGTCCCAGCCGCCGTACTGTCCGGGATCAACCCGATTCAGTCCGATGTGAAGCGATCGACGACGCGTCATCCATCCGTCCTTCCGAATGACCCTGCGTGCATCACCATTCGACGTCGTCCTCGCGCCGCACCGCGCGAGGACCGACCGGCCCTCGCCCCCTCGGGCGGCCGCGCTTCTGGAGTTCGAGCAGCTTGGGGTCGAACGTGACGTTCGCCTTGGCGGCGATCTCCTCGACGCTCTTCTCGAACACGACGAACTCGCCGAA
This sequence comes from Mycobacterium sp., assembly GCF_040509115.1. GTDB lineage: Bacteria > Actinomycetota > Actinomycetes > Mycobacteriales > Mycobacteriaceae > Mycobacterium. The sequence goes on along the minus strand of NZ_JBEVLO010000344.1, from coordinate 5,090 downwards.
CGCGTCTCGGTCCTTCAGGCCCTGCAACGACTGCGTGATCAGGAAGGCACGCGAACGAATCTCGCCATCCTTCTGATAGACGAAGACCTTCCAGAACTCCAGGGGCACAGCCACTTCGTCCCGGTAGGACGGGTCGGTCTCGGCGAGTACCGGCCCGCCGAACACCGTGACCTTCGAGTTCTCGTCGTCGACGTGTTCGAGAAGCGCGTTCTCCAGCCTGCCCCACACTCCGTGGCGCGACGACTGATTGAAGTCGTCCATCTGGGGGGTGATGTTGGTGAAGAAGAACGAATCCTCATTGGCGCGCACGGCCTCGTCGTGCTCACCCCACAACAGGTCGGCGCGTCTGGCGATGTGGCCCCGATCCAGCCGATTGTTCTTGTAGGCGTCGTCGCCGACCTGCAGGTCCACGTCGATGCGGCGGTCGGTGACGAACTCGAGATCGTCACGCCCGATCGGATCGGCGGAGCCTGGGCCCCGCACGGTGGCCCCGTCGATGTTCCACGCCACCCATCGGCAGAGACGCCGGCTCCTGCTGAGCTCCAGCGAGAAGTGCGTGTAGTTCACGATGGGCGAACCGTCGACCAGGACGGCGTCGTCCGCGTCGATCCCCGCCGGTGGGGCGACGTCCTCGCCGACGAACGTGGGGTCATAGCCCGTCCGCTGATCCAGTGAGTCGTCTCGAGTCGTCGTCATGCTGGAATCTCCTTGGTTGACGATTGGCGGTTGCGGAGGCCCGCCCCGTTCTGAATTCATGGTGTGGAGTTTGGCCAGCTTTCGTCGTGAGTAGTGCCCTACTCGAATCGACGTAGCTCCGTCATGCGACCACGGACGCGGCCTCCCCGGATTCGAGTAGCGCACTACCCTGACGGCCTCCCCGTCCCGGGCTGGATGATCGACTACAGCCAAACCCGCAACGCCGAGGAGCCGACATGCCCGCCAGGAGGGCTGCACCGGGACCTGATTCCGACGTGTCCGAGATCGAGCTGGAGATCGGCGCTGCCAATGGCCCGGACGAGTTCGTGATCCGGGTGATCAACGCCCTCTCCGGCGGAGAACCCTCGACCACAACACATCTGGACGTCGACGGACTCATCCGTGAGCGGGATGCGCTCGAAGAGATCGTGCTGGCGTCGGCGAGCGACGGCGGACTCGCAGGCAGCGAGGAGAAGCTGCGCGACATCGGCGGACGACTGTTCGATGCGCTGTTCGTCGGCCCCGTTCTCGGCACCTACCGGGCCAGCATGGGGATCGCAGGGGACCGCAAGGAACGTCTCCGCATCGTGCTGCGGTTGACCGCCCCGAAACTGGCCGCACTGCCGTGGGAGGCGCTCTACGACAACGAGATCGGCGCCTACATCTGTCGGAAGGAGCCCCTCGTTCGCCGGGTGCATGCGCCCTACACGGCCGAACCGAGGGAACTCGTCCCGCCGCTGAGGGTGCTGGGCCTGGTGGCCGCTCCACGCGGGTTGCCCGAACTCGACGTCCCAGCCGAACAACGGCGGCTCTCCGAGGCGCTGTCCGACTCCATTCGCGACGGGGACATCGAGTTGGAGTGGCTGCCGGAGGCAAGCTGGGATGCGGTACACCAGAAGCTGCTCGCCGGCCATTGGCACGTGCTTCACTTCATCGGCCACGGAGACTACGACGTCGACACCGATGAGGGCGTGATCGACCTCGTCGGTCCCGACGGGGCGCCGAACCCGGTGGGGGCAAGGGCACTCGCCGACTTGCTCGACCAGGCCGACGAGAGCCCGCGGCTGGTGGTGCTCAACTCCTGCTCCTCCGGGGCTGGCGGTACGCGGGATCTGTTCTCCGGCACCGCTGCTGCTCTGGTCCACAGTGGCGTGAGCGCCGTTGCCGCAATGCAGTTCACGGTCAGCGACGGTGCCGCACTCGCATTCGCCCGCGGCTTCTACAGAGCGCTCGCCACCGGCCACGGCATCGACGGCGCCATTCGTAGCGGTCGCATCTCGATGCTGGGCACGCCGAACACCCTCGAGTGGGTCACCCCGGTACTGCACGTCCGCGGCGCCACCACCGATCTCTTCACGCCGACCGCAGGGGATGACACGTCCGACGCCATGCCCCAGGACCGGCCCACGAAAGGCGATGCGCGGTGGCGGAACCGGACCGTGTTGGCCCTCGCCGTCGGAGTCGTCGTGGTGATCGCGGCGGCCGCTGCCGCGTTGTGGTGGCCCCGCTCGGCGCCCGCCGGCCTCGAGGTCGTCGACCTGGCCGTCAGCAGTGGCGACTCACGCGCGGTTGACGCCGACAACGGCGCGTGGGAGTTGGTGCCGCCGACGGTGCAGATCACGGTCCGCAACATCGGCGATCACGTGTCGGTGATCACCGGCGCCCGGCTCGAGGTCGTCGACTACACGCACCTGCCCATCTGTTGGGGAGCCGGGGGCGCGCTGACGACGAGCCAGACGTACGACGTCGCCCTGCCGGTGGACCCGACGCTGCACGACGTGGTGCCGGTCGCCGTCGCACAGGAGATCCCACCGGACCGCGCCGACCGATTCGAGTTGGCCTTGCAGATGCCCGACCCGGACCCGGCTCGCGGCACGTACCTGTATCGACTGAAGCTGTCCTTGGCGCGCGACGGTAGCGCCGACGACATCGAGGCCGGGTACGTCATCGTCGCCGCACCGTTGCTGAACGGGCTGCCGTTCAACCGTGCCGATCTGACGTATCCCGGCGCAGTCGGGGAATGCATCCGCCGTTCCGTCGCGGAATACCAGCGCGCGCAGGGCTGGGAAGGGGTTCGCTCGCCCGACCTGTCGACCGACGTCTTCAGCGACTAGCTGGGCGTTCGCTGGGGTGTTTTGGACCTGCGGGATCGCGGAGTACAGTCACCTTCGTGCAGCGGGTGCTCCTCCTCGGACGCCGCGACGGGGTCTGATCAGGACTGGCTTCCCGTCGCGGGTGGTCTTGATGCGCCGGTCTGAAATCCCCCAGACGAATCCGGAGCGAGAACCGTGAACAACCCCAACCCCCATTCCATCGACGCATACACGTCGGCGCGCACCATCAACACGCCATCCGGCGATCCTCACCACGGCCAGCCCGCGTGGAACACGCAGCGCGGTACGTCGATGCCGGTCAGCCGGTACCGAACCTTTGCCGCCGAAGTCGAGCCCGTCACTCTGGCCGATCGCACCTGGCCGGACAGGGTCGTCGAGACCGCACCCATGTGGTGTGCCGTCGACCTTCGGGACGGCAACCAGGCGCTGATCGATCCGATGAGCCCCGAGCGCAAACGCAGGATGTTCGACCTGCTGGTCCGGATGGGTTACAAGGAGATCGAGGTCGGCTTCCCGTCGGCCAGCCAGACCGACTTCGACTTCGTCCGCGAGATCGTCACCGAGGGTGCGATCCCGGACGACGTGACGATCCAGGTGCTGACGCAATGCAGGCCCGAACTGATCACCCGGACGTTCGAGGCGTGCGCGGGCGCGCCGAGGGCGATCGTCCACTTCTACAATTCGACGTCGATCCTGCAGCGACGAGTGGTGTTCCGTGCCGACCGCGAGGCCGTCAAGGCCATCGCCACCGAGGGCGCCAGGCTGTGCGTCGCGGAAGCCGCGAAACACCCTGGTACGCACTGGCGTTTCGAGTACTCCCCGGAGTCCTACACCGGTACCGAGCTGGAGTACGCGAAGGATGTGTGCGACGCGGTGGCCGACGTCATCGATCCGACGCCCGAATGGCCGCTGATCGTCAATCTGCCCGCCACGGTCGAGATGGCCACCCCGAACGTGTACGCCGACTCGATCGAGTGGATGAGTCGCAATCTGGCCCGCCGCGATTCGATCATCCTGAGCCTGCACCCGCACAACGACCGCGGAACTGCCGTCGCGGCAGCCGAACTGGGCTACCAGGCCGGCGCCGACCGCATCGAGGGTTGCCTGTTCGGTAACGGCGAGCGGACGGGCAACGTCTGCCTGGTGACGTTGGGCCTGAATCTGTTCAGCCGCGGCGTCGACCCGCAGATCGACTTCTCCAACATCGACGAGATCCGCCGCACCGTCGAGTACTGCAACCAATTGCCGGTACACGAAAGGCATCCGTACGGCGGCGATCTGGTGTACACGGCGTTCTCCGGCAGCCACCAGGACGCGATCAACAAGGGCCTCGACGCCATGAAGGTCGACGCGGACTCGTCCGGCTCCGACGTTGGAGACATCCTGTGGCAGGTGCCGTACCTGCCGATCGACCCGAAGGACGTCGGCCGCACCTATGAGGCCGTCATCCGGGTGAACTCGCAGTCCGGCAAGGGCGGCGTCGCCTACATCATGAAGGCCGACCACGGTCTGGCGTTGCCGCGCCGACTGCAGATCGAGTTCAGCCAGGCGATCCAGAAGATCACCGACGGCGAGGGCGGCGAGGTGTCACCCAAGGAGATGTGGGACGTCTTCGCCGACGAGTATCTGGCTCCGATTCGTCCACTCGAGCGCATCCGTCAGCACGTCGACGCTGCCGAGGTGGACGGCGGCACCGACACGATCACCGCGGTGGTCAAGGTCAACGGCGTCGAGCGGGAGATCGTCGGTGCGGGCAACGGCCCGCTCGCGGCGTTCGTGGACGCCATCGGCGCGGTCGGATTCGACGTGTCGGTGTTGGACTATTCGGAGCACGCGATGTCGTCGGGCGAGGAAGCGCAGGCCGCGGCGTACGTCGAGGCATCCGTCGGCGGCAAGACCGTGTGGGGAGTCGGCATTGCGACGTCGATCACCACGGCGTCGCTGCGGGCCGTGGTGTCCGCGGTGAACCGGGCTGCTCGCGGCTAGCCCTAGAACTCGCGGCTAGCCCTAGAAGAGGGTGAACTGATCACCGGCGAGCGTGGCATCGGTGAACTGCTCCACGTCGGTGCCGCCGACCACGCGGTCCAGCAGACGCATGAACTCGGCGTCGCTGACCAGCGGCACCCCCATCTCGATCGCCTGGTAGCCACGTCCCTGATCGGGCCGCGGCTCGTCGCAGATCACGACTGACGTCTGCTGATCGACGATGTCCGTGTACGCCAATCCCGCGTCCAGCATCCGCTCGATGAGCTCCTCGTAGGTGTGCGTGACCTCCGACGA
>NZ_JBEVLO010000343.1:0-28084 GCF_040509115.1 Mycobacterium sp. | reverse complement strand
CTGGCCAGCCGCTCGCGCGTCCAAGCGATGACGTCCTTCGGCGTGAGGTGCGGGTCGGACGTCACGACCGCCGCGGCGACGCGCTCGTCATAGCGCGCGTCGGGCACGCCGAAGACGGCGCAGTCCCGGATCGACGGGTGTTCTCCGAGCTTCTGCGCGACCTCGCGCGGATACACGTTGACGCCGCCGGTGCGGATCATCTCCTTGAGCCGTCCGACGATGTGGAGCATTCCGCGTTCGCCGACTTGGCCAAGGTCGCCCGTGTGGAGCCATCCGCCGCGGAACGCCTCCGCGGTCGCCTCCGGATTGTCCAGGTATCCGATCATCATTGAGCTTGACCGCACGCAGATCTCGCCCACCTCGCCGGGGAGGAGTTCAGCGCCGTCGGCGTCGCGGATCGACACGAGCACCCCCGGCACCGGAGTTCCCACCGAGCTGATGTCCTCTTCGCAGACTTCCGGTCGGGCGGTGGTGATGAGCGAGCTGTTCTCGGTCTGCCCGTAGATGTGTTCGATCGTCATCCGGGGGGTTCCGCGCCGACGTATCTGCTCGATCACCGGTAGCACCCCGGAATTTGGGTCGTAGCTCGCGAAGACGACGTGCCGCAGCGACGAGAGGTCCGCCTCCTCGAAGTTCTCTGCCTCGACGAGTCCCTGGAGCACGAGCGGTACGGCGAAGAACGAGGTACATCGGTGCTGTCGGATGGTCTCCAGTGCCCTGGCGGCGTTGAACGACCGTGTCAGCACCACCGAGCCGCCGACAAGCATGTACTGCCGTATGAGCGCCCAGGTTCCGCCGTGGTACGGCGCCTGATACACGAAGAGTCGGTCGTCAGGTCGCAGACCTGAAGCCAGTGCTCCCCCGTAGGCGTCGAACATGGTGCCGCGTTGACTCAGCACCGCCGCTTTCGGGACGCCCGTGGTCCCGCTGGTGAAGATGATGAGGTGCGGATCGTCGGAGTTGGCGTGCGAGGGGGCCGTTGCGGCATGCGTGCTGCAGAGTTGCTCGGCCCACGTGGCGTCGACGTCATCGGCGATGACGTGGTCTGCACCGGGATCGACGAGATCACGCTGCTCGCTTCCGGCGAGGATGAGTTTCGGGTTCGTCCTGTCGATGAAGGACAGCACCGATGCACGGTTCAGCCGCCAGTTCAGCGGGACGAGGACGGCACCGAGGCGAGCGGTGGCGTAGTAGAGGACGACGTAGTCGATGCAGATGCCGTCGGCCACGGTGACGACGTCGCCTCGCTCGACACCGCGTTCCGTCAGCCCGTGGACCATCCGCGCGATGCGCTCGCGCAGCTGGGACCACGTGACCGATCCGGCGTCGTCGATGAGGGCGATCGCGTCGCTCCGGTACCGGCTGTGCGACTCGACCACGTCGCACAAGCCAAGGCCTTGCGCCGGCGAGGTCACGCCACCTTGGGCGCGCCCACTGATGTCGGTCATGGCGGCTACCGACCGAGTGCGACGACGGTGACCATCGGGTTGTGGTACTCGAGCCATCTGGAGATCAGGCCGCCTTCGAAGAAGAAGAGGCCGACGTAGTCGTTCTGGTAGGGACGACCGGTGCGGTGACGAATTGCGTCGGTGGCATAGAGTGCGACGAGTCCGTTTGGAGTCATTTCCCAGCTCTGCGACGCGGTGATGCCGAACGGTTTGAAGTTCTCCGACACCCAGGTCAGCAGGGCGCGCAGATCGGCCTTACTGCGGCACTTCCACGTCATGCCCGGCGACTGGAACGGCACCTCCATCCTCAGGTCGTCGGTGAATGCCGCAACGCACTCCTCGACCCGGCCAGCCGACATGTCGGCGAACAACTTGTCGACGATCGCGCGTCGCGCATTGGCGGTGGCCGAGCTGTCGTCGGGGAGATCGATGTCTGCGGAGAGCGTCATGGTTCATTCCTTGCAAGTGGCCGATGGTTCGAAGTGGGGCCCGTGTGTTCGGCGGGTCAGCCCGCGCTGGGCGTCATGAGAGTGGCAGTGCCGCAACAGGTAACGGGTCTTGTCCCCCAGTCTCCAACACTGCGTTCAACGTCGTCACCCTCCACGTGGCGGTGTCTGGATAGGGCGCCTTCGCCGGACGGCGAGATCACCCGAAGCCGAGGTGTATGTCGACATGCGCGAGCCCGAGAATCGCGAAACAGCCAGAGCCGATTCACTATTCCTTTTCCTGCCGGACTCCGTAGCGCGTCAGGTCAACGCGTAACCGCCATCCACGGTGACGATCGACCCGGTCGCATAAGTCGAAGTCATGCAGTAGAGATACGCGCGGGCGACCTCGACCGCCTCGCCGACGTGACCCACCAGATTCGTGTTGGCCGTCTGCTGGAACAAGGCGCCTCGGGTGTCTTCATCGAGGTCTGCCCACATCCCGGTGTTCGTGAACCCTGGGCGAACCAAGTTGACCCTGATCGGGGACAGTTCGACGGCCAGCGCCCGCATCAGTCCTTCCATGGCGCCGCACACGCTCGCGAGCACACCTGACGTGGCGCGCGGTCGTATCGATGCCGCGCCACTGGTGAGTGTGATGGACCTCCGCACGTGTTCGACCGCGCAGCCGATCGTGTTCAGTGCGCCGAAATAGCGGGTTTCGAATGCCCGCCGGACATCGTCGACCGGCATGGTCGAAATCGGACCCGCGAGAGGCTTGTCCGCTGCGGTGTAGATCAGATGGTCGATCGGACCGATGTCACCGAACACGGCGGCGAGTTTCGCTTGGTCGAGCGCGCTCACGGCGTGCCCGCTGACGCCGGGCGGCAGCTGGGCGATCGCGTGCGCGACGCTCGCATCGCTATGCGAGATCACCTCCACCTTCGCGCCGGCCTCGGCTGCGCCGCGTGCGGTTGCCAACCCGAAACCCGAACCGCCACCGACTATCACGATCCTGTTGTCGGCTAGCGGGTGCGCGGTCGCGAGGTCATGTGGAGCTCCGACAGTCACGACGGCGCTCCCCGTGCAATCGAGTTTTCAGTGCGTCGCAAACCAAGGGGCTCGGCGAGCTTGGCGAGCACGGACAGCTTGTCGGCATCGCCGAGCACCTGCAGCGGGATGTGGTCGGCCCCTGCGGCAAGGAATGAGTTCAGCCGCGCGGCCACGTCTTCGGTGGTGCCGTGCGCAACGACGGCATCGACCAGCTCGTCGCTGCCCCCGTCGGCTAGATCGTCCTCGGTGAAGCCGAGCCGTTTCCAGCTGTTGCGGTAGTTCCTCTTCTGGATCGACGTCTCGAACGACCTGCGACCGATGGCGCGGGCCTGAGTTGGGTCGGCGTTCAACGTCACCTTGTGCTCGGGAGCGAGAAATGCGTCGGGGCCCATGAGTTCGCGCGCGCGTGCCGTGTGCACCGGCGTCGTCAGGTATGGATGCGCGCCCGCGGCGCGATCAGCGGCGAGCCTCAGAACCTTGGGGCCAAGGGCTGCGACCACGCGACGCTCCCGCGGGACGCCGCACCGGTCAAGCTCGTCCAGATACTCGGACAGCGCTTCAAGGGGTTTCTGCCATTGCTGGTGCAATTCGGGATGGCCGGCTCCGACGCCGAGCAGGAAGCGGCCGGGATGTGCCTTCTCGATCCGGTGGAACGACGCGGACACCGCGCCCGGATCGGTTGCCCAGATGTTGACGATGCCCGTGGCCACGCACAGCGTCTGGGTCGCTTCCAGCAGTCCTTCCGCCCACTCGAGCTCGGCGGGTGGCGACCCTGCCACCCAGACAGCGCCATAGCCCAAGGCTTCGATCTCCTTGGCCTGCTCGGGGGTCGGCGCACCGAGACCGAACACGCCGTAACGGCCGAGGTTGGGTTTAGTCACTAGGTGTCCTCCAAAGAGCCCGCGCGGGGCTGTCGTGGCATGTCCATTACTTGCATCGCCTACTTGACCATCGCCTAATTGACCAACGCCTACTTGACCAACGCCTACTTGACCATCGCCCCAGCGTCTACCGGAAGCGTGACACCCGTGATGTAGCGCGCCTCGTCGCTGGCGAGGAACAGCAGCGCGTTGCTGATGTCGACGGGCTCCACCCACGGGACTTCGAGCGCGTTGATCCCCACGAACGCAGGCAACGCCGCCTCCTGGGTCGGCTCGGGCGCGTCCGGCGCGAACATCCGGTAGGTGCCGGGGTTTTGGATCATGTCGGTGTCCGCGTTGGTCGGGTGGACCGTGTTGACGCGGACCCGGTGGGGCGCCAGCTCATTGGCCATCGTCCGCATCAGCCCGACGATGCCGTGTTTGGCTGAGACGTAATGGGCGACGTTCATCATGCCTCTGAGACCACCGATGGAGCTCACGAACAGCAGAGCCCCTCCGCCGCGCGCGATGAGATGCGGTGCCGCAGCCCTCGCGGTGTTCCAGACGCCGGTGAGGTTGATGTCCAGTACGTCGCGCCACTGGTTCTCGTTGAGTTCCAAGGCCGAACCGAAACTCACGATTCCCGCGTTGGCGATGGCGATGTCCAACCCGCCGAGCTCGGCGACCCCCTCCGCGAGGGCGTTCTGCAACGCCCCGTGGTCCCGCACGTCGGCCACCGTGGCGATGATCCGGCGGTCCAGCTTTTCCACCTCCCGCATCGTCTGGTCGAGATCCGCGCGGGTGGCTGCGGGGTACGTCTCCACCGTCGGCAGCGGTGCGCAGATGTCGACGGCGATGATGTCAGCCCCCTCCTCGGCCAGCCGCACCGCGTGGCTGCGGCCCAGCCCACGGGCCGCCCCGGTGACGAACGCGACCTTGCCTTCTAGTCGACCGACCATGTCATCTCCTTCTCGTCTTGGTAATCGTCGGTTCATGTATCGGTCGGGCCAAAGGCGTTGGCCGCCAGCTGGATCACCCGCTGGCTGAAGCGCCACTCACCATGGCGTTTCGTGACGACGTCGTGGTATTCGCCGTAGGAAGACACCTGAGGGACACCGTCGGACCGCGTGAGCAGCTCGAACTGGCACCAGACAACCGCCTTGTCCACCGTTGCGTCGTCGAAGATCACGTTGGCCGGGCGGTGCTGTCCCCAGTGGAACGGCTTGAAGTCCGGCTCGCTGTGAATCCGGTCGTACCATTCGGCGATCCGGGTGTGCCCGGCGAACTCGCCTCCAGCCAGCGAGCTGTGCAGTACCCCGTCCTCCCAAAACGTGCCGAGAAACTCGTCCCGGCGCTGGGTGTCGAGCCCGCGGCAATACCGGGCTTGCAGGTCCACGATCAGCAGCCGATCCTCGATGGAGATCGACGTCATATTTCCTCCTTGCGGACTCATGGCTTCAGCACGAAGCCTCGGTAATCGTTGGCGGCGACCTCGTCGCACCTGTCGGCGAAGACGTCGAAACCGCCGACCCAGATCATGAAGCTGCGGGCCTTTCCGTCGATGTTGGCGCCCGCATACCAGGAGTCGGCTCGCGGAAAGAGCGTCTGGTTGGCCACCTCCGCGAGCTCGTCGCACCACTCCGACTCGATGTCGTGGGTCGTGTCGACGGTGGCCAAGGCGTGGCTTTCCATGTGATCGATGAGGTCGGTGAACCAATCGATCTGGTATTCGCACTGCGTCACCATCTGGGCGACCACGCCGGGGCCTCCTGGGCCGTGGACCATGAACAGGTTGGGGAACCCGGAGACCATCAGGCCCAGGTAGTTCCACGGCTTGTCCGCCCATTTGTCCGCGAGGTCCACTCCTCCGAGGCCCGTGACGTTCATTCGGGTCAGCGAACCGGTCATCGCGTCGAACCCGGTTGCCATAACAAGCACGTCCAGGTCGTATTCTTCAGCGGTGGTTCGCAAGCCAGCGGGCGTAACCTCGACAATCGGGTTGCTGCGCACGTCGACGAGAGTGACGTTCTCGCGATTGAACGTTTCGTAGTAGCCGCTGTCGATGCTCAACCGCTTGGTGCCAAGCGGGTACGTCTTCGGGCACAGCATCTCGGCGACCTCCTGGTCCCCGACGATCTGGCGGATCTTTCCGCGAAACCACTCCGCGACAACGTCGTTCGCCTCGATGTCCCGCATGACGTCGTTGAACAGGAAGAAGAACAGCAGCCCGCTGCGCGCCTGCCAAGCCTCTTCGAGAATCTTCAGCCGCTGCTCGGGCGTGTAGTCGAAGATCGAACCGTGGCCCTGCATCGGGAGCACCAGGGCGTTCGGGTGGCGCCGCATCATCGCCCGGCGTTCGGCATAGTGCTCCTTCCAATCCCGTTCGTAGGACGAATCAAGGGGCTGATTGTGGGCAGGCACGGTATACACCGGGGTTCGTTGGAACACGTGAAGGTGCCCAGCGTCCTTTGCCATCTCCGGGACCACCTGCACCCCCGTGGAGCCCGTCCCTATCACGCCGACGCGTCGACCGGCGTAATCGACGCCTTCCCTTGGCCATTGCGACGTGTGCACCAGCGTCCCTTGGAAATTCTCCAGTCCGGGGAACTGCGGGATGTTCGTCGCGTCCAGTGGACCCGTGGCGGCGAAGACGTATTTGGCCGTCACCCGGTGACCGGACTCAGTCGACACATGCCACATCCGGATGCCCTCGTCGAACTGCATCCGATTCACTCGGGCCCCAAAGCGGATCATCGGCCGCAGCTCGAACCGGTCGGCCACGTGATTGATGTACTTCTCCAGGTCCTCCTGCGGTGAGAACAACTCCGGCCAGTGCCAATCCTGCTGCAGCTGATCGTCGAAAGAATATGAGTACTGGACGCTTTCAATGTCGACGCGTGCGCCTGGGTACCGGTTCCAGTACCAGGTTCCGCCGACGCCGTCGCCGGCCTCGAAACAGATCACGCTGAGCCCGGACCTGCGTAACCGATGCAATGCATAGAGCCCGGAAAACCCGGCACCGACTACGACGACGTCGACCTCCTCTGGGGTGGTGTCGGTGCCGTTGTCTGTTCCTTCGGCGATGGTGGACATTCCGCAATCTCCTTTGAATTGCCGCACACCGTGCGGTTCCGCTTTCCGCATTCGTTGCGGATGTCTTCGTCGCTCGCGGTTGTCGACCGATCTGTCCCCGGATGGCGCGAGTCGTTCACCACCATCGACCCGACGAGATCGACATCGGTCGCTACGCCCGCCGGAGAGTCCGCCACGGCACCGCCGCAAAGGGCCCGATGCCGTGCGATTGGACGGCAGCGCCTCCCAATGAAATTGACATGTTGAGAGTGTCCAACAGCACAGTGACCTCGGTCACCCGCCATGTGGCGTCGACTTCCGTCGCTGGCGTCGCCGTCTGGCGAGCGGCGCCCCACCCGCGGCATGCGGCGGGACCGCCGAGGGTGGTATGGGCGCAGGTACGGTGCGTCGACGCACGGCACATATGCGTCGGTGTTCGCGGCAACGTGGGGCTGCCGTGATGAAGCTCGACGCCGGCGGTCAGCACGACGGTGAAACTCCCTGGCCCGCAACGAGCCCGCGCGTTCCATAGTCGTCAAACACTCTGACCCACAACCTGAATCAACCTTTTCACGTCTTCGGTATGCGCAGCAGCGCTGGCGCATGACTTGCCCGGCGCTTCGAGAGAGCACGTCGTGTCAGCACGGGAAGGTGGCCCTCTTGGGGCATGGAGCGGCCGTGAAAGTCGGGGCCGCGAAAGGGGTCTCGGGTGCCCGGGGCGACGCGGTCTTCGTCGTTGTCGCGGCACTCCAACCTCGTGCACTCGCCATGTACGCCGTGTCGCCGGTGCTCGGCTGTTCGAAGCCCAGTGCACCCATCGCGACGATGGCACCGGCGGCGGCGACTGCTGAGAACAGCTTCACGTTCAGTCTGAGTTGCATCAACTTCTCCTTCAACAGAATTGGGCCACGCATCTTCGGGCCGTGGATGGCGAATGAGGGAAAGGGCGCTTGCCAAACAGCTCTTCAGACGACCGGTTCTGGTGGTGCCTGCCGCGAGTCTCCGGCGAGGTCTGCTATCCAAGCTTCAGATGATTTGTGCGACAAGTCATTTCGTCGACAGTGTGAGATCACGGAGTGGGTGCCAGCTCTGCAACGCGGAGTTGCACCCCGCGTTGCAGGCGCGCCGCCCATGGCGACGGCGGAGATCTGTGCCTTGAATCACTTTCCATGGTGAAAAGTATTCGGCGTCACAGTGACTGCCGTCACCCTCCACATGGCGTCGGGTTCGACCATGGGAGTCGCCAGGCGGCGAAGATGCGATGGCGGTGCGACGCGGTGGCGGAGCTCAGGCCAGTAGGAGCTCAGGCCAGTAGATCGGTATCGCGGAGGCGCCGCAGCGCGAGGGCGAGCTGTAGCCGCGCAACCCCGCTCGGCTCGGTAACCCGATAACCCAAGCGTTCCTCGGCGCGCGCCAACCGGGCGGACACCGAGTTGTGATGCAGGTGCATTTGGCGGGCGGCCTCCCGCAACGAACCGGCCTCTACGACCACGTTGAGGGCATTGAGCACGCCAAGGCCGTTTGGCTCGGCCGCGAGCTCATCGATCACGTCGATGTCGACGATTCCGTGGATGTCCTCGCTGCGAAGCCGGGCGGCCAAGAGCTCGAACGGGCCTAGATCTGAGGCAAAGACCACCGGATGAGCGCCCGTGTCGGTGCGCTCCGTGCGAGGGGTGGCGTAACGCAACGCGCGGAGGGCCTTTTGCCACGACGACGGCATGTCGACGGCAAATCCAGTCGAGCCGACTCCGACCGTGACGCCTTCGGGCGTGGCGAGGTCGGGCGGGGATGTACCGACGACTGCCAGGGCGTGCACCGTGCCAATGATCGCCCGACGTGGGCGGGAGCCGTGGCCGACCAATCCGGCTGCCAGGGCGTCGATGCCGTCGATTGGGCCAAGGGCCGCGAGCAGGGTCAACGAAGTGCAAGGTTTGAGACCAAGCAGATGTATGGCACGCGTTCGCTCCGGGGCAGCTGTCGAACCTCCGACCGCCAACTCCAGGAGTGCGGGGTCACCGAGCAGCAGGGTCGGTGCATCTCCGCGCCCGAGGGTGGGGATGGAGGCAATCGCAAGACGCTCCAGCAGTAGCTCATCGAGCGCGAGTGAGCTTTCACCACTGCGTCCGATCCACACATGATGGCCCGCCGCCACTTTCCTGAAGGTGGCTCCTCGTCCGGCGCGCTCGCTGTCCGACGTCCCGTCAGGAAGCGCCCGGGCCGCGAACTGCCCGTCGAGGTCCTGGATACCTACTGCGCAGCCGGCCACGATGGCGGCGCTGCGCAGCAGCTCCTCCAGTTTGACTTCCTGCTCGACAAGCGAATCGAAGAACGTGATCAGCCGGACAGCGCTCTCGGCGTCGGCATCCAGTGCCGACAGCCTCAGCAAGAGCCCACGCACGGTTTCACCTCGAACCTCGCCGGCAACGAAACCTCCAAAGTACCCCCCAACGGTGCGATCGCCAATACCGGTCTTCGTCCAGCTCACCGGACACCGGAGCTATCCAATCGGATCGGTAGGACGCCGAGACAGCGCCGGATGGATGATGACCGGCCGAACCCAACTCGTGACACTGGGAGTCAATCAATCAGGAGGAGGCCGCAGTGAGCTACAGGTTCGACCCGGAGCTGAAACCGTGGATCTCCATGCTTCCGACATTGGACATTCGGGATCTCGCTGGTGCACGCGCACTCATGGCGGCCGCGGAGTCCGAGGCCCCCTTCTCCATGCCCGAGGGCATTTCGATGCAAGCCAGGACTGTGCCGGGACCCGCAGGAGCTCCGGACGTGCCGGTCCTGGTGTTCTCGCCCGATTCGGGCTCGGCGCTGCCAGCACTCGTCTACATGCATGGTGGCGGGTTCGTGCTGGGCGACGCGAATGGCGACAAGGAATTGCCTGCGCTGCTCGCCGCCGAGCTCGGGGCGGTGGTGGTATCGGTTGACTATCGCCTAGCTCCCGAACATCCCTTCCCCGCTGCGCTCGAGGATTGCTACGCCGCGCTTCGGTGGGTTGCCGACGGCACTTCTGAGCTGGCTGTCGACATCGATCGGATTGGGATCGGCGGGGTGAGCGCGGGTGCTGGCCTTGCGGCGGCCACGACGCTGCTTGCCCGTGATAGGGGCGGTCCGGCGCTGCGCTTCCAATTCCTGGACGTTCCCGCGCTCGATGATCGGCTACAGACGACGTCCATGCGTCAGTTCGTCGACACACCCATGTGGAACCTGCCGAACGCGGTTGAGAGCTGGCGCCATTACCTGGGCTCACATGCCGAAGGTGATGCGGTGTCGCCCTTTGCTGCGCCGTCGCGTGCGACGAACCTGTCGGGGCTGCCGCCGGCGTATGTCTGTGTGTGCGAATTCGATCCGCTGCGCGATGAAGGCATCGCGTACGCTCAGCAGCTTTTGCGGGACGGTGTTGCGGCCGAGCTGCATCTGTTTCCGGGCGCATTCCACGGGTCGGGTGGCTTGATTCCGACCGCGGCACTGTCACGTCGGATGCGCGCGGAGTTGATCGACGCGACGCGGCGAGGACTGGCGGCCCGGCTACCGCGCACCGCGCATCGTCCCGCTCAGAGACTCTCCGTTGGGTCCGATGGGCGTGATCCTCAGGACATTCGTGCGTAAGTTCGCTCGACGGCACGCCGCGAACACGACGTGCGCGGCGTCTGGCGGAGGCGATCCTCACCAATGAGAGCTCGCCGGGCAAGGTGCGACGCACCTGCCGGCCCGGTGGATGGATGGCAATCAACGTTGAAGAAATGAGGCAGTCATGAGTTACGGATCCCGCATATTCGCCTTGGTGGCCGCGCCGTTGGCGATCGTATCGCGCCTCGGAATGGTTGGCGGCGAGCCGAGGGGCGGCGACGTGTCAGCAGGGCCCGAGTCAGAAACCGAGTCACGGAACCTTGCGCGGGTGCGCTCGGCCTTCGATGCGTGGAGTGCAGGCACGGGCAGCATATTCGACCTGCTCGATGCAGACGTGACATGGGAAGTCGCCGGCAGCGTGATCGTCGCGGGGACGTACACCAGCAAGGCCGAATTGGAGGCCAAGGTGCTGGAGCCCTTCGGTGCGCGGTTCTCGACTGCCCTCACACCGGTCATTCGCCGGCTGTATGCCGAGGGAGACACCGTGATCGCGTTCTTCGACGCTTCCGGCACGGCGCTCGACGGGAAGCCGTATAGCAATACCTTCGCGTGGTTCCTCCACATGCACGACCTCCGCGTCGTTCGGGCCGAAGTGCTCCTGGACAGTGTCGCCTTCAACGACCTGTGGACAAGGGTTGCGCCGTAATCCATTTCGGATTTCAGCCGGTGTGAGAGTGCGAGACCGCGTCGGTTGAGAGGGCATGCCATGCGCGACTCGAACAACGGGATGAGAGAATCGTGCCGTTCGGGGCATACAACCACGTTCAAGAGCGTTTGCACGGAGAGTGTGTTTCATCAACCCCGTTGTCGGTGAGATCGTCGTTGGCTACCAAACGCTTTCGGTGACCGCGACGGCAGCTCTGCTTTCGTCGCAGAGCCGGGCACCTGCCGCGCCATCGCCGGCCTGACTGGCCGGCATCGTTGGCGTCACCGTCGCGCCGAACAGCCAGTCCCGCCAAGCGAATAGAGCCAAGGCCGTACGCAGAGGTCCGGGCCGAGCGAACGGAGCAGGCGCGGGGATAGCACGAAGGGCGCCTCAGGCAGCCGCCGTTGTTGGCGAACATCGAGAGGAGTGCAGCATGCAGTACCGTAAGTTGGGCAATACTGACGTTGACGTATCGGAGATTTCGCTCGGATCGTGGCTGACCGCCGCCGGTGGCATCGACGAGCAGCGGATCCGCGAATGCCTGGACGCCGCGTTCGAGTGTGGCATCAACTTCTTCGACACGGCCAACGCCTACGGCCAGGGAGCAGCCGAGACCATTTGGGGCAAGCTCCTTTCCGATCGTCCCAGGGATTCGTACGTACTGGCGACCAAGGTGTATTCGCCGATGTCCGACACCGACGCCGGGCTGTCTGCGGCTCAGATCGCCAAGCAGATCGACGCGTCGCTACGCCGATTGGACACCGACTACGTCGACGTCTATTACGCGCACAGATTCGATGTCGAGGTACCCATCGAGGAGACCGTGGAGGCGTTTCAGAAGGTCGTAGCGCAAGGCAAGGCGCGATACCTCGGCTTCAGCGAATGGACGCCTGAGCAGATCCAGGCCGCGGTCGCCTTAGGGGGATCTGATCTCTTCGCGGCGTCGCAACCACAATATTCCATGCTGTGGCAGGCACCAGAGGACGAAGTCTTCGACCTGTGCGCATCACACCAGATCGCCCAGGTCGTCTGGTCGCCGCTGGCCCAAGGCATGCTGACCGGAAAGTACAAAGCTGGTGAGGACCTGCCAGCCGATTCGCGCTTCGCGCATGAAGAGATGAACGTCGCCAAGGGCATTGTCTGGAACCCGGCCGCGCTGCAAGCCGTCGAACGCCTCTCGGGGGCCGCCAAGGACGCCGATATGGCGTTGCCACAGCTCGCTCTTGCGTGGGTCCTTCGTCGCAGCGAAGTCGCGTCGGCGATCATCGGCGCGTCCAGGGCGGGGCAGGTCCGTGCCAACGTCGCGGCCTCGGGCATCACCCTGGATCAGAGTCTCCTCGACGCCGTTGATCTTGCGCTGGGCGATGCCGCGGTGCGGGGTCAGGCGCTGGCGGCGGGCGCTGCTGAGGGAGTCAGGCACCGCCCGTGACGCGCAGTCGACGGAAGGACATCGCCATCAACGTCGACATCGACATCGCCATCGACACCGCCATCAACACAGCCGCAGGCGCAGCGGAGCGCGGCTAACTCCGCCCGCGGCTTGAACCGAAGGGAGCCGATGATGACAGCGACGATGAGGCGTTGGGAGATGGACGATGTGGGCCGGAACTCCCTGCAGCTCAGAGAGGTTCCGATACCAACGCCGAAACCCGGCGAGGTGCTGGTGAACGTTGCAGCGGTGGCACTGAACTACCGGGACAAGATGGTGACCGAAAGCGGGAGAGGGTTGCCGCTTGGCTTTCCCTTCACGCCCGGTTCCGACTTGGCGGGAACCGTGGTGTCGTTGGGTGAGGACGTGACCCGCTTCGACATCGGCGACCACGTCATCTCGACCATGGCCCCTGATTGGATTGCTGGACTTCGGCCCGGCAACGCCCGCACTCCGTCCTACCGGACGCTCGGTGGGTTCTACCCGGGGGTGTTGGCGGACTTCGTCGCGCTACCGCAGGATTGGCTGGTCAGGGCACCGACGACTCTGGATTTCGCCGAAGCTAGCACCTTGGTCTGCGCTGGACTGACGGCGTGGTTCGCACTCGTTGAGCGTGGTCATTTGCATGCCGGCGAAACGGTCCTGGTAGAGGGTACCGGCGGCGTCGCGTTGTTCGGTCTGCAGATCGCCAAGGCGCATGGCGCAGAGGTGATCGTCTCCGGGAGTGCCCACAAGCTGGCACGCGCTCAGGCCATCGGGGCCGACCACGTGATCGACCGGCGGCGAGAGGACTGGGTTGACGCCGTCCTCGGCGTCACCGGCGATCATGGTGCCGATCACGTCCTCGAATTGGTCGGTGGGCCTCACCTCGGTGAGGCTGTCCAGGTGGCGGCCGTCGGTGGGCGCATCTATCAGATCGGTGCGCTGGAGGGGTGGAAGGTGGAGGCGCCGGTGGAGCCAATGCTGTTCAAGGACATTACGATTCACGGCATTGGCACTGGACACCGAAGCGCTCTTGAAGACCTGGTGCGTGCGGTCGACCGCTCCGGTTTGAAGCCGGTGATCGATCGGCGATTTCCACTGGCCGAGCTCACCGCCGCGATGGACCATCTCGATACCGGCGCCTTCGGCAAGGTCGTCGTAGATCTGGGCTAGTGGCAGACCGCGAGTTTCACTGGATCGGGGTTGGCGCCGAGGCGCCGGAATTCCGCATCGTCGTTCCATGACGCCATTCACGATGCCGACAGCGATCTTCGACGAGATGATCCACTTCGCCGCCTGCGGTCACCCGGCTTCACGTCATCGCATTCGATGCTCTTGAAGCTCAGCAAGATAAGCGGTGACGGCGTCACGATTCCGGGTCAGCACGTCGATGCGCTCGGTGAGTGTGTCCCGTTGACGTTCCAGGGTGGCCACCGTCTCGTCGGTAACGCCCTCGAAGACGATCGGCTGGCGCGGTGACTGCAGACAAGGCAAGACAGCTCGGATCACTCGAGTCGACAGGCCCGCGTCCAGCAGTTCTCTGATCTGCATGACTCGACCCAGCGCCGTCTCGTCGTAGTCGCGGTAGTTGTTCGACTCACGCGATGAGACGATCAGGCCTTCTGCCTCATAGAACCGCACCTGGCGCGTCGAGGCACCTGCTCGTGCGGCGAGCTCTCCGATACGCACACCTGGACACTAGCGCTTGACCTTGACGTGGGTGTCAAGGTTTGAGGCTGTCGGGTATGACCGAACTCAGTGGCACCGTCAAGGCGTCCTTTGAACCCGTATACGACGCCGTGGCCAACCAACTGCTCCAAGGCACCGAAGTCGGCCTCTCGCTGGTCGTCGACGTCGACGGTGATCGCGTCGTCGACCTCTGGGGCGGCCATCGCGACGTGGCATCCACGCAGCCGTGGCAGCGCGATTCGATCACCAACGTGTGGTCGATCACCAAGTGCGTGACAAGCCTGGCCGCTCTCTTGCTGGTCGACGCCGGCGAACTCGACGTCTACGCCCCGGTCGCTCGATATTGGCCGGAGTTCGCCTCGAATGACAAGCAACACATCGAAGTACGCCACCTCCTGTCGCACACCTCGGGCGTATCCGGTCTCGAGCATCCCGCGCGGTTGGAAGACTTGTATGACGTTCGCGCAGCGGCTGCTCGGCTGGCCGCGCAGTCACCGTGGTGGCGGCCCGGCTCGGCGTCGGGATATCACGTCTTGACCTACGGCCATCTGATCGGCGAGCTGGTGCAGCGCCTGACCGGCCTGTCGCTGCGGCAGTTCGTCGCCCATCACATCGCCTCGCCGCTGGGAGCCGACTTTCAGCTCGGGCTGCGCGACGTCGATGTCGACCGCGTCGCCGACATCGTCGCACCGACGGTCGACTTCGATGTCACGACTCTCGATCGTGACAGCGTGGCCTACAAGACCTTCACCGGTCCGTCGTTGCACGCGGCCGCGGCCAACACACCGGCGTGGCGAGCAGCCGAGCTGGGTGCAGCCAACGGGCACGGCAATGCCCAGTCACTGGCCCGGGTGCTCTCGCCAATCGCCCTCGCAGGCCACGGCATTCACGGCCGACTACTCAAGCCGGACACCCTGGACCTCATCTTCGACGAACAATCCCGGGGTCAGGACCTCGTCAACGGCTTGCACTTGAGGTGGGGCATCGGCTACGCACTGCCCGATCCGCACACGCTGGGGTGGATTCCTCCCGGACGCGTCGCGTTCTGGGGTGGGTGGGGCGGATCGATCGCGATCATGGACCTCGATCGACGCGTCACCATCACCTACGTCATGAACAAGATGGGGACCGACATCTTGGGGTCCAATCGGGCTGCGCAGTATGTCGCCGCCGTCTATGACGCACTCGGGGTTGGCGATTGACGCGGGCCAGTCAGTGCGGTGTGGCGCCGCTGGAGGTGGCCATGATGTGGCGGGTGCGTTCGCGAAGAAGCTGGTGGATGCGGTCGTGGTGGTTGCGCGGATGCCACGCCATGCCGATCGTCATGTGCGGCAGCGTCAGCGGAATCGCGAACGTACGCAGTCCGAGTGTCTCCAGCATCGGGCCTCCGAGTCGGGCCGGGGCTACGCAGACGACGTCGGTTCCGCGGGTCAGGTGCAGCGCGCTGGCAAAGCTGGGGACGACGGCGACCACACGCCGGCGCAAGCCCAGTTCGGCAAGTTGTTCGTCGATCGGGCCGTGGGCTCGGCCCCGCCGCGACACGACGACGTGATCCGCTGCGGCAAACCGCCGCGCCGTGACCGTCTTTACCCTGGCGAGAGGGTGTTTCGGCCGAACCGCGCCGACAAGCGTTTCGATGAACAGTGTCTCCGAAAGGATTTCGGGATCACCCTGGCGGATGATCCCGATTTCGAGATCCACGAGTCCGTCCCGTAGGGCGGAGGTGTCCTCGAGGCCCTCTGGACGCACCCGCAGCGAGATGCCGGGCGCCTCGACCCGCAGGTCATCGAGGAGCGAAGGGATGAACGTCGTCGACAGCATGTCCGCCACCTGTAGGTCGAGCGTGCGCACTGCGGTCCGAGGATCGGCAGCGTTCGACGGGGTGAACAATGCTCGCGCTCGGGTCGCGACTGCATGTACCTCGCCACGCAACTCCAGCGCTCGGGGTGTGGGAACGAGGTCGCGTCCGGCCCGCACGAGGAGGGGGTCGTCGAACGCACGTCGTAGGCGGGCCAGGGCGCGACTCACCGCTGGAGCCGAAATGTGCAGGCGCGCCGCGGCCTTCGTGACGCTGTTCTCGGACAGCAGAGCGTCCAACACCTCGACGAGGTTCAAGTCGTAGTCCATTCCCCGATTATCACTGGAGCAATGACTATGTACCAACATTGCACTGGAGTTAATCGGACCGCGTCTCTAGCGTCAGAAACAGCACGACGACACAGAGGAGCACACATGGACACACACACGCACTCGGGGCGCCACCGCGGCGCGCGTTGCGGAAGTCCGACCACGGCCGGAAGTGAGCAGTGATGCGCGCTGCCGTGATCGGTGCCGGAATCATCGGTCTCACGAGCGGACTGGCGCTGCGTCGCGCCGGCATCGAGGTCAAGGTCTACGAGCGCGCTCCGGAGATCCGCGCCGCCGGCACCGGCTTGGGGCTGTGGGACAACGCGATGGAGGTCTTCGATGAGCTCGACATCGGTCAGCAGGTGCGCGCCATCGGCAAACCCGGCGAGATGTACTTCCACGACGCGGCCGGACAGCTGCTCGACACCCCGGAGTTTGGGGCCGAGTTCCACGAGTTTCTGTTGGTGCACCGCGCAAAGCTGAACGACCTGCTCGCCTATGCCGTCGGACCGGAGAACATCTGCCTGGCCACCGGTTTCGAAGCCTACGAGGAGCACGAGGAACACGTCACGGTCCGGTTGTCCGATGGCAGCGAGGAGGACGTCGACGTACTCATCGGCGCTGACGGGGTGTACTCGTCGGTGCGCACGCAGTTGGTGCCTGGCGCTGCGGCGCAGGAACATCCCGGCCACCACGTCTGGCGCGCGCTCATCCCAGAACCCGCGACCGCGGTGACCGAAGATCGGCTGATTCTGGGTACCGACGGCTGCCGCGGGGGCTACGTACGCACCTACGACGGCGGCGTGTACTGGCTGGTGAACCAATTCAACACGCCTGCGCTAACCGGCACCCTCAAACAGCAGGTCCTGGAGCGAGCCGCGCACCTCGGCGAGGACGGACGCAACCAGATCTTGGTCGATCTGATCGGCGCGACTCCCGAGCAGGAGATCCTGCACAACCAGATCATGATCGTGCCACCGCTACCGCATTGGGTGTCCTCGCACGTCGCGCTGGCAGGCGACTCGGCCCACGCGATGTCGCCGCACATCACTGCGGGCGCGACGCTGGGCATCGAGGACGCCGCCCTCCTCGGCCGACTGCTCACCGCACCTGCCGACGTCCCCGCCGCGCTCGCCACCTACGAAGCCGACCGAATGCCGCGATACGCACACGTCGCACGACTGTCCGCCGCGGTCGAGCACGCGCCGACGCCAAGGGAATTCGCGCGGAACTACGCCGCATTCCACCACTGGATGCTCACGGCGTCCGCAGCGAATCGCATATCGGGATGACCCCCACCTCTTGCATCGACGCGCCCAACGGTATCGCGCTCGCAGCCACGGGACATTCGCTGCGCCACGACCGGGTACGCCATCGTGGCGTGAAGGACCTTCTGATACTGCCGCTCCCACGCGACTGGAAAGGAGCCGGGGCTCAGGGGGGACGGGGATGAGCGCGCTGGAAGACCTGGTGGACCGGGCGGCCATCGCAGACATCGTCGCCGGCCTCGCCCATGCACAAGACGACCGGGACTGGGATGCCTTGCGAGACTTGTTCACCAGCGAGTTGACCCTTGACTTGTCGGCCCACTACTTCGGCAGGCCCCCGACGGTCATGACCGTCACCGACCTGGTCGAACTTGCTCGTAAGAGCCTGACGGGTTTCGACTGCACCCACCACGCCGCCTCCAACCTCGTCGTGGCGCTGTCGGGCGATGAGGCCGAGTGCCGTGCGCACGTGGTCGCCTACCACCATGTCCCGGCGCGAGCTGGCGTCGTCGATTACTGCACGATGCGCGGCTACTGGCAGCTCAAGCTGCGAAGAGCCAACCAGCACTGGGCAATTCACCACTGGGCGGTGATCCGTACCGCCGCCTGGGAAGGATGCCCGGACGTGTATGACCTGGCTGCCGCCCGCGCCATCACCCCGTCCTGACCGGCCTTCATGCGCTCAGGATGCACTCCCTAGAAGCGAAGTAGGTCAACCATGTGCAAGAGACTCGGGTCCATCCCCCACTCGGGCCGTTGGGCGCCGGTGGCGCTTGACGGCGTGACGCGGCGTCCAGTCACGTCGTTCGGTCCGAACGCCGTCCGCGCGCTGAGCGAACCTAGGCAGACTCAAGGCAGCGCGTCATGATCGACTGGCTGCGGCTCGCCGAAGACCTGGTCTCGTCGCCCTGGTTGTACGTCGTCTTGATCTCGGTTTCATTGCTCGACTCGTTCCTTCCTGCCATCCCAAGCGAACCCGTCGTCGTCATCGCAGGCGTCTACGCGGCCAGCGGCGACACGCAACTCCCCGCCGTCATCGTTGCCACGGCACTAGGGGCCTTCCTCGGCGATATGGTCCCCTACGGGCTCGGTCGTGTCATGGCCGATCGCGTTCTCGACCACCTTCCGCCGGGGACCAGACGGCGCAAGGCGCACGATTGGCTCGGCGCCGAACTCGAAGCCCGCGCGGGCTATGTGCTGATCACCTCCCGCTTCATCCCGGTCGGCCGGTACCTGGTCACGCTCACCGCGGGCATCACCCGTCTCGGTTGGCCCAAATTCGCGGGCTACACGGCAGTCTCTTGCACGGCGTGGAGCACATACACCGCCCTCGCCGGCTATGCAGGTGGCACGCTGTTCCAAGACAACACGTTGATGGGGATCGGCGTGGGCGTCGGGCTGGCCGTCCTCGTCAGCGCTGGCGTCGAGGGGACGCGGTACCTGCAGCGGCGCTGGGCGCGCGCACGCTGATCCGCAACCATCACCGCCTGGCGGGACTCGCGGCAGCGCCCGCTGAACGTGTGCCGCAATCTCCTGCGGCCCAACGAGTTACGCCAAACACCACACTCGACACGTTCACACGGCGCCAGACGATGCGAGGTACGTGCAGCCGAGTCGCCAACCACGTCAGGACGCCAACGACTCCGATGTGTTGGGCGCGCGACTTGGACGTGTGCGCGTCATGCGGGACGCGGATCAGGCGGTGTCGTCACTGCGCGAAGCACGAGCGCGATCGCGCTGTCGACCCTCTCGTGAAGCACGGTGTCGGGTTCCCGAACCCATCTGAAGACGGCGCCCTGGAGGACGTCGCTGAGCGCGCGAGCAGCCACGGCGACGTCCACGGCCTGATCGATTCTCCCGTGCTCTTGACCGTCCTTCAGGAACGGGGTGACGTCCGCCAGCAGTTGCGACTCGTACCGGGCCGGTCCGAGCGCGGCGGTCCAGCCGAGCATCATTTGTCGACTCAGTTCGGGTTCTGACTCCACGGCCTCGCTGATCACCCGGAAGTAGGCTCGGATGCGCTTCGAGACGTCATCGGTGCGTGCGTTCGTGACTTCCTCGACGGCCTGGTCGGCTATCTGCCTGACCCAAAGCATCGGGATGTCGCCCTTGTTTGGGAAGTGGTTGAACGCCGTCCGGCGGGAGGCGCCGGCCTCCGCAGCGATTTCCGCCATGGTCGTGTCCTGGTAACCCTGCGCGACGAAGAGCTTCGCGGCGGCGTCGAACAGCGACTTCCTCGTCCTCAAGGCGCGCGGGTTCGACAGGGGCGACGGCGGCGCAGTGGGCATGTTCCTCGCTCCATTTCGACATTGCCTTGACCAAGAGTGCACCCGAGTGCAACTATGACCTGGACCACATGCACCCGAGTGCAAGTCCGTCCTGATGAAGGAGTGGCATGGCAAATCTAGCGCCCACGACAGAGCCGACCGACTTAGACCCGTATTCGCCCCAGGCGCAGCTCGATCCATATCCCTATTACGACCGACTGCGCCAACGCGGCCCGGCCACCTACGTACCGCACCGCGATGTCTGGCTGGTGCCAGGGCATTCCGAGGCAGTCCACGTATTGCGCAACCATGCCGAGTTCGTGTCTGCCGACGGGGTCACCTTCGACGTGCCGTCGACCAGGACCGAGCGGTTCCCGTTGATCGAGAATGACCCCCCGCTCCACGACCGCATCCGCCGGTCCGTGCAGCCCTCCTTCTCCAAGAGGGCAATCGAGGCCCTTCGCCCCGGTGTCGAGGCAGCTGCCGCGACGATTGCGCAGGATGCGCTCGAGAAGGGCGAATTCGATGCGGTCCAGGTGTTGGCGCAGGCGATGCCCGACCAGGCGATGACCCTGTTGACGGGAGTCACCCCGCCAAGCGCGCAGACCCTGGCCGATTGGAGCGACGCCACCAGCCGTGGTGAGGAGCCCTCCGGGACCGAGGAACACGCCGCGCTGGTCATGGAAGCGCTGACGTGGCTCGTCGGCGAGGGATTGCCGAACATGCCCGCCCACTGCCTTGGTCGGTTGATCGTGGACTCCGGAGGGACCGACGGCGGTCTCGAAGAGGAGGGCTCGCAGCGCCTGATGACCCTGGCCTCGATCTGGTTGGCAGGCATCGACTCGACCGGCGCACTTCTCGGCAACGCAATCAACGCGTTCATCGACAACCCTGACCAGTGGGATCTGCTGCGCAGCCAGCCGGACCTGATCCCGAACGCCGCCGAGGAGCTCTTGCGCTTCGGCACCCCGTTCAGGACCTTCTACCGGAGGACCCGCGCTGCGGCCGAGATCGGCGGCGTCGAGGTTCCTGCGGGCGCGCGTGTCAGCGTCATGCTGGCGGCCGCCAACCGCGATCCTCGACAGTTTGCAGACCCGCACCGGCTCGACGTCACGCGCCAAAACGCCCGAACCCATTTGGGATTCGGCAACGGGCTGCACGTGTGCCTCGGCTCGCCCCTCGCCAGGATGGAGGTCGTGTCGCTGCTGACCGAACTCACCCGCAGGGTGGTCCGATTCGAGCGCACCGACGAGGCGCTCAGAAGCCCCAGTCAAACCGTGCACAAGTTCGACACGCTGCCAGTCCGCGTCGTCCCCGCAGAAGGAGCAACGAAATGACCTACGACAAGGGCCCCCACGACCTCGGCGCCGGCTGCTTCGCATGGCTCTTCCCCGACGGCCACTGGGCGGAAAGCAACACCGGTCTCGTATGCGGCGAGGGCGAATCGCTGCTAGTGGACACGCTTTACGACCTCGGCCACACCAGGGAGATGCTCGGGGCGTACGCGCCGCTTACGGCCGATCATCCGATCCTGACCCTCGTCAACACACACTCCGACGGTGACCACTGGTTCGGCAACCAACTCGTCGCCGGAGACGGGGTGGACATCATTGCGTCCAAGGCTGCTGCCGAGCTGATGACCCAGCACAACGTCGACGAGATGGGCGCCCTGCCCCACAGGCACGACCACATCGGGGAGTTCATCCGTCCCATCGCAGCAAACTTCGACCTCCGGGGGATCGTCCCTACCCCGCCGAACCGCACGTTCAGCGGACGTCTGGACCTCGACATCGGCGGGCGAGAAGTGCGACTCATCGAAGTGGGACCCGCGCATACCGACGGGGACGTGCTGATCCATGTGCCGGAGGCAAACGTGGTCTACACCGGAGACATCGTGTTCGTTGGCGGAGCTCCGCTGGTCTGGACCGGGCCCATCTCGGGCTGCATCGCCGCGTGCGACCAGATCCTCGGCCTCGAACCTGCGGTCGTCGTACCCGGCCACGGGCCGTTGACCGATGGCAAGGGTGTCCGTCGCGTCCGCGAGTACCTCGAGCACGTTGCGACAGAGGCAACCGCACGCTTCGAGGCGGGCCTCACCGTCGAGGAGGCCGTCGACTCAATCGACATGACACCTTTCGACGACATGTCGGAGCGGGGGCGGATCGCCGCCAACGTCTTGAACGTCTACGAGGAGCTCGACTCCACGCGCCCGCGGGCCGATCGACTGGAGCAGTTCGGCCGGATCGCCGCCTTGGAACTCGGGGTGGACGCATGAAGATCGCACGGATCGACGTCGACGGCTCGACCCGGCTGGGCCTAGTGGAACACGACCGCGTCCAGCCGCTGACCGCCGACGTCGAGCTGGTGGATCTCCTCTCCGCCTCCCCTGCCGAGCGCCAGGAAATAGCCGACCGGAGCAAGGACGGCTCGACGCTCGCGTTGGCGGACGTACGTCTACGGGCCTCGATCGAACCCACGACCCTCAGGGACTTCCTGACCTTCGAGGAGCATCTCGAAGGCAGCTTGAAGATTCTCGACGCAACCGAGCCCCATCCGGTCTGGTACGAGATGCCGGTGTTCCTGTTCTACAACAGCAATGCGGTGCTCGGGCCGGGCGACCCCGTGGCAGTGCCGCCCGGCTGTGAGCTGCTGGACTTCGAGCTCGAGCTAGCAGTGGTGATCGGCAAGGCAGGCAGGGACTTGACCCCCGAGCAGGCAAGCGAGCACATCGCTGGGTACACGCTCTTCAACGACTGGTCGGCACGTGACCTGATGGCGCCCGTGATCCCGTTCGGAATGGGGCCGATGAAGGGCAAGGACTTCGCCAACTCCTTCGGACCATGGATCGTCACCCCCGACGAGCTCGAGCCCTATCGACGTGACGGCAGGCTCGCTCTGGAACTCCATGCGGAGCTCAATGGCGTCCCGCTTCCGGCGGGCGGTGACAACTCCGTGAACATGGCGTGGTCCTTCGAGGAGATGATCGCGTTCGCGTCGCGCGGCACCGAGCTCAAGCCGGGTGACGTGCTGGGGTCCGGGACGTGCGGCGGGGGCTGCCTGCTTGAGTACTGGGCCCACCTCGACACGGTGCAGGTCCCCCCACTGAAGCCGGGCGACGTGGTGACGTTGGTTGCCGAGGGTATCGGGGCGTTGTCCAACACGATCGTCGCCGGAGTCGACGCGACGGCTCTGCCGAAGGCGCGGGTGGGTCAGCAGCGCCGCCGACGTTCGTGGACACCCGTGGGGCGCAGATGACGGAGGAGCCGACGATCGCCGCCTTCACGCGTCTCGCCAGCTCGTACGGCGGGCCTGGGGTCGAGGCGTCCTACGAGGAGCTATGGGAGTGGTCCGTCCGAGACACCACGGCTTTTTGGAGCGCGGTAGGCCAGTACTGCGAGCTGGCGTGGGAGACCGAGCCCCACGCGATCACCGACGGCGCCGCGATGCCGACGACGCGGTGGTTTCCCGGTGGGCGCATCAACTACGTGTCCCAAGTGTTCGCGCAGCGTCGCGCCGGTCCGGCCGTCGTGGGTCACGACGAGACGGGGATCAGCCAAACCCTGTCCTGGTCTGAGTTGGAGGAGCAGGTGGGGGCTCTCGCCGCGACACTGGTCGACCTGGGAGTGACTGCGGGTGACCGCGTGATCGGTTACCTGCCGGACCGTCCCGAGGCGATCGTGGCGTTTCTCGCTGCCGCGAGCCTCGGCGCGGTGTGGGCAGGCTGTGGCGCCGACCTAGCCGGGGACGCAGTCCTGGCCCGGATGACCCAGCTCGAGCCCACCTGCTTGGTTGCGGCCTCCGGCTACCACCATCGGGGCCGGTGGGTCGACCGGACAACCGACGTCGAGGCCGTACGCAAGGGGCTGCCCAGCCTGCGTGGCACCGTGCTGGTCGGGGACGGCCATGCGGCGAACGGCAGCACACTCGCGTGGGGCGTGGCCGTGAAACCAGCCGTGCATCAGCACTTTCCAGTGCCGGTACCATCCGAGCACCCGTTGTGGGTTCTCTTCAGCTCGGGGACGACCGGACCGCCCAAAGGCATCGTGCACAGCCACGCCGGGGTCGTCGTCGAGCACCTGAAGACACTGCGCCTGCTCTTCGACATGAGACCGGGCGACCAGTTCTTCTGGTACACGACGCTCAACTGGATGATGTGGAACCTGCGCCTGGGCGGACTCCTCTGCGGCGCGACGGTCCACTGCTTCGACGGAGCCCCAACGGCCCGTGCGCTGTGGGAGGTCGCTGAACGCGGGCGCGTCACCCACCTTGGAGTCAGCCCAGGGTATTTGAGTGTCTCCCGAGACGCCGAATTGCACCCCGCCGCCGACTTCGACCTCAGCTCACTACGGATGCTGGGCTGCACCGGTTCCGTGCTCACCGCGGCCGTGCACCAATGGGCCGCCGACGAGCTCGGACCAGACGTGACCGTCAGCTCGTCCAGCGGCGGAACAGATGTCGTCAGTGGCTTCGCCGGTGGTGTGCCGACGATGCAGAGCCGTCCTGGTGAGATCGCTGCGCGCTGGTTGGGCGTCGACATGCACGCCTGGTCAGCCGATGGCGAGCCGCTGATTGGCGAGGTAGGCGAACTCGTGGTGACCACGCCCATGCCGTCGATGCCGATCAGATTCTGGAACGACCCCGATGGAAGTCGTTACCGCAGTGCGTACTTCGAGGAGTTCCCCGGGGTATGGCGGCACGGCGACTGGGTCGAAGTGACCGACCGCGGGTCGGTCGTCATCCACGGTCGGTCCGACGCAACGTTGAACCGACACGGCATCCGCATGGGCAGCGCGGACATCTGCCAGGCGGTCGAGGACCTGCCGGAGGTGACCGAGGCGCTCGTGGTCGGTGTCGAGGAACCGGACGGTGGCTATTGGATGCCGATGTTCGTGACGCTCACCGAAGGGGATCGCCTCGACGAAGAACTGGTCGCGACGATCCAGGCAGCCGTGCGCGACAGGGTTTCGCCGCGTCACGTCCCGGACGAAGTGATCGAGGCGCCTGGGATCCCGCACACGTTGACCGGCAAGAAGCTCGAGGTGCCCGTCAAGAACATCCTCAGAGGATCGACCGTTGCGGCTCACGTCGGCGCGATCGATCAGCCCAGTCTCCTTGACTTCTTCCAAAGGGTGCGGGACCGCCGCCACGCCGCTAGATGAGGTGAATCCATGCCAACCCCCGAGACACTCGACCTGATCCTGCTTCGGAAGGAGACCGTTGCCGAAGGCGTCGTCCAGCTCAGACTGGGACGCCAGGACAACGGTGCCCTCCCTGCCTGGGAGCCTGGCGCGCACATCGACCTGCACGTGGGCGGGCACCCGATGATGGTCCGTCAGTACTCGCTGTGCTCCTCGCCTGCCGACCGCGACCACTACGAAGTCGCCGTCCTCCGCGAGCCAACCAGCCGCGGGGGGTCGTCGTACATCGTCGACCGCCTCAAACCCGGCGACAACGTGCCAATCAGCCTTCCTCGCAACCATTTCGCGCTGGTTCCGTCCCGGCGGTACGTGTTCGTGGCCGGAGGCATCGGCATCACTCCGATGATCCCGATGATCGACGCCGCCGAGGCGTCCGGGTCCGACTGGACCCTTCTGTACGGCGGGCGTACCCGTGGGTCGATGGCCTTCGCCGACGAGCTCGCCGCGGCATGGGGCCCGCAGGTGAGTGTGCGGCCCGAGGACGAGCACGGGCTGCTCGACGTGACGAGCCTGCTCTCCTCCCCCGCACCGGACACAGCGATCTACTGCTGCGGACCAGGCCCGCTGCTCAACGCAGTCGAGGCGGCGTGCGCGTCGTGGCCACCGGGCGCGCTGCACATGGAGAGGTTCGCCCCAGACCCGGATGTGTCCTCTGGTGCCGAGAACACGGCGTTCGAGGTCGAATTCGCCAAGTGCGGTGTCACGCTCACGATCCCAGCGGACCGATCGATCATGGAGGTGGCAGAGGAGGCGGGCATCCCGATCGTCTACTCCTGCGAGGAAGGCACCTGCGGCGTCTGTGAGACGGCGGTTCTCAGCGGCGAGCCCGACCACCGCGACTCGGTGCTGGCGGACCCAGAACGCCGGGCGGGCGCCAGCATGATGATCTGCGTCTCGCGCGCAAGATCTTCCCGTCTCGTCCTCGATGCGTGATGACCTTGCCGAAACGAAATTCACCCCGCACCCAGCGGAGCCGACCGAGGTCGTGCAGGCATGTCTGCACGACCGTTAGGCGGCGAAACCACACGAAAGGTCTTACGACATGAATCTCGATGGATCCGCCCGCGCACTGATCGGCCCCGGGGCTGACGCAACGCTGGTCACGCTGAATGCCGATGGCAGTCCGCAGGTCTCGGTAGTCTGGGTGGCCTTGCGGTCAGCGCCCGAAGGCGATGAACTGGTGACCGCTCATCTCAACGAGTACCGCAAGACCCGCAACATCCGCCGCGACGGGCGGGTCGCCGTCACCATTCTCGCCCCCAAGATCGCGGGACAGCCGACGCCGTACCTGTCGATCACCGGTACGGCGCGAGTCGTCGATGGCGGAGCCCCCGAACTATCCGTCGAGTTGGCTGAGGCGATGCTCGGGTCGAGCGAGCAGTTCCCCCCGCCCGACGCGCCAGCCGGATTCGTGACCCGCATCAAGATCGAGAAGGTCGGCGGCAGCCTCATCAAAGCACCGGTCTCCTGGGGGGCCCTTGACCCCAAGTAGTGGACACGGAACCGGGGCGGCGGCGCGGAGCTCGTTCAACACCTGCACCGGTCGTCGTTGGGTTGTGTTTCGGCGTGAGCTGGTCGACGAGCAGCTGGGCACGTTCTGAGTCGTGGCCAGGGCGTAGTCGGCCGGTACTGCGGAGAGTGACCAGTCCGTGCAGCGCACCCCACAACACCTCGGTGAGCGCGTCGGCATCCTGTTCGTCGGCGAAGGGGCCGACCGCGTTGCGCAACTCGGCGAAGGCCGCTGTCAGCTCAGGCGGTGCGTCGTGGGCGGCGAAGCGCAAGGTGGTCGCGCGGGTGAACATTGCGTCACAGACGGCAGGGTGGTCGCGGGCGAAGTCGAGATAGGCGTGCGCGATTCGGGTCAGGGCGGTGCCGGCTGCGCCCTGGCAGGATCGGGCGGCCCGAATCACGTCGACGAGCTCGCCGAACCCGTCGATGGCAACGGCATCGACGAGTTGTCCCATGCCTGCGAAGTGCTTGTACAGCACGGGCTGGCTGTATTCGATCTCGGTGGACAGCCGCCGGGTGGTGACGGCGTCCCAGCCTTCGGCCTCGGCCACCTTGCGGGCCGTGGTGACGATGAGCCGCCTGCGGGCGGCCCGCTCGCGCTCTCGGCGATCCTCGATGGGCATGCCGAACAATAGCACCGCTACGAGCGCTAGCACTGCTATTGACGACGAACGGGTCGGGGGTTAGCGTTGCTAGCACTTACCACCGACGGGAGAACGACATGGCCTGGGATCTCATCACCCATACGGCCGCGCTGATCGCGGTGCTGACCACCGCAGTGGTCTATGGCACCGACGTGTTCTGCGCGATCGTGTTGCGACCAGCCCTGGCGAGGATCGACGACCGCGCTCTGGCCACGGTGACGGGAAACGTGCACCGATACGGCGACCGACGCATGCCGGTGCCCGGCGCGATCGGGGTTCTCGCCACCGCGGTCTCCACGGTGCTGGCTGCGGTGACCGCGCACTGGGCGCAGGCCGGCGCGGCGGCCGTCGCGTTGGTCGCGCTGTTGGTCTGGCTTGTCTTCTACGCAAAGGTGAGCGCTCCGATCAATCGACAACTGACCGAAGCCGCCGACACCGGGCAGGTGCTGCCGAATGTCCGCGTGCTGCAAGCACAGTGGGACCGCATCATCGGCATTCGCGCCACCTTGCAAGGGCTGGCACTGACCGCGCTATGCGTAGCGCTGGCGATCTGATGATTCAACTCAGGATCTATACCCTGCGGTCGCCCAATGCTCTGCGACGCTACGCGACCGTTCACTGGGCCCGCCACCTGACCACCTTCACCACATTCGGGGTCACCATCCACGGTGTCTGGACGGAGCACAGCGACAGCGCCCACCGACTCGTCGCGCTGGTCCGCTATCCACCGGGCGCCGACCCGGAACACCTGACGCGGCAGATAATGGCGAGCCCGTAATTCGCCGCCTAATTGGCCTATTTCGACGTCGACGACATCGTCGACGT
>NZ_JBEVLO010000342.1:0-2875 GCF_040509115.1 Mycobacterium sp. | reverse complement strand
AGGCTGCCGCCGAAGACCGTCGCGTCCTGGCTGAAGATGCAGACCTCGCGGCCGTCGATGGTGCCGTACCCGGTGACCACGCCATCGCCGAGCGGTCGGTTCTCGCCGAGACCGAAGTTGGTGCTGCGGTGCTTGGCAAGCGCATCCAATTCGACGAAGGAATCCTCGTCGAGCAGTGCAAAGATCCGCTCGCGGGCGGTGAGCTTGCCCCGGGCGTGCACCTTCTCGACCGCCGCCTCGCCGACCGGATGCAGCGTCTCTTCAGCGCGCTTCCGGAGATCGGCGAGCTTGCCCGCAGTGGTGTGGATGTCGATCGTCGCGGCGGCTTCTGGGGCGCCCTGGTCTGGCTCGGTAACGCTCGTCATGGTTGTCGATGCTATCGCCAGCGACACTGCTGAGGGTCACGCGGTCGCGGCACCCCGTGATGTCAGGCGTTGTACCAGGCGACTGTGGTGCCCTGGGTGGGCGACCAGGTAATACGAGCGAACTCGAAGTCGACCGCCGCATTGTTGGTGCCTGCGGGCGTGTAGTGGTCGGTCTTCGGGAACCCCATGTTGGACGTCCAGGCGGTCAGGAGCGCGCCGTACACCGCGTGCGTACCGAACGTGGGATGCGTGAAGATCCGGAACCCGCCCTGCACGTCCATGTCCTGCATGTTGTTGGCGAAGGCGCCCAGCGGGATGACGTTGTTGCGGCGCGCCACCGTCGCGACGTCGGTCGGCGAGCTGATGAATCCGTGGTTGGTGACGAACCGGGTGCCGTTCTCGCACTCCATCGCCCACCCGTAGCTGAGCAGGTACGGCGGCCCGACGGGCGCGCCGAGCGCAGGATCGGCATTGGCCATGAACGCGCTGTACGCGTCGGTGGTCGGATATCCGGCCCGGCCCAGGGATTCGAGGCCGTACAGCGCAGTCTTGGGCGCGTACGCACTGGTCGCCACGCCGAAGTTGTTCTCGGCGTTGGAGCCGCCAGTCGCGGCGTCCCGCATGGTGTAGAAGAACATCGGCCCGGCGTAGGACACCCCTCGCCACTGCTGAAGTCCGTTGAACAGCAAGTTGTTCTGCTGTTCCTGGGTGACGGCGCCAACGGTCGGCGCGCCGTACTCGGTGGCCCACAACTTCTTCGCGCCGTCGCCGTTGCGCTTCATCAAGGCGTGCATCTTGATCATCTGCCGGATCGGTGCGTTTTCGAAGCGCATACCGTCGGCGAAGGTGGCCGCGAAGCCCCAGTCGTAGGGATGGTGGGAGACCGCGTCGCAGGAACCGGCGAGCGAATTCTGGTAGCACTGGGTCAGGAATTCGACGGCGTCGACGGTGCTGTCGGTGGTGTTGGTGGAGCCCATCGCGCCTGCCAGCACCGTCACCGACGGGTCCACCGCCTTGATCCGTGGGTAGGCCGCTCGCACCATCGAGGTGTAGAAGGCCGCGTCGGGGGCTGGTCCGAAGAACAGGGCGCCGTTGGGCTCGTTCCAGATCTCGTAGGCGTCGATCTTGCCCAGGTATCGCTTGGCCACCGTCTCGCAGAACGCGGCGTAGTCCGCGGCGCTTCGCGGGCGGGTCCATTGCAGCCCGCTGGTGTTGACGGCGGCCCACGGCGGGCACGTCACGATGGACGCCAGGACGAAGAATCCGCGACTGACTGCCGCATTGACGACGGCGTCCACGGTCGTCCACACGAAGGTGGATTGCCGATTTTGGACGTGGAACCACGGAATGTCGAACCGAATGCCGGTGGCGCGACTCGCGGAAATGATGTCAAGCGATCTCGACAGGTCCGTCGCGTTGTAATTGAGGACCGCCGAACCAGCGGCGAAGCCGGCGATCGGCACCGGGCGGGCCGTCAGCCTGACCGGCTCATCGCGAGATGTGTTCCACGACAATCCACTTAGTCCTGCCGCGGCCACTGCGCCCACGGCGAGGCCGCGGCCCATTGCCGATCGGCGACTCAGTTGAATACCGGCTGAATTACCGGGCATCTAATTGATCCTTATTTCGTTCGAGTGGCGATCGACAGCAATGTCGGCCGCAAACAATAAATGTCAGGGAATGCCATTTGTCGAGAACGAATATTTGAATTCGACGGGCAATATCGTCGCACGGTCGCTCCGTGATCTTGGTTGCGGCGCAGTCACGAATCCATTCAGGTTCGGACTCGACAGGCGTCATATATCGCCTCCACCTGCGATGCAGTGGCCGCGGCGTCGAAGGGTTGCCGTAACACGAAATTTGCTGAGGAGGATTCAGCGAATTCATCGCACCTTGCCGACGTCGTCAAGTGACGGGCCGTTGCGCGGCGCCCTGCCTTGCGGTGGCAAACCGTTCGCGACGTGTTCGGTGGCGCCGCCCTGCCACTCCTCCCGCAGCTCCGCGATCCCGACGATGGCCATCGAGTCGAGCGGCCACGGGCATCGAACGCGCAGCACGTCGCGGCCGCCGCCGATCGTCGCCCGCCCCAGCGCGGATGGCGTCCCAGGTCGCGGCGGTTCTCACGCACTGAGTGGCGACAAGATGAAACCACCTGTGCGGGAATGACTTCCGAGTACCCTGAACCAAACGCCTCGGTCGCGACGTCGAGCGGTTCGCGCAGCGCCGCCCCGCGACACCCGGCGGAATGACACGACGATCGAGGCAGCCTTTCGTGGCGGGGCTACCCCGCTCCCGGTCGTGCATGCGCCGGGTGTGAACGGTCTGGTGACGGGGACGGGGCGAGGCGTCACACGGCGCGGTGACCACGACACAGGCTAGGCGTAGCCCGTTGCAGTGCTGGCAACGTCGACGGGGTGTCTCCGCAAACGACCTTGGCGCCGACTCCGGAGCGCTCGGCGCGGTGGGTGATGACGGACTCCGGTATCTTCGCCTTCATGCGATTGCGAGCG
>NZ_JBEVLO010000341.1:0-9290 GCF_040509115.1 Mycobacterium sp. | reverse complement strand
GTCTCGCCGACGAACTTGTTGAGCAGTTCGGGGCCCTTGATGTTGAGGAAGTACGACTTGGCCTCGCGCGAGTCCTCGCCGCGCAACTCCGCCATCTTCTTCGCCAGTGAGTTGGCGACGGCCTTGGCGATCAGCGTCTTGCCGCAGCCGGGCGGACCGTAGAGCAGTACGCCCTTCGGCGGCCGCAGCGAGTACTCGCGGTACAGGTCCTTGTGCAGGAACGGCAGTTCCACGGCGTCGCGGATCTGCTCGATCTGACGGGTCAGGCCACCGATATCGCCATAACTGACGTCCGGCACCTCTTCGAGGACCAGATCCTCGACCTCGGCCTTGGGGATGCGCTCGAACGCGTAGCCGGCCTTGGTGTCGACCAGCAGCGAGTCGCCGGGCCGCAACTTTCGGGGCTTCCAGTCGTCGTCGGACTTCTCGGCGTCGGGGTCCTCGATCAGGTACTCCGCGGCGACCAGAGGCTCCGCCAGCCACACGATGCGCTCCTCGTCGGCATGCCCCACGACGAGCGCGCGGTGACCGTCGGCCAGGATCTCGCGCAGCGTGCTGATCTCGCCGACCGCCTCGTAGGCACCGGCCTCGACCAACGTCAGCGCCTCGTTGAGCCGCACGGTCTGGCCCTGCTTGAGCTCGGACACCTCGATGTTCGGCGAGCAGGTCAGCCGCATCTTGCGACCGGAGGTGAACACGTCGACCGTGTCGTCCTCGTAGGTTGCCAGCAGAACGCCGTAGCCGCTGGGCGGCTGACCGAGGCGGTCGACCTCCTCGCGCAGCGCCAGCAACTGCTGGCGGGCTTCCTTGAGGGTGTCCATCAGCTTGGCGTTGCGCGACGCGAGGGAGTCGATTCGCGCCTCTAGCTGGTGGACGTCGCGAGCGCTGCGGAGGCCGCTATTGGGTCCTACCGCCTGCTCGAGTTGCTCACGAAGGACTGCCGCCTCGCGGCGAAGTTCCTCCAGTTCGGCAGCGTCATCGCTGGACATGGGCTGTGATTCACTCATGTTGCGCCTTCCCCGCACCGAAAGTTGGTGCAGTAACAACTTCAACGCTACCGGCGATTCAGTCTTTGTGTGCGGTGTAGCAATTCGACACACCAGCCACGCTTGTTAACCTGATGCTCGAGTCGGGCCCATCGAAAGGACAGCCGTGATCCTGAAAACCCTCGTTACCGGCATGGCAGCTGCTGCCGTCGTCGCCGCAGCAGCGGGTGGTGTGACGTCGATTGCATCGAGCGTGCCCGCGGGCGCGCCGTCGTCAACTCCGGCCATCACGCCGGTCGTGATGGGCATTCCGATGCCGCAGGCTCCTGCGCCGGATCTCCAGGCTCCGCTCCTGCAGACGCTCAACGGGCTCGCGGGCGGAGGCTCCTTCACGGGTGCCAAGGCCAGCTACATCGAAGGCGGCCTCGGTCGCATCGAAAGCCGGGCCGCCGACAGCAAGTACAACCAGGCCGCAGCCCAGGGTTACTTTCCGCTGAGCTTCCTGATCAACGACATCGACCAGAACGGTCCCATCGCCACCGCAACGGTCACCGCCACCGCAGCCAATGGCGCCACGGCCACCCAGCCGGTGACGTTCACCTCGGGGCCGAGCCCAAGCGGTTGGCAGATCTCCAAGACGTCGGCCCTGTCGCTGCTGTCCGCTGCGGGCTGACCCGAACCCCTCACCAGCGGAATCGGTGCGCAGCACCCCGTTGCTAGTCCTGAGCGCCGTCACGATCGTGGCGGCGCTCGGGCTTGTCGGGTGCGGCCAGGAGGCTGATCCCGCCGCGAGTTCGAGTCAGCGGGTCACGCTGGGGACGTCGGTGCCGCCGGCGCCAAGGGGTGCACCGTTGCCCGCGCCCGACGCGTTGACCGACGTGCTGTACCGCCTCGCCGATCGTTCGATTCCTGCTGAGCAGAAGGTCGACTTGGTCCAGTACGCGACCGTCGAAGACGAGAGGGCGTTGACCAACTTCGGCGAGGCGCTGGCCGCCAGCGGGTTCGCGCCACTCGACGTGCAGGCCGCCGATCTGGCGTGGGCGGGCGAACCCGGTCACGTCACCGCCAACGTCACCATCGGCTCGGCCAATCCGGACGTCAAGTCCTTCACCTACCCCATGGAGTTCAGCCCCGCGGAATTCAGCCCGGCGCGAAACACGTGGCAGCTGAGCAGGCGCACGGCCGACCAGCTCCTGCCCCTGGTCGCGGCTGGTCGGCCACCCCGCTGAGCCGAACCGTCAGGGCATGGGCCGTTTTCGGCGCTGCACCGTCGGCGTCACCGTGCCCGGCGCCAGCCTGCGGGCGCTGACCAGGAACGCCGTGTGGCCCCGCATGGCGTGCTGCGGGCGCACCGCCAGGCCGACGACGTCCCAGCCCCGCTGCAGCGACTCCCAAGACCGGGGTTCGGTCCAGCACTGCTGGTCGCGCATGGCCTCGACGACGCGGCTCAGCTGAGTCACCGTCGCGACGTAGACGATGAGCACCCCGCCGGGGACCAGCGCGCCCGCGACGGTGTCGAGGACCTCCCACGGCGCCAACATGTCCAGCACCGCACGATCGACTTCCGCGCCGTCGTAGTCGTTGAGGTCGGCGATGCGCAGATCCCAGTTGGAGGGCTTCTCGCCGTAGAACGTGGTCACGTTGCGGATCGCGTGCTCAGCGTGATCGTCGCGCACCTCGTAGGACACGACGGTGCCCTCGGGCCCGACGGCCCGCAACAGCGAGCAGGTCATCGCGCCGGAGCCCGCCCCCGCCTCCAGCACCCGGGCACCCGGGAACACGTCGCCCTCGTGGACGATCTGGGCGGCGTCCTTGGGATAGATCACCTGAGCACCACGCGGCATGGACAGGACGTAGTCGATGAGCAGGGGCCGCAACGCGAGGAACGGGTCGCCGTTCGTGGACTTCACCACGCTGCCCTCGGGCTGCCCGATCACGGAATCGTGGGCGATCGCGCCGCGATGGGTGTGGAACTCCTGACCGGGGGCGAGCACCATCGTGTAATGCCGTCCCTTGGCATCGGTCAGTTGGATTCGATCTCCGACGTCGAACGGACCGGTGCGCTTCACAGCGGGTCAGCCTGCCAGCAGACGCGCCGCTGCTGGTGCGCGGGGTTGTCGGGGGACGAACTTAGGCTGCTGACATGAGTGACGACGCGGCGAATGGCGCCTCCGGGCGCAGGCCCGCGCTGTCGCCGTCGCGGGCCAGCGACTTCAAGCAATGTCCGCTGCTCTACCGCTTCCGTGCGATCGACCGCCTCCCGGAACCGTCGTCCCCTGCCCAGGTGCGTGGTTCGGTCGTGCACGGAGCCCTGGAGCGGCTCTACGCCCTGCCTGCGCAGACCCGGCTGCCCGACACGGCGATGACGCTCGTCGAGCCCGCCTGGCAGGAGATGGTCGCGTCACGACCCGAGCTGACCGAGGCCATGGAGCCCGGCGTGCGCGCCAAGCTCCTGGACGAAGCCAGGGCGCTGCTGTCGGGCTACTACCGGCTGGAGGACCCGACGCGGTTCGACCCGGAGAGTTGCGAGCAACGGGTCGAGGTCGAGCTGTCCGACGGCACGCTGTTGCGCGGATTCGTCGACCGGATCGACGTCGCCGCCACCGGCGAGCTGCGGGTCGTGGACTACAAGACGGGCAAGGCGCCTGCCGCCACCCGCGAGCTGGCCGAGGCCAAGGCGCTGTTTCAGATGAAGTTCTACGCGGTGGCGCTGCTGCGTTCCCGCGGCGTGCTGCCCGCCAGGCTGAGGCTGCTGTACCTCGCCGACGGGCAGGTGCTGGACTACACGCCCGACCTCGACGAGCTGCTCCGCTTCGAGAAGACGTTGATGGCGATGTGGCGGGCCATTCAATCTGCCGGTGCCACAGGCGATTTCCCACCCAAGCCGTCGCGCATGTGCGACTGGTGCGCCCACCACGACCTCTGCCCCACCTTCGGTGGCACGCCGCCGCCCTATCCCGGTTGGCCGTCCGCCCCGAGTCCCGCGGAGCCCGCCGCGTGACCGACTGTTACTACCGTCGCCTCGGCTGCGACGGTGAATTCCAGGTGTTCGAATCCACGACGGGCACCTCGAGCAACTGGGACGTCGAGATTCAACACGGCTCACCACCGCTGGCGTTGTTGACCAAGTGCATCGAGGAGCTGGCGGCTCCGTCGGGCGGGCCGGAACGAAGCCAGTCGGGGAATCGACCCGGCTTGCGCATCGGCAGGCTCGCCCTCGACATCCTGGGCGCCATCCCCGTTGCCCCGGTCAAGGTTCGGGCCGCGGTGTTGCGGCCCGGCGTCCGTATCTCGTTGGTGGCGGCGGAGATGTTCCCCGCAGGCCCCGGCGACTCGCCCCGGCCGGTGGCCAGGGTGACCGCCTGGCTGCTCGCGCCCAGCGACACCCGCGACGCGGCCACCGACCGGTATCCCCCGCTCGTCGAGGGCACGTCGGTGCCACACGAGCATGATTGGCAGGGCGCGCCGGGGTACTTGGAGACGGTCAGCTGGCGCACCCAGCCCACCGCCGACGGCGAACCGGCAGTGGCGTGGCTGAGCTCGCTGGTACCACTGGTGCACGGCGAGGCACCGACCGACCTGCAGAGGTTGGCCATGGTCGTGGACAGCGCGAATGGTGTTGGCGCAGTGTTGAATCCGCAGGAATTCGTCTTCATGAACACCGACACGACCGTGCACCTGCATCGCGCCCCGACCGGAGACGACTTCGGCATCAGGGCGCGGGCCTCCATCGGACCGGACGGCATCGGCGCGACAACGGCGGAGTTGTTCGACCGGCAGGGCTTCGTCGGCACGTCGGCGCAGACCCTCCTGGTCCAGCGCCGTTAGCGCCGACGATCACTTCAGTGGCTTGAGCTCCTGCAGCATCGTCGGCACCAGCTCGCTGACCGTGGGATGGATGTGCATGGTCCGCGAAATGGCCGTGTAGGGAAGCTTCGCGGTCATCACGTCGAGGATGTCCTGGACCACCTCGTCGCCACCGACGCCGAGGATCGCCGCGCCGAGGATCTCCTCGGTGTCGGCATCCACGACGACCTTCATGAAGCCCTGCGTCTCGCCCTTCTCGACGGCCCGACCAACACGGGTCATCGGGCGCTTGCCCACCAACGCCTTTCGGCCGGACGCGCGGACCTCGTCGGCCGTCATGCCCGCCCGACCCAGCGGGGGATCGATGTAGAGGGCGTAGGTGCTGACGCGATCGCTGACCCGGCGCGGGTCGTCGTCGAGAAGGTTCGCGGCGACGATCTCGAAGTCGTTGTACGAGGTGTGGGTGAACGCCCCCTTGCCGTTGCAATCGCCCATGGCCCAGACGTTCTCGACGGTGGTGCGTAGTTGGTCGTCGACCACCACGTAACCCCGCGCGTCGGTCTCGATGCCTGCCACGTCGAGCCCGAGGTCGTCGGTGTTGGGTCGCCTGCCGGTGGCCACCAGGAGATGCGAACCCGAGATGGGAGCGGCGCCGTCGCGAGGGTAGAGGTCGAACCCCCCGTCGTCGTGTCCGACGATCCGCATCCCGGTGGCACCGACGTGGACGTCGATGCCCTCGGCTTCGAGTATCTGCTGAACGGCCGCCGACACGTCTTCGTCCTCGCGGGCCGTGACGCGTGGACCTCGCTCGACGACGGTCACCTTCGCGCCGAATCGCCGATACATCTGGGCGAATTCGAGTCCGATGTAGCTGCCGCCGATGATCACCAGGTGCTCGGGCAGCTCGTCGAGGTCCAGGATCCCGACGTTGGTGAGGTAGTCGACGTCGGACAGCCCGGGAATCTCCGGGGCCGTAGCACGACCACCGACGTTGAGGAAGATTCGGTCCGCCTCCAGCACGTCGTCGTCGACGCGAATGGTGCGCGGCCCCTCGAAACGGGCGTGGCCGCGGATCAGGGTGCAACCGCTCATGCCCTCGAGCCACGACTCGACGCCGTGACGGTCGTCGAGCATGATCCTGTCCTTGCGGGCCTTGACCTTGGCCATGTCGACGGTGATCTCGCCGGTGCCGATGCCGTACTCGGCACCGCGGCGGGCGGCGTGCGCGGTGTGGGCGCTGGCCACGAGTGTCTTGGTGGGGATGCAGCCATAGTTGACGCACGTGCCGCCGACCAGCTTGCGCTCGATCACTGCGACGGTCTGACCCGCGGCCGTCAGCCTGCCCGCCAGGGGCGGCCCGGCCTGCCCCGCACCGATGATGATGGCATCGAATTTGCTTGTCATGAAAGCGCGTTCAGCCGGCGAACGGGGGGAACGTGGAGGCCAACGCGACGATCCCGAAACCGCCAAGCACGGCGATGGCGTCCTCGGCGAGCGCGACGGGGAGGTCCTTGCCGCCGTTGGCGGCGACCAGTCGGCTGCGCGCCTCG
The DNA here is from genome assembly GCF_040509115.1 of Mycobacterium sp. Lineage (GTDB taxonomy): Bacteria > Actinomycetota > Actinomycetes > Mycobacteriales > Mycobacteriaceae > Mycobacterium. The sequence continues at coordinate 2,947 of NZ_JBEVLO010000341.1, read as the reverse complement.
TAGCCGCCGAGGGTGCCGAGCACCGCGCCGATGATGCCGCCACCGATGGCGATGAAGGTGTGGTGCCATGCGCTGCCGATCACCGCTCCGGCGAAGGCACCGGTGATGAGGCGCGTGGCGAATTGGACAGTCGTCTTGCGGCTCGGCGTCTTTGGCAGCTGGTCGGTGACGAGTTCCGCGACCAGGAGGATGCTGAGCACCGTGACGGTGATCGGGTGGGCGACCCACTCGGACCATCTGCCGTCGACGTCGAGCCACCCGAGCATGGCGCCCCAGGCGACGACGGCAGGCGGTGTCATGGCGCGCAGCCCGGCGACCACGCCGATGAGGACAGCGAGAAGTATTACCAACACTTGCGTCATGAAAGCCTTCCGACCGCTCCGATAATCACGGACGCTAGCATCCGCGGGTCACAACCGGCAGAACTCAGAAGCGGCAGAACCGAATGTCGGAGGCCAGGATCGCCTTCGCGCCGATGGCCGCGAGCTCGTCCATGATGCCGTTGACGTCACGGCGCGGCACCAGCGCGCGCACCGCGACCCACAACGGGTCCGCCAGTGGTGCGATCGTCGGCGACTCGAGGCCGGGGGTGACCGCGGTGGCGCGGTCCAGCACCGTTCGGGGACAGTCGTAGTCGAGCATCAGGTATTGCTGACCGAACACCACACCCTGCACGCGCCCGGCCAGCTGGTCGCGGGCCGCCGCGGTCGCGGCGTCGGCGTCGGCGCGTTCGATGAGCACCGCCTCGGAGTCGCACAACGCTTCCCCGAACGCCACCAGACCATGCAGGCCGAGCGTGCGGCCCGTGCCGACGATGTCGGCGATCACGTCGGCCAGACCCAGCTGCACCGAGATCTCCACGGCGCCGTCGAGTCGGATCACGGTCGCCTCGATACCCTTGGCGGCCAAGTCCTTTCGAACCAGGTTGGGGTACGCGGTGGCGATTCGCTTGCCGTCGAGGTCGGCGATCGTCCACTCCTGACCGGCGGGCGCCGCATAACGGAACGTCGACGACCCGAAGCCCAGCGCGAGCCGCTCCTGGACGGGTGCGTCGGATTCCTGCGCCAGGTCGCGGCCGGTGATCCCGAAGTCCAGTTCGCCGGAGCCGACGTAGATCGCGATGTCCTTCGGGCGGAGGAAGAAGAACTCCACGTTGTTGGTGGGATCGACGACGGTCAGGTCCTTGGGGTCCCGCCGCCGCCGGTACCCGGCCTCCGACAGGATCTCCGCCGCCGACTCGCTGAGTGCGCCCTTGTTGGGCACGGCCACGCGCAGCATGGGTGATGGGCCGCTCGTGCGAAGAGAGTCGCTCACAACTTGCCGTAGACGTCGTCGAGGGTGAGTCCACGCGAGATCATCAGCACCTGCGTCCAGTAGAGCAGCTGGCTGATCTCGCCGGCCAGGGCGTCGTCACCCTCGTGTTCGGCGGCCAGCCAGACCTCACCGGCCTCTTCCAAGACCTTCTTGCCGAGCCCGTGCACACCGCCGTCCAACGCCTTGACGGTGCCGCTGCCTGCAGGTCTGGTACGGGCACGCTCGCTGAGTTCGGCGAACAGCGCGTCGAAGGTCTTCACGGCAGGCGATTGTTCCACGCCGCCTGCCGTGAAGTCACGGCGGTTTCAGCAGCCGCCGGTCGTCCCGCCCGCCGTCACGCCTTCGCGGTGGGTTTCTCCCCTGCCACGATCGCGCCGTGCATGTCCTCCAGCGACACGCCCTTCGTCTCCATGACCCACTTCCACACGAACAGACCGGAAAGGATGGCACACAGGCCGTAGAAGCCGTACGCCAGGCCCAGATGAGAGCGCAGTTCGGGGAACGAGACCGTGATCAGCCAGTTGGCCACCCATTGACCGGCCGCGGCCAAGCCGAGGGCGGCGGCGCGGATGCGGTTGGGGAACATCTCGCCGAGCAGCACCCAGACCACCGGGCCCCACGACATGCCGAACGCGACGACGAACAGGTTCGCCGCGATCAGCGCAATGACGTTGGTTCCCTCGGGGAGGCTCGGGATGCCGTCGGCTCCCACCGTGGCGTTGGCGAAGATGACGGACATGGTCAGGAGGGTGACGGCCATTCCGGTAGAACCGATGAGCAGCAGCGGTTTACGGCCGATCTTGTCGATCAGTGCGATGGCGATGAGCGTCGTCGCCACGTTGACCACCGAGGTGATCACGGTGGACCAGGCCGCGTCGCTCTCGCTGAAGCCGACCGCCTGCCACAGCACGTTCGAGTAGTAGAAGATCACGTTGATGCCGACGAACTGCTGGAAGACCGACAGTCCGAGACCGACCCAGACGATGCCGTAGAAGCTGAGGAAACTGCCACCCGGCTTGCGCATGTCCTTCCAGGACGGCTTGTCCTCGCGCTCGAGGGTCTCCTTGATGCGATCGATGGTGATCTCGAGGTTCTTCTCTCCGAGCAGCAGGTTCAGCACCCTGCGCGCTTCCGGGATCTTGTGGCTGGCCACCAGATAACGCGGCGACTCGGGAATGGTGAAGGACAGCACTCCGTAGACGACGGCGGGCACCATCATCACCAGGAACATCCACCGCCACGCTTCGAGGCCGAACCAGAGGTCCTTGCTGGCACCGCCCGCGAGGGTCTGCAGCAGGGTGTTGACCGCGAAGGACAGGAAGATGCCCAACACGATGGCCAGCTGCTGCAGCGAACCCAACCTGCCGCGGATCCGGGGCGGCGACGTCTCGGCGATATAGGCGGGCGCGATCACCGAGGCGACGCCGACGCCGATGCCGCCGATGACGCGGAAGACCACCAGGGTGATGACCTCGGGCGCGAACGCCGTCCCGATGGCACTGATGAAGAACAGCACCGCGGCGATCTTCATCACCGCGATGCGGCCGATCTTGTCGGCGATGCGGCCCGCCGTCATCGCGCCGACCGCGGCGCCGAGGAGCGCCGACGCCACGGCGAACCCCAATTCGATCGA
>NZ_JBEVLO010000340.1:0-22302 GCF_040509115.1 Mycobacterium sp. | reverse complement strand
TGCGCTCGATCGGCTTCACCGCCTACAACACGTTGGCGTTCTGCGACGTCGAGGGCGAGGAGCTGACGCACGGCAACACCCTGAACGCCTCGGTGCAGGAGCTGGCGGCGGGCCTCGGCATCGCGGTCGCGGCTCTGGCGCTCAGCGTCCTGACCCCGCTGGCCGTGACCAACGGGCACGACGTGGGCACCGCCTACGCGTGGACCTTCCTGGTCCTCGGGGCACTGATCGCGGTCACGCTGATCGAGACGCTGCGGCTGCCACGCGACGCTGCCGCTTCGGTCACGAGTGCTGCCTGAGGCGCCTCACGTCAGCAATTCGGTGCTGCGTTGGTCCTCCCACAGCGCCATCCTGGTGCGGGCAGGCTCCCCGACCGCGTCCATGACGAGCGGGATGAGCAGTTCGGTGAGGAGGAACCCCGCAGCCATGCTCTGGTACGTGGTGTCAACCGTGCTCGACGCGGCGAGCACCACCTCGGCCTCCGGGGCGACCGGGCAGGCCAGGTCGTCGGTGATCAACAGGACGGTGGCGCCCGCTCGATGGACCCTGGCCGCGAGGTCCGCGGCGCTGCGCTGATAGCGGTGATAGTCGAAGAGGACGACGACGTCCTTGCGGGTCAGCTCGATCATGGCGCCGAGGTCGCGGCCGTCGGGATCGGCGAGCAGGCGCACGCCCGGCCGTAGCTGCTCGAGGTGCTGACCGAGGTACACCGCCAGCAGGTGCGAAAACAGGCCGCCGTGCAGGTACAGGGGACGCCCGGTGTCCGACAGGAGCCCGACCGCGGCCTCAAGCGCCGAGGCCGGGATTTGGGCGAGGGTCTCGATCGCCAACGCGTTCTGCGCGTTGGCTTGCTGCAGCAATCCCTCCAACAGGCCGTCGGCGGCGGGTGTGGTCGGGATCCGGGTGATGGGCCCGTTGGACCGCGCCGTCAGCTCGGCCCGTAGGGCGACCTGAAGGTCGGTGAACCCTTCGTAGCCAAGCGATTGCGCGAACCTGAGCACGGTTGGCGGGCTGACCTCGGCGCGTTCGGCGAGCCGGGCGGCGCTGGCCAACCCAGCGCTCGGGTAGTCGGCGAGCAGGGCCCGGCCCACCCGGCGCTCGGCCCGGCTCAGCGTCGCCAGGGCGGCGCTGGCCTTGGCGGCGACGCTTTCGTCCGTCATCTCGGTCAACGCGTCACTCGGTCAATGCGTCACTAGTGGGTGCAGCGTCATCGATCTGTCGGAGAGCGAGAACGCGGCCACCGACTCGGGCGGCAGGGGTTCCCAGGCCAGGTCTCCGAAGCCCGTCGACCCGACGACCAGGGTGTCGTCGTCGGGGCGTGCCACCCGCAGGGCGAAGTAGTCCTCCAGATGTTCGGCGGGGAGATCCGTTGCGCTGATCTCCTCGACGTCCTCGGCGAGAAGCACGCTGCGCGCGTGCGCGTGCACCACCACCAGCTGATCCTCCCCGAGGATCAGCGCGTTGAGGCAGGCTTCGGGATACAGCTCCCGAAGACGGGCAACGGCTCGGCACACCGCTTCGGCGAGAGTCGGTGCAGTACGGCGATGTTGGCGGATCACCGCGAAGTAGCGCTCGCTGTCGGTAGTCCCACCCAGCGATGCGGTCTCTTCGGGTTCGAGGAGATCGTTCAGCGGCCCCATCGGCTTGATGGTGCCGTTGTGCGCCATGGCGAGGCCGTCCGCCAGGAAGGGATGCGAGTTCTGCCGTTCGACCGCGAGCCCGTTCGTCGCCCAGCGCAGGTGCACCACCGACGCGATGGCCCGGCCGTCGTGCGTGGCCGCGACGAAATCGGAATCGTCCAGTGCGCTACCCGCGGACACCTCGACGCGCGGAGTGACCCCGACCGCATCCTGGGTCGCGACGCCCCACCCGTCGCCGTGCACCTTCGTCAGGGCGACGAAGTCCTTCAGCACACCATCGCCGACCGCATCGGCGATCGAAACCGGGGCTGCGGACACCACACCCAAGAGTCGACACATGCAAGCATTCTCCGATCTCTGATCTTACGAATCAATCATAAACTGCCGAATTTAAAGATCCTGAAACATTCATGACATAGATTCCTCGCAGACTCACCCGGGTTGGGTCGAATGCAGTGAAGGAGGCGCCCGTGGGCGAGCGAAGCGACGGGACGAAAGCGGTGGTGGGCGAGCGAAGCGACGGGACGAACAAAGCCGTGGGCGAGCAGGGCGAGCTGGAGGAGCGCATCGGGGAGCTGCGTGCCAAAGGCGTTGAGCTGGTGGCAGGTTCACTGACCGATCCGGCCGGCGTCACCAGGGCCAAGTACGTTCCGCTGCGCCGACTCGGCGACTTCCAGCGCTCGGGGATGGGGGTGTCTCCGTCGTGGAGCGTGTTCTGCGTGGACAGTGGCATCGCGTTCACCCCGACCATCGGCGTCGCCGGTGACCTGCGGATCCGCATCGACCCGGCGGACGCCAGGGTCGTCGAAGCCGGCGTGGCGTGGGCCCCGGGCAATCTCACCGACCAGGCGGGCGACGCCGCGCCACTGTGCACCCGCTCGCTGCTGGCCCGCGCCGAGCAGTCGGCAGCCGACCGAGGCCTGACCGCGCTCGTCGGTGCCGAGCTCGAATGCACGATGCTCACACCCGACGGCGGTCCCGCCTCGACCGGACCCTGGTCGCCGTACGGCCTACGCACCTCGCTGGACCGCTCGGCGTTCCTCGTCGACCTCGCCACCACGGCCGAGCGCGCGGGCCTGGCCGTCGAACAGATCCACACGGAGTACGGCCACGATCAGCTCGAGGTTTCGCTCGCACCGACCACGCCGGTCGGCGCCGCCGACGCGGTGATCCTCACGCGCATCGTCCTCGGCCGGGCCGCCGCCCGGCACGACCTACGAATCTCGTTCTCGCCGGTGCCCTTCGAGGGTGCGGCCGGCAACGGAGCGCACCTGCACCTGTCGTTGAGCGATGAGCAGGGTCCGCTGTTCGCCGGCGGTGATGGGCCCTACGGCATCCGCGCCGCGGGAGGGTCGGCCATTGCCGGCGTGATCGACACGTTGCCGGATCTGCTCGGCGTGTACGCCGGCGCCGTCGTGTCGGAACTCCGGCTGAAACCGGGCAACTGGGCCGGAGCGGCGGCGTGCTGGGGTCTGGAGAACCGCGAAGCGGCAGTGCGTTTCATCGCGGCCACCCCGGGCAATCCGCACGGCGCCAATGCCGAGCTGAAGCTGATCGACCCGTCGGCCAACCCGTACCTGGCCGCGGCGGCGTTCCTCGGCAGCGCACTGCGCGGCATCGCCCTCGGACTCGATCTGCCCGTCGAGATTCCCGAGAATCCCTCGCAGTCCGACGCCACGACACCTCCGCTGCCCACGGGTCAGCGCGCCGTCATCGACGCGCTGGAGCGCTCCGCCGTCGCTGCCGAGTTGCTCACCCCCGACATCGTCGAAGGCCTTGTCGCAGTGCGGCGTTACGAGCAAGAGACGTTCGGCGCGATGTCCCCGGCCGAGACCACGCAGGCGCTGCGCCTGGCGTGGAGCTGTTGATTCACCCTTCCGACAACGCACGACACGACCGAGAGGAAGCAACGATGACCACGAGCACGTCGGCCAGCTCGTCCGAAGGGACGGGCCAGCTGCCCCATCGCCGATTGCCGTTCTGGGTGGCGTTGGCGATGTCCGTCGCCCTGGTCGGCCCGACCCTGGCGATGTCCGGAAACGGGCAGGGCCTGATCGCCACCGTCGGAAAGGCCATCCCGCTGGTGTTTCTGATCGGACTGGTCGGCGTATCCCTCGTCGGGTACAGCTTCGTCCGGCTGACCCGACACCTCAATCACGCCGGGTCGGCGTACGGGCTGGTGGGCGGCACCATCGGGCCGCGAGCGGGCTTCTTCTCCGGCTTCGCCATGCTCGGGGCCTACGTCGGGTTCTCCATCGGCACCTTGGCCTTGACGGCCGCCTTCGTCAACGCGTTCGTCGCGCAGCTTCAACCCGACAACCCCGAGCCCTACCAAGTGCCGTGGCTCCTAGTCGTCGTCGTGGGGGCCGTCATCTCGTTCCTGCTGTCCGGCCGTGACATTCGGCTGTTGGCCAAGATCCTCCTCGTCATCGAGGGCATCGGCATCCTGTCGATGGTGGTGCTGGTGATCGTCATCTTCGCCAAGGGCGGAGCGCCGAGCACCGGCGTCGACTTCAGCGTGTTCACCTTCGACGGCGTCTCCGCCTCGGCAGTGATCAGCGGCGTGGTGGCGGCGTTCCTGTCCTGGGCCGGATTCGAGGCCTGCGCGTCGATGGGCGAAGAGACCGACAACCCCGGCCGCAACATTCCGCGGGCTCTGGGCGGAACGCTCTTGCTGACCGGTGTGCTGTTCGTCGTCGTGATGTTCGCCCAAGTGATCGGGTTCGGCACCGACGCGGCCGGGTTGGAGGCGTTCCAGGGCTCGGGAAACACGTTGGGCGACTTGGGCAGCACCTACGTCGGGCAGTGGTTCTCGTTGCTGATCATCTTCACCGCCACCGTGGCTGCGTTCGGCTGCCACCTGGCGACCTCGGCGACCTCCGGCCGGATGCTCTACGCGTTCGGGCGGGACGGGTTCGGCCCCAAGGCATTGGCCCAGATCCACGAACGCACCGGCGGCCCACGCCTGGCCACCTGGTTGGTCGTCGTCGTGGCGCTCGTGGTCAACCTGATCTGCGGTGCCACGGGCTGGCCCGTGATGGGCACCGACAACCCGGCCATCGACACCTACTTCCTGTTCGCCGTCGCCGGGTCGGTGTGCCTGATGGTCTGCTACCTGCTCGTCGAACTCGCGGCCGCCTGGTTCGTCGGCGCCCCCAAGTTCGTCCGCGTGCACGGCGGCAAGGGCAAGGTGCCCGGCCTGGTGCTGCCACTGCTGGGCGCCGTGGTGATCGCCGTGGTGCTGTGGTTCAACGTCAAGGACGCCACGGAATGGACGGCCGCCCCGCTGCTCGGATTGTATTGGTGTCTGGTCGGATTGGTCATCGCCATCGCGGCGTCTGGCATCGCCAAGCGCGTCGGCGAGTCACTCGCCGCCGAGCTGGCGGACACGCCGCCGGTGCAATGAGCACGCTCTACGAGCGTGACGACGCCGTCGTCGCCGGGATCGAGAAGCTGCGCTTCTTCCCGCTGGAAGTCGTATCGGGCCATGGGTCGACGCTCGTCACGCCCGACGGCCGCGAACTGCTCGACCTGTCGGCGACGTGGACGGCCAGCGGACTCGGACACGGCCACCCGGCGATCGTCGAGGCGGTGAGTCGGGCGGTGCGCGCCGCCCCCGGTTCGGGCGGTCTATCCGCCGTGCACCCCGACTCGGTCGGCCTGGCCGAGGATCTCCTGGCCCTCGTCCCCGGGTCGGGGGAGCGCAGGGTCTACCTCGGCCATGCGGGCTCCGACGCCAACGACGTGGCCCTGCGGGCCTGCAGACACGCGACCGGGAACCGCACCGTCATCGCGTTCGAGCACAGCTACCACGGCGGCGTCGGCGTCGCGATGGGAGTCTCGGGCGTGCACGTCGACGCGGGCGTGCCCGCCGACCCGGACGCGGTATTCCTGCCCTTCCCCAATCCCTTTCGGCCCGTTCGGGATACCGTCGAACAGGACGCGACAGCGTGCCTCGAAGCTGCCGAGCACCATCTGAGCGGGGGCTCCATCGCCTGCCTGATCGTGGAGCCGATCCTGTCCGACGGCGGGCTCATCGTGCCGCCCGACGGCTTCCTTGCCCGACTTCACGAGCTGTGCCGCCGCCACGGCGTTCCGATGATCTGCGACGAGGTCAAGATGGGCCTCGGCAGGCCTGGCACGCTGCATGCCTTCGAGCACGACTTTCGCGAGTCCGGGGTGGTGCCCGACATCGTGACTTTCGGCAAGGTGCTCGGAGGCGGGTTGCCGCTGTCGGCGGCCGTCGGTCCCGCGGAGATCCTCGACAACCCTCCCGCGTCGGCGCTGCTGACCACCGCGGGCAACCCGGTGTGCACCGCGGCGGGACGTGCGGTGCTGGCCACCATCGTCGGCGATGAGTTGCCGGAGCGGGCGGCGAAGATCGGTGCGCTGCTGGCCGACGGGCTGCGCGCGCTGGCAGGCTCGCCGGGCGCCGAGCGCATCGGCGACGTCCGAGGGCGTGGGCTGGCGATCGGTCTCGAGCTCGTCGACCCCGAGACGGGGGAACGCGATCCCCGCCTCGCCGCACAGGTGGTCTACCGTGCTTGGGAGTTGGGAGCGGTCGTCTACTACGTCGGCGGCAACGTCCTGGAGATCACGCCGCCGCTGGTGCTCACCGAGACCGAAGCGGGTCGGGCGGTCGAGATCCTGGGCGAGGCGATCGCCGACGCCGCCGCGGGACGAGTGAATGCCGAGGAGGTCGCACGATATGCCGGCTGGTGAATTGCCCCTTGGGGTATCGGGCGGAGTGTTCGCCGGGGTCGAAGATCTGGTGCCCGACGCGCTGGCCGACCATCTGCGCGCCGTCGAGCTGATCGACCACCACGTTCACGGTTCGTTCAACGAAGCCGTCGACCGCGCCGACTTCGAAGCGTCGATCAACGAGGGATCCACCGATCCGGTCCCGGACTTCATGACCCAGTTCGATTCGCCCCTGGGTCTTTCCATTCGGCGCTGGTGCGCGCCGCTGCTCGGCCTCGAACCGTTGGCGGGTGCCGATGAGTACTGGGCGCGGCGCAGCGAGCTGTCCGCCGTCGAGCTGGCCGAGACGATGCTGCCAGCGGCGAACGTCGGGCGCTGGGTCGTCGACACCGGGTTCAAGGGTGACCTGATCGCCACGCCCGAGCAGCTCACGAAGCTCAGCGGGGTGCCGTCGTCGGAGATCCTGCGTCTGGAGCGCCTCATCGAGGACCTCCTCGAAGGCGACACGGCACCGCACGACTTTCCCGACGTCTTCCGCGCCGCCCTGCAGCGGGCCGCCGACGATCCGGAAGTGGTGGGCACCAAGACGATTGCCGCCTACCGCACGGGGTTCGACATCGACTGGGCGCGGCCGGTCGACGCCGAGGTCGTCACCCACGCCAGCGAGCTCAGTGCACGACCCAAGCCGCTGCGGGTCGACAGCCCGGTGCTCACCGCGTTCGCGGTGCACGAGGCGGCCACGCACGGACTGCCGATCCAGGTGCACGTCGGATTCGGGGACCGCGACATGGATCTGCACCGCAGTGACCCGATGCTGCTGCTTCCCCTGCTGCGATCCATGACGCCGGTGCCGGTACTGCTGCTGCACTGCTACCCGTTCCAGCGGCAGGCGGGCTATCTGGCGCAGGCGTTCGATCACGTGAACTTCGACGTCGGGCTGGCGATCAACTACCTCGGCGCGCGCTCGACGGGTCTGGTGGCCGAAGCATTGGAGACCGCGCCGTTCGCCAAGCAGCTGTACTCGTCGGATGCCTTCGGGCCGCCCGAACTCCACGTGTTGGGGTCGGTGCTGTGGCGACGCGCCATGGGCCTGGTGCTGGGTGACTGGGTGCGCACGGGCGACTGCGGGATCGATGACGCGATTCGGATCGTCGACATGATCGGCGTGCACAATGCCGAAAGGGTGTATGGCCTCTAAGCACGAGTCGGCGCCGCTCTTCGACTCGCTTCGGCGATTCGTCGACCGCGGTCAGGCGCCGTTCTACAGCCCCGGGCACAAGGGCGGCCGGACGCTGGACCCATGGTTTCGCGAGCACCTCGCCGCCGTCGACCTGAACAACCTGCCGGACACCGACACGTTGCACTGCCCGGAGGGCCCGATTCTCGAGGCCGAGCGGTTGATCGCCGACGCGTGGGGCGTCGGGCAGAGCTTCATCCTGGTCCAGGGTTCGACGAGCGGGAACATCGCCGTCGCGCTGTCGGCGTTGCGACCCGACGAGCCGGTGCTGGTGGCGCGCAACGCGCACAAGTCCGTCCTCGCCGGCTTGGTGCAGGTCGGTGCCCGGCCGGTGTGGCTGGAACCGCGTTGGGACGAACGCTTCGGCGTCGCGCACGGGTTGGACGCCGACGTGGTGGAGCGCGCGTTCGCCGACACGGGTGCCAAGGCGCTCTGGGTGTTGCATCCCACCTACTACGGCACCACCGGCGACATCGCGAAGCTCGCCGAGCTGTGTCGCACATACGACGCGAAACTGCTTGTCGATGGTGCACATTCGCCGCACTTCGCGTTCCACCCCGACCTGCCGACACCCGGCGAGCGGTCCGGGGCCGCCGCCACCGTGCACTCGGTGCACAAGATCCTGTCGGGCCTGAGCCAGGCGGCGGTGCTGCACGTCGATCCCGACGTCCTCGATCCGGCGACGGTGATGCGGGGGTTGCAGCTGATCCAGACCACCAGCCCGCACTTCGCCATCATGGCGTCGATCGATCTGGCTCGCCGTCAGATGATGCTGCAGGGCCGCGAGCTTCTCGACGCGACCCTCGACCGCGCCCGCCGCACCGCGAACCGGCTCGCCGCGATCCCCGGGCTGACGGTGTTGCGCCCCGAGCACCTGGCAGGCGCAGGGACTGGACTTCATCAGCTCGACGAGACCAAACTCCTCATCGGGACAACCGGTCTCGACCTCGACGCGCGTGACGTCGTCGCTCGGCTCAACCGGGTGCACGGGGTCCAACCGGAGCTCAGCGGCACCGGCCACGTGCTCTGCATCACCACGATCGGGAACACCGACGCCGACGTGGATCGTCTGGTCGACGGCTTCGCCGAGGTCGCCGGTCGTGCCGGGTTACGAGCCGTGGGAAGTCAGACGGGATTGGTCAGCGACCTGCTGGCGGTTCGGCCGGAGACGGTGCTGACGCCGCGGGAGGCGTTCTTCGCCGTCGCGGAGTCCGTCCCACTTGCGGGTGCGACGGGTCGGATCGCGGCGGAGGCCATCACCCCCTACCCGCCAGGTATTCCTCTGGTGATGCCGGGGGAGCGGCTCGGCAAGGACGTGCTCGGGTTGTTGACGGCGCTGCGCGAGGCGGGAAATCCGATCAGTGCCTCGGACCCGACGCTGGCGCTCGTCAAGGTCGTGCGCTGAGCGGCGGTCATCATTACGCTCCTTCAGCATGGTGGCGGAGACGACACTCGTATCGTGGCTCCTCGACTCAGATCCCGCCCTGCGATGGCAGGTCGAGCGCGACGTCCTCGGCGACCCGCCCGCGGTGTGGGCGGCCACCAGGGATCGAGTTGCGACGGAGGGCTTCGGTGCCCGACTGCTCGCGCTGCAGGATGCCGACGGGCAATGGGCCGGTGGCGCATTCTTTCCTGGTGACTTCGACTTCGAGGGGCAAGAGGCCTCGTCGGGCCAGCCGTGGACGGCGACGACGTGGACGCTGAACTCGTTGCGTGAGTGGGGGGTAGGGGCGGAGGCACTGCGTGGCACGGCTGAACTCCTCGCCGAGAACTCGCGCTGGGAGTACGACGACCTCCCGTACTGGGGCGGCGAGGTCGATTGCTGCATCAACGCGTGGACCCTCGCCAACGGCCTGTGGCTTGGCGCCGACGTCACCGGCATCGCCGACTGGTTCGTCGAGCACCGGCTGCCCGACGGTGGGTGGAACTGCGAGTGGGTCGATGGCTCGCGGCGATCGTCGTTCCACTCGACGCTGAACTCGCTCAAGGGGTTGCTGGCGTTCGACGTGGCGACGGGCGGTACCGACGCGTCGCGTGCCGCCCGACATGGTGGTGAGGAATATCTGTTGGAGCGCGGGCTCTTCCGGCGCTTGTCCACGGGTGAGGCGGTGGGATCGTGGGTCGACCACTTCGCCTACCCGATCCGTTGGGTCTGCAGCACCCTCAACGCGGTGGACTACTTCCGCGAGGCGACCGCCGTCGACGGAGTGGAGCCCGACCCGCGCATGGCCGAGGCGATCGAGATGATCAGGGCCGCCAGGCAATCCGACGGCACGTGGCTCCAGGCCGGTCGCGACGAGGGCCGGGTGTGGTTCGAGGTCGACGTGCCCGCGGGGGAACCGTCGAAGTGGTTGACCCTGTACGGAACTCGTGTCCTCGACTGGTGGGATCGGACGGCTTAGCCCGCGTCGATCTCCGCCAACACTGGGCCGGCAATGCGGAACGCCGTGTTGGCATCGGGCACGCCACAGTAGATGGCGGCCTGCATGAACAGTTCCTTGATCTCTTCGTTGGTCAGGCCGTTGCGGCGCGCGGCGCGGACGTGCATCGCCAGCTCCTCGTGGTGACCCCGGGCCACCATCGCGGTCAGGGTGATGAGCGAACGGCTGCGCCGGTCCAGGCCCGGCCGGGTCCAGATGGTGCCCCACGCGTACCGGGTGATCATGTGTTGGAAGTCCGCGGTGAACTCCGTGGTGCCCGCGACGGCACGGTCGACGTGGGCGTCGCCAAGAACGGCGCGACGGACCGCCATGCCTGCGTCGTATATTGCGTCCTCGCTTGCCGGAGCGCCCGCGAGCAGATGTTCGGAGATGAGCGCGGCCACCTCGTGCGGGGCCTCGGCGGGCGCGAGGTGCCCGACGTCGTCCAGCACGGCGAGCCGCCCGTCCTTGACTCCGGAAGCAATGTGCTCCAACAGTTCTGGCGGGGTGGCGACGTCGTCGCGCCCGGCGATCGCGAGCACGGGGACGGTGATTTCCTGCAGCCGGTCGGACACGTCGAAGTCGGCGAGTGCGTCGCACACCTGGGCGTAGCCTTCGGGATCGGCGTCGCCGAGGGCATGCAGTAACGCCGATCCCGTCTCGGGCTCGCGGTTGAGGTAGCCGGGCGCGAACCAGCGTTCGGCCGAGCCTGCCAGCACGGCGCTGGTGCCCGAGGTGCGGACGGTCGCGGCACGGGACCGCCAGGCGTCCTCGGTGCTGATCTTGGCGGCCGTGCAGGCGACCGTCGCCGTGAGTACTCGACCCGGCGCGTCGAGCAGCAGCTGCAGTCCGACGCAGCCGCCGACGGAGTCGCCCGCATAGTGGAATGATGCGCCCGGGGCGATCTCGTCGGCCAGCGCCAGCACGCCCGCGGCCAGTTCGGCCATCGAGAATGGTTGCGGGGCCGCCTCCTTGCTCCGGCCGTGCCCAGGTAGTTCCCAGCCGACGACGTGCGCGCGCTGCCCGAGGCGCTGGGCTGCAATCCGCCAGAGCGTGCTGGCCGACGTGCCCAAGGACGGGCCGAGCAGCAGCAAGGGGGCACCGGGCTCGGGGCTGCCAAAGTCGATGCTCACCAGTTGCGGAATGCTCATGTCGCCTCCTTGAGGTATTGGCTTGCGCGCTGCAGCACCGCGTCGACGATCCGGTCGGTGGCACCGAGGTAGCTCGGAAGCGGTTCGCGCTCGGTTAGTTTCGCCATTGACAGCTGCTCGGCATCCATGCCATCGGCATCGGCGAGAATGGTGGCGGATCGCTCGACGTCGATCCGCAGGTGCGCCAGCAGGTCTGCGGTCTGCGCGGCGGCGACGACGGTGCGCCTAGCCAACGTCCGCAGCGTCGCCCACTCGACGTGCCACGCGCCGTCCGCGCGCTCGTCGACGCTGCACGCCGATGCGGTGTGCAGGGTGCTGGCCAGCGGCCCGGTGCTCAGGGCTGCCCGGCGGATCAGGACCGACAGCACCGGATTCTGCTTGTGCGGCATGGTGGATGACTTGCCTGCGTGCCCTTCGGAGAGCTCGCCGATCTCCGGTCGGCTCAGCGTGGCGACGTCGGCGGCGAGGTGTCCCCACGCGTCGCAGCATGTCACCAGCGCGTCTCCGATCCGGGTGATCGGGGCGCGGCGGGTGTGCCAGGGCAGTGCGGGCACGAGATACAGTGCGGTGGCTAGGCTTTCGACCAATCCAAGCGCGGCATCGGCGGACCCGGCGAGCTCGGTGGTCGCAGCGAGGGTGCCCGCCGCACCGCCTGCCTGCACCGGCAACGAGGACCGCAGGGCGGCAAGGGGTTCGACGGCGTCCAACACGCCGGCGAGCCAAACCGCGAACTTGCCGCCGACGGTGGACGGGACGGCGTGCTGCGTCAGGGTGCGAGCGACCATCGGAGCGTCGCGGTGGGTCTCGACGAGGTCGGCGAGGGTCCGGACCTGAGCGAGGACGGCAGTGCTCACCGCGTCGAGGGCGTCGCGGGCGCACAGCACCAGCGCCGTGTCGACGACGTCCTGACTGGTCAAACCGCGGTGCAGCCACTGCGCGGGCGGTCCTCCGGTTCGCTCCCGCAGCAGGGCGACCAGACCGGTCACCGGGTTGCCGTCGGCCTCGGCGCCGCGGGCGATGGTCTCCAGATCGCCGTCGCGCAGCGTGGACCCGAGGTCAACGCGAGCGGCGTCAGGGGCGACGCCGGCATCGACGAGCACTGTCAGCCAGGCCGTTTCGACGCGAACCATTGCCGTCAGGAACGCGGCGTCGGACATCACGTCGCCCGCCCTCTGGTCGCCCGGCCAGAACAGGTCGGTCACGTCACTGTCCCGGGTAACGCAGGAAGACGGTCTCGTCCTCGCCCTGAAGTTTGACGTCGAAGCGCAGGCCGGTGTCGTCGCGGTCCGCGATCAGGGTGTGTCGCCGGTCGTCGGGCAGCGAGTTGAGCAGGTGATCGTCGGCGAGGTGCTCGCCCGGCACGTAGGCGCGGGTGAACAGCCGGTTGAGCAGACCACGGGCGAACACCGTCACCATGATGAACGGTGCCGATCCACCGACGGCACCCGGCATCACCGTCGTGAACGAGTAGACCCCGGCATCGTCGGTGGCGGCGCGTCCCCAGCCGGTGAAGGACCATCCGTCGCGCCGCAGCGAGCCCGTCGCGGTTGGCACGGCGCCGTTGGTGTCGGCCTGCCAGATCTCCAGCAGCGCATCGGGTACCGGCTGCCCCGCACCGTCGCGCACCACACCGTGGAACTGGATGGCCCCTGGCGTTCCGGGAGGGACGAGTTCGGGGCCGCGATCGTAGGGCAGGGCGTAGCCGTAGAACGGGCCGATCGTCTGTCCCGGCGTCGCGGTGAGCAGCGTCGTCATCAGTGGTGTCCGTCCTCGAAGTGAGTGCGCGCGGAGCCGGTCAGGACGATGTCCCAACGGTATCCGGTGGCCCACTCGTGGGTGGTGATGTCGTGGTCGTAGGTGGCGACCAGGCGGTCACGAGCCTTCTGGTCGGTGATCGCCTGATAGATCGGGTCCAGTGGAAACAAGGGGTCGCCGGGGAAGTACATCTGGGTGATCATCCGCTGGGTGAAGTCGGTGCCGAACAACGAGAAGTGAATGTGAGCGGGCCGCCAGGCATTTCGATGGTTCTTCCACGGATACGGGCCGGGCCTGATCGTGGTGAACCGGTACCAGCCCTGCTCATCGGTCAGGCAACGCCCGACGCCGGTGAAGTTGGGGTCGATCGCCGATGGGTGCTGGTCGCGCTTGTGGATGTAGCGGCCACCTGCATTGGCCTGCCAGATCTCGACGAGCTGACGGCGCACGGGCCTGCCGTGTCCGTCGACGATGCGACCGGTGACGACCATCCGTTCGCCGATCGGGGTTCCGCCGTGCTGAATGGTCAGATCGGATTCGAGCGGACTGACGTCGCTGGGGCCGAAGCATGGGGACGCCGTCTCGATGGTCTCGGGATCGGTGTGGTGCAGGTCCTTGGTGGGATGGCGCAGCAGACTGCTCCGGTAGGGCGCGTAGTCCAGGCGGGGCTGGGTCTCCTCCAGCCCGGCGCGGTGGTAGTCGGTCTCGATCGCCGAGATCTCTGCACTGATGGCGGCTTGGGTGACCAGCGTCGAGGGCTGGACGCTGGCCGGTGGGGTGTCGGTCAGGGCTGTCATGTCTCGCAACGTAACCCCGCCGGTGGCCGCGAGGAAAGACTAGACTTCCGCTGAGTGAAAGGATCGGGTAATTGGCAGGCAATACCTCCACTCCCGGCGCGAGTGTCGCGTCCCGTGTTCTCGCGGTCATCGGAGCATTCGACGACCGGCATCGGAGTCTGACGCTGACCGAGATCGCCGCCAGGGCCGGGCTGGCGTTGCCAACCGCGCATCGGTTGATCGGCGAGTTGGTCACGGGCGGCGCACTGGACCGTCGGGACGGCGGCCGCTACGTCGTCGGCAGGCTGGTGTGGGAGGCAGGGCTGGTGGCTCCCGTGCAGGCCGAACTGCGGCAGGTGGCCGAACCGTTCCTGCACGACGTATACGCCGCCACCCTGGCCACCGTGCACCTGGCAGTGCGTGACGGTGACGAGGTGCTGTACCTGGACCGCATGTCGGGACGGGCCTCGGTGCCGATCGTCAGCACCGTGGGAAGCCGCCTGCCGATGCACTGCACCGGCGTCGGCAAGGTGCTGTTGGCGCACGCCCCCGCCGACGTGCGGCAGCGGGTGCTCGGGTCGCTGCGTCGCGTCACCCCCTACACGGTCACGGTTCCCGCAACGCTGAACGCCCAGCTCGAAAGGGTCCGCCGCGACGGCGTCGCCACGACGGTCGAGGAGATGACACTGGGTGGCTGTTCGCTGGCCGTCCCGGTGCGGCACGGCGGGCCCGACGGCGCAGTGGTCGCAGCGATCGGCGTCGTGGTCCCGACCCTCAAACGAGACCGGCAACGACTCATCGGAGCGTTGCAGGTGGCCGCCCGTGGAATCGGCCGCACGCTGTGACGGTGGTGGTGTGACACGACGCACACCAGGGGAATCCGCTGCTCATCGCTGCGTTGTACGTAAGCATCGTGGTCGTCTTCGCAAGCTCTCAGGACCGCGTTGGACAGTGGAATCGAAGGACGCAGGGTTCGAAGCGTGGAGGACGAGGTGAGCGTGATGTTGATTGCGTACCTGATCGGGTGGTTGGCGACGACGCTTGTCGCGCTGTTCGCCGGGACGAAGATTCGTGACCTCCGACCGTCGGGACCGCTGGCGATCGGCTCACTAGCCGTCCTGGCCGGAATGCTGTGGCCACTCGTGATTACCGGCGTCGTCCAACTCGCGCTGGTCGCGGTGGTGGCGAAGAAGTTGCGTGCCGCCGGCGGTCGGTCCGCGGTGGACCCAGAGGCCGAATTGGTCAACGTCTAGCCGTAGTCCGCGAGGAAGTTCAGCACGTCGGCGAAGAATTGCTTCTTCGTGACGATCGAGTGGCCAGCACGCGGATACATCACCAGCCGCGCGCGAGGCATCAGCTCCGCGGTGTCGGTGAACAGCTCCGGTGTGTAGAAGTAGTCGCGGGCGCCGCAGATCACCAACGTCTCGGTGGCGATGGACCCCAGCCGGTCGTAGACGTCGAAGCCGTCCTCTGCCCACAACAGCGCTGCCGGGTCGGCCGGGTGCTTGACCGTCGTCACCGCGCTGGACAACGACAACGGCAGCGACAGGATGCGCTGGAGCGTGGCGTTCCTGGTGAATCCCTCGACCATCGATGGAGCCCGAAAGGATCCGTCGGCGTTGAGGTTTCGCATCAACTCCAATTGCGCCCTCTTGGCCACCGGGCCCAGTCGGTAAGCCGCACTGGCGACGACCGCCTTGCGCACCAGCCGGGGGTGGTCGGCGATCAGCTGAAGGACCAGTGATCCACCCGTCGAATGACCAAGCAGATCGATCGGTGCGGGGAACTGGTCGGCGATCGCGGCGGCATGGCCCGCGGCGATGTCGGCGAAGGAGGTGCCGAGGGGAATTCCGGGGGCACGGTTGACGAAGTACACCTGATAGCCCGCTCGCACGAAGGGCCTGATCGTCCGCAGGGCGATCCGGCGCGCAACTCCGCTCGGGTTCTCGTGTGCCGGGGAAAACCCTGCCAGGTACACGAGCGGTCGACCGCGGCCGACCCTCAGAAACGGAAGCCCACCCTTGAGGGTTCCCTCGGTGATCTCCGGCACGGCATCTCAGTCCAGGTCGGCGAGGGCCTTGCGGGCGGCTTCGAGTTCGGCTTCGAGGGCTGCGACCTTGGCGGCCTGCTGGGAGCGCGCCTCTTCGATGACCGCGTCGATCGGGGTGGAGAGGTCCTCGTGCAGTTCCTTGGCCGCGCGGGAGACCGCGGCGGCCGCGACCGCGAGGTTGCGGGCCAGGTAGGTGCTGCCCTGCTTGAGCTCGGCGTGCCATTCCCCGTCGGCGGTACCGGTGACGGTGAGGGTCAGCTCCAGGGTCTTGGTCTTCTTGGTGGTGCGCTTGGCCGGTGCCTTCTTGGCCTCGGGCGCGGGGGTCGCAATCTCGGGGTCGTCGAAGTCGGTGAGCAGTTCGGCTGGCATGGTGTCTACAGTCATCGTTGCGGCGAGCTCCTTCTGAAGTTCGCCCGCAGTGAGCGGGCCGGGCTGACAGCCATTAGAACACACGTTCGATCATTCGGTGACCACCGGCGGCCTCGATCAGGAATGTTCGCCGTGTCGGCCGAGCGTCTCCTCGCTGGTCGCGCCAGGGCGGGTCCATTGGGGTACGGGCCGACCCGTCGGGCCCCAGGTGGCGTTGCCGTCGGCATCGGAGCGCCAGTACCAGCACGCGTGCTGCCCCTCGGGCCAGCCCTCGGGGTTGTCCTCCCACGCCTCGCCGCGACCGTACGGTGTCATGTCGAGCAGGGCGAACATCCCCTCGGCGGGTTCGTTGCCCCGACCCGTCGTGGAGTAGGTGAGGAACGTGCGGTCACCGTCGCGCAGATAACTGGTGATGGAACCCATGCTGCCGCCGACCGGCGGCTCCACGTCACGCACTGAGTACCAGGGCTGGGTGTAGCCCATGAACTCGACGTACGGTGCGACCTCGTCCCACCGCCCCACGGTCAGGATGGCTAGTGAGACGCCGCGAGCGTTGAGGTACGCGGCATCCCTGATATGCCACGCGGCCGTGGTGCACCCTTCGCACTGGCCCTGGTGCGGAGCGCCGTCCCACCACATGTGCTTGTAGACGACGAGTTCGTCGCGGTCTTCGAACAGGCTGAGGAACGGGACCGGGCCGTCGGGTCCAACGACCTCGACCCTGCCGTCGAACTCCACCATCGGCAGCCGGCGTCGAGCCGCCGCGATGGCGTCGCCCTCGCGCGTATGGGCCTTCTCGCGGACCAGGAGCTCGTCACGGGCGGCCTGCCAGGTTGGCAGGTCGACGACGGGTGGGCGGCCAAGGGTGTTCGTCATGAGGTGTCCTCCGTGAGGTCTGGTGCCGGTCCATCGTCTGCGACCGGCACCAGAACTGACTCACGACCCGCCAGGGATTCATCGCGGCGGGGCGGACCCCGATCTCAGACCTTGATCTCGCCCATCTCCGCCCAGTCGGTGGCGTCGATCGACTGGCTGATGATCAGAGGCGTCGACGCCAACACGTCGGGCGCCTTGGCGACGAACGTCTTGAAGTGCTCGCTGTTGACGTGCTCGCCGCCGGCGTCACCGTCGCGGAATCCCTCGACCAGAACGTATTCCGATGGATTCTCCAGGCTGCGCGACCACTCGAAGAACAGGTTGCCCGGCTCGGCGCGGGTGGCCTTGGTGAATTCGGCGACGATGTTCGGGAAGTCTTCGACGTGCTCGGGCTTCGGTGTCCACTTCACGACGATGAAGATCACGGCAGATCACTACTCCTTATGGGATGAGGATGGCACGACCGCGGACATTGCCGTTGTCGAGATCGGTGATGGCCGACTGGAAGTCGTCGAGCTGGTACTTCTGCGTGTGCAGGTTGACCTTGCCGCGGGCGGCGAGTGCCATCAGGTCACAGAGGTCGTTGTACGAGCCGACCAGGTTGCCGATGAAGTTGATCTCGCTGGAGACGATGTCGATGGTCGGCACGTCGATGTTCTCGCCATAGCCGACGACGTAGTAGTCCCCCGCGCCGCGCAGCATGGCGACACCTTCGCTGGTCGCGCCACCCTCGCCGACGAAGTCGACGACGGCCTCTGCGCCGTTGCCGCCGGTGAGGTCGAGCACCTGCTGCACCTGCGTTCCGTCGGCGACGATGCCGCGGTCGGCGCCGATCGCCTCGGCGAGCTTGAGCGCCTCCGGGTTGCGGTCCACGACGATGAGCTCGGCGGGCGACAGTGACTTCAGAACCTGAATCCCGATGTGTCCCAACCCGCCTGCGCCGATGATGACGACGCGGTCCCGCGGGGTTAGCCGCTTGGCGGCCTTCGCGGCTGCGTGATACGCCGTGAGGCCGGCGTCGGCCAGTGCCGCGATGTCGGACGGTTCGAGGGCGTCGTCGATCTTCACCACGCTGCGTGCCGACGTCTTGAGGTACTCGGCGTAGCCACCGTTGGTGGAGATCCCTGGGAATTCGTTGGCCTCGCAGTGCACGTCGTCACCGGAGCGGCACGCCCGGCACAGCCCGCAGGTGATCAGCGGGTGCACGATCACCTTGTCGCCCTCGGTGACGTTGGTGACGGCCGAGCCGACGGCCTCCACCCAGCCGGCGTTCTCGTGGCCGATCGTGTACGGCAGCTGGACCTGCGACTTCTCGGCCCACTGGCCTTCGAGGATGTGCAGATCGGTGCGGCACACACCCGCACCGCCGATCTTTACGACGACGTCGAATGGTCCTACGGGCGTTGGCTTTTCGACCTCGGCCATTTCGAGATTCTGGTGATAGCCGACGACCTGGACGGCTCTCATCTTGCTCATGACTGAATTCCTTCTCGGGGTTAGTGGGTGAGTGCCGACAGCGGAATGAAGGTCGACGGCTGCTCGATCGTCTCGCTTCCCCCGTCGACGTACCGGGTGCGCAGTAGCCCCCGGCAGAAGTGGGCGTTGCCGTCGATCGAGATCCGCGTGGACCGGGCCCGCCGCAACGCCAGCGGCACGGCATCGGGCGCGTACCCGATACCCAAGTGGTCGACCATCACCAGATCTCCTGGCGACGTGGACAATCCGATGCTGGCCCGTCGGCGCAGCAGCGACTCTGCGGTGGCATCCTCGGGCAGGTCGGCGATCGTCACTGAGCCGAGCTGTTCCACGGGGCGGGCTGGGTCGGCCCGCAGCAGCGCGGTCAGGCAACGCTCCATTGCCGCGGTGTGCGCCTTGCGCTGGAACGTCACCCGCAGCTCGTCGAGATCCTCCTCCGCTTCGTGGCGGAACGTGCCTCGGTATCCGGCGTCGGCAGCCAGGCCGCCGTTGATGATCTCCGAATCGTGATGGTCGTCGAGCTCGACGACCACCACGTTGGTCCAATCGAGCGCCGTCAGAACGTCCTTCGCGTCCGACGCCATCAGGTAGGCGAAGTTCGGCGCGCAGAACGACGTGGGAAGGCGCAGGTGCACTTCGACGTTCCATTTTCGCCCCGTCGCTTCGCTCGCCCCGTCCCCATCGGGGACCACGTCCACGGTGTGGACGAACCCCAGATCGGTGATCGGCTCGTCGAGCTCGGGGTCGATGACGACGTCGAGCGCCCGCATGACCTCATCACGCGCGATCCCGCTCCGCTCCTCGTCGACGTCGCGAAGGAACACCCGATCCACGTCAGGCTCCGACGAGGTGGTCGGCCGCCTCGTCGGCGCCGCGGGGTCCGACTGCGGGCTCGTCAGCGTCGGCCAGCTGCAGCTCGGCGGGCACCGGGATGTCGTACATCTTGGCGGCGTTGAGCCCGAGGATCTTCTTCTTCTGGTCGGTGGTGATCGGCGCGTATTCGGCCAGTTCGGCGGGGATCTGGAAGTCGACGAACTTCTCGATCAGCCAGCGCGGGGTCCAGATCGCGTAGTCCGACGAGAACTGGATGCGGTCTTCGCCGATCCAGTACAGGAGTTCGCCCATGATCTGTCCGAAGTACTTCGGCCGGGTGTGGATGAACGGCATCGCAACGGCAAGGCCGGCATGCACGTTGGGCTCCTGCGTGGCGATCCAGCAGAAGTCCTCCAGCCGGGGGAGCCCGCAGTGCTCGACGATGAAGTTCAGATCGGTGAAGTCCGACGCGACGTGGTCGATGTCGGCCACGTCGAACGCATCGCGGTCCAGTGGCCGGATGGTCGGGCCCTTGTGCACGTGGATGTTGCGCACGCCGAGCTCGCGGCAGGCCTCGAAGTAGCGGTACGCCCACGGATCGTCGAGTCGCCAGCCGCGGGATTCGCCGTGCCACTCCGCGGTGTAGAGCTTGACGCCCTTGAGGCCGAACTTCTTGGCATCCTCACGGAACTGATCGAGGCCCGCCTCGCCGTTGCGAGGGTCGAAGTTATGGTTGTAGGTCAGCTTGTCCGGGTTCTTGCTCGCGAGCTCGAACGCCTCGTCGGTCTGGCCGAAGCCCTTGTAGTAGAACTCGCCGAGCGCAGCGGGCTGGAAGATCGCGTGATCGACGTAGCCGTCGGTGAACAGATCCTTCATCAGGCGCTGGCCGCCCTGGTACAGGTAGTCCTCGTAGCTCCACACCTCCGACTCCGGCGACAGGTTCCGGTGGTAGTCGTAGAAGCAGTCGATGAACTGCTTGCCGTGGATGTTGCGCTGATTCTCGGGACGGGCGTCCCACAACGCGACGTGGGCGTCGACGATGAAGTAGCTGTTGTCGTCCTTGCGATACATGCGGTTTCTCCCTGACTGTGCTGGCGGGCTGATGTCGCGGTGTGAGGGCTGTCACACCACCTGACCGGAGCTTATGGGCGCGGGCGGTCCCTTCCGAGGCCAACGGCGTCTCAATCTGAGACATCGTCGGGACCCATCTCGCCGCGGCGCCTGACACGCTGCTTGTAACGTGGATCACAGCGGTCGCGCCCTCGCCCGCTGGCTGCGCGCACCCGAAGGAGACCGGTGCCCGACGACCTACCCGACCGAGTCCGGCTGCACCAGATGCAGGACGGCTCGAACGACTCACCCGTCGTGCCGCGGCGGCTGCTGGCGTCCTGGCAGCGCAGCGAGGAGTACGGCGTCCCGCAGGAGAACGTCGAACCCGTCTTCACCGGTACCGACGATCTCGCGTCGCTGTTCGTCGAGTGCGGCAACGAAGTGCTCCTCGACCTGCACCGCACCCTGGCCAACGAGCCCGTCAGCATGATGCTGACCGACTCCGACGGCGTGGTGCTCAGCCGGATGAGTGGCGACCACAGCCTGCTGCAAGCCCTCGACGACGTGCACCTGGCACCCGGCTTCGCCTACTCCGAGCGCGACGTCGGCACCAATGGCCTGGGTTTGGCGCTGGCCGACCGGGCACCGACGCTAGTGCGGGCCGACCAGCACTACGCGCTGAGCCTGTGCACGTTCACGTGTGCGGCCGTGCCCGTCCTCGACGCGACCACCGGACGGCTGGAGGGTTGTGTCAACCTGACCACCTGGTCCCAGTCGTCCAGTGATCTGCTGCTGGCGCTGGCCCGGTCGGCGGCGAGCAACACCGCCGCACTCATGCTGGCCAGGTCCAACGGGCGCCGTCCCCGCCAGACCCCACGTGGGCAGGTGTTCCGCGTCGAGGTGCCGCGGTTGGAACCCGGCTCGGGCACGCTGCACGACTTGTCCGAGCCATGGAATTCAGCGGTGGCGCTGGCCGAGCGGGCGATGTCGGACGGCAACGTCGTGGCTGCCATCGGCGAGCCGGGCGTCGGCCGGTCGACGCTGCTGGCGCAGGCGGCGCGGCATACCTACCCGCGGGACCGGATCCTGTCGGCCAGCGCGCCCGGTGCGTCGGACATCCAGACCTGGCTGGGTCTGTGGGCGCCGGAACTCGGCAAGGACCACACGGCCGTGATCGTTCGCGACGTAGACGTGCTGCCGATCTGGGTGGCCGATCAGCTGCGGGATCTGGTGGTGCGTTCACGTCGCGATGCCGCGGTGCCGTTCGCCGTGACGGCCGAGCGCTTCGAGGACATCCCGACGGCGCTCGGGGGCCTTATCGACACCGTCGTCGAGGTGCCTTCGCTGCGGGACCGTCCCGACGACGTGCTGCCGCTCGCGGCGCACATCGCCAAGCGCGCCAGGGGCCGCGACGTCGTCGTCAGCGCCGCTGCGTCGCGGGCGCTGCAGAACTACGGCTGGCCGGGCAACGTCGAGCAGCTCGCCAGGGTCGTGTCACACGCCGCCAACCGCACCGACGTGATCGACGTGGGCAGTCTGCCCCCGGAGGTCCTCGCAGGCTCGTCGCGGCACCTGTCCCGCATCGAGGCGTTCGAGCGTGGCGAGATCATCCGTGTGCTGCACTCCGGTGGCGGCCCCACCATGGCCGATGCCGCACGCGAGCTGGGGATGAGCCGAGCGACGTTGTACCGCAAGATAAGTCAGTACGGGATCAAAGTCAGGACGTGAGTGCTCCACTCCCCGAAGATATGAAATCGGTGTGAGGTTCGGGCCACCACCACGACCCCTCCATAGGGTCGCGTTATGGCGACAATCTCCAAGACTCGCGTCAACATCAAACCTTCGGCTGCCCTTGGGGTTACTCGGATAGTCGTTGGGCTCCTCTTCGTCATGCACGGAACGACGAAGCTGTTCGGCTTTCCCGAAGGCTCGCCCGTCGCACTCGGGGCGTGGCCCATGTGGTGGGCGGGCGTGCTCGAGGTAGTTCT
>NZ_JBEVLO010000339.1:0-9585 GCF_040509115.1 Mycobacterium sp. | reverse complement strand
CACAGTCGTCCCGAGCATCGTCGCGGAGGCCAACCCGGTCTACGCCCCGGCCGCGGAGAGCGCCACCGTGCTTGTCGCCGCGTCGGTCGTCGTCAGCGCCATCCTGTGCCCCATCATCACGGTGCTATGGGCCCGAGTGGTCCTCAAACAGCCCGCCGGCGGTAGCCGGGAAAGCGATGCCGCCTTCGCGGAGGACCCCCCGATTAGCCAGGGACCCGACCCCAACGGCCGGGGCGACGAGTTAGCCGGCGGTAGCCGGGGAAAGGATGCCGCCTTCGCGGAGGACCGCCCGACGAGCCAACAGCCCGACCGCAACGGCCGGGGCGACGAGTCAAAGGGAAAAGCAGATGCGTGATCGGCGACTGGTGCGCTGCACCTACTACCTCGAGACCGACGGCGACCCGCGCCGTGGCGCAGAGATGCTCGCCGGCGAACAGTCCAGCGGAACCTTCGTCGCCGTGCCCGGCGAGACCGATCGGATTCGGGTTCGCCACGCTGCCGAGGTGATCGACGTGCGCGAACTCGGAGAAGTGACGCCCTCGCTGCCATCTCGCACTCGTCCAGATAAGGTGCGGGCCGCCGAAGTCGTCGTGCAGTTCCCGATGGAGAACATCGGCACCGACCTCGCAACCCTGCACACCACGGTCGCGGGAAACCTCTTCGAACTCGTCGGCCTCTTCGGCTGCCGGCTGCAGGACGTGACTCTGCCCGACGAATTCATCGAGGCGCACCCGGGGCCCGCATTCGGGGTCGAAGGGACTCGCAAGCTCATCGGGGGTACCGATGGCGCATTCGTGGGAACCATCGTCAAGCCGAACGTCGGTCTCAGTGAGCCCGAATTCCGTTCGGTGGTGCGGGAATTGGCCCGCGCATCGATCGACCTCATCAAAGATGACGAGCTGATGACCGATCCTGAGTACTTGCCGCTGGAGACCCGGGTGCGGGTGGCGATGGAAGAGATCCATGCGGCCGAACAGTCGACGGGGCTTAAGACGATGTACGCGTTCAACATCACCGGTGACCTCGCCGGATTGCGGCGACGCCACGATCTCGTCGTCGGCGCAGGCGGCACCTGCGTCATGCTCACGGTGCCGGTCATGGGGTTGCCTGCCCTGGCCTGGTTGAGGTCGTTCAGCGCGGTGCCGATCCACGGACACCGGGGCGGCCTGGCCGCAGCGATGCGCCACCCCGGTCTTGGCGTGTCGTACCGGGCGTGGCAGAAGCTGGTACGGCTTGCCGGCGCCGACCACATTCACGTCAGTGGATTGCGCAGCAAGTTCTACGAAATCGACGATGAGGTCGCGGCCAACATTGCGGCGCTGCGGGAGCCCTTGGGCAACACCATCCTGCCGCTCCCCGCCTTGTCGTCGGGCCAGAACGTGCATACCCCTGAGCCCACCTTCCAGGCCGTGGGGACCACCGATCTGATGATGCTCGCCGGTGGCGGCATCGCGGCCCACCCCGATGGCCCGGGCGCCGGGGTACGAAGCCTCCGGCAGGCCTGGGCGGCCGCCGCGGGGTCGCGAGCAGTGGCAGAGGAGGCCAATGAGCTTGACCGACAAGGGGATTCAGCGCTGCGGCGCGCATTGTCCTGCTTTGGGGCGACCGCATGACGACGTTCGGGTTCCTGGCCGACGACCTCACGGGTGCCAGCGACGTGATGGCGCAGGCACATGCTCACGGCATGTCGGCGATGCTGGTGCTCGATCCGCACAAGGTCACCCGCTCTGCGGATGTGGTGGGGATCGCGGGTCCACTGCGGTCTCAGTCCGGCACGGCGCTGGAGTCGAGTATCCGCGCCGGGCTGGATGCGTTGGCGCATCTCAACCTCGATGTCGTTCTGTACAAGGTGTGTTCGACCTTCGATTCCTCTCCGACCGTCGGCAATATCGGCCGCGCCATCGAACTGCTGATGAAACGCTTTCCCGGGCACGGGTCGGTGCCGGTTGTGCCCGCCCAGCCTGAGTTCGGTCGGTACACCGCGTTCAGTCAACACTTTGGGGTCTACCAACACCAGATTCACCGATTGGACCGCCATCCGGTGATGGCCCACCATCCGTCCACCCCGATGACCGAGTCCGATTTGCGACGGGTGCTGTCCGCGCAACTCCGCGACGGTTCGCTGCCGCACGCGCTGCACCTCACCGGATACAGCGACGGCACGTTCGACGAACAGTGGGGGCAGCTGCGTGAGGACCCCGGTTACGCCTTCGTCGTGGATGCCGTCGACGCCGCGCACATGGACACCGCTGCCCGCGCCCTGATGGCTCACCGACCAACCACCGGTCCGGCGATCATCGTGGGGTCGGGCGGAATCATGGCGGCGCTCGCCCGTAATCAGACTGGCCAGCGCCAGGCGATCCTCCCCTCGCCGACGAAGTCGTCGGGGCCGACCCTGGTGGTGTCGGCGTCGGCGTCGTCCACCACGGCCGCGCAGATCGACGACGGGGTGGCCCACGGGTGGGTCGACGTGCCCATTCCCGCAGAGGCTTTCGCCGCCGCGCCAGACTCCAGCTGGGTGCAGGTCGTCGAGGAGGCGCTCACCGCCGGTCGCGACGTCATCGCCCACACCGCCCGAGGCCCCAAGGATCTCCGGCTGTCCAGCGGCGCAGGTTCCGAAGAAGTGGGTGGGGCGATCGGAGCCGTCGCCGGGCAGATGGCGCGGTCCGGATTGACCCGCGACGTAGTGGTCTGCGGTGGAGACACCTCCAGCCATGCCCTGGCAGCGATGGGTGTCAGTGAGCTGCGAATCAGCGACCTGTTCGTGACGGCAGGACCCATCTGTAGCGCCGACGACGACTCCGATGTTGCGGGTTGCCGGCTACTCCTCAAAGGCGGCCAAGTCGGCGGTCCGTCCTTGTTCCGGTCCTTCAGTGGCCAATCCAACGAAAGGTAGATCATGCTCGGAGTCATCAAAGCTGTTGCTGACAAGGGATTCGAAGTCCACGACGACTGGCCCGAACCCACCGTCAACCCCGGCGAAGTCTTGATCGACGTGGCTGCGGCCTCTCTGTGTGGAACGGATCGTGAAGTCTACGAATGGACCCCGTCGGCGCAGGCCTTCGGCCTGTCACTACCTGTGGTTACGGGACACGAGGGTGCGGGAACCATCCTCGAGGTCGGACAGGGCGTCACCGGCCTGCGGCCCGGTGACCGGGTCGCACTGGAAAGCCACCTCGTATGTGGACAGTGTTACGCCTGCCGCACCGGCAGCGCCCACACCTGCGAGCGCACCGGCATCATCGGAATGCACATCGACGGTGTGTTCGCCGAACGCGTCGCCGTGCCCGCGGCAATCTGCGTGCCCCTACCGGACGCACTGCCCCTCGAGGTCGGCGCACTGCTCGAATCAGCGGGGGTGGCAGTGCATGCCATCCAACGGTCCGGCTCCGGCGTCGCGGGCCAGAACGTTCTGGTGAACGGGTGCGGTCCGGTGGGGCTGGCGCTGATCCAGATCGCGGTGGCGATGGGCGCTGCACACGTTGTTGCGGTGGAACCCAACCCGTTCCGCCGCAAGCACGCCGAGAGCATCGGCGCTCAGGTGCTGGAACCCAGTGATCCGGTGGCCGAGGTCTGTCGTGACCTTGCCGGAGCCCGCGGCGGCTTCGACGTCGCGTTCGAGGTTTCCGGTGTGCGCGGAGTGCTCCCTACGCTCTTCGCATCCCTGCGCCGAGAAGCGACCCTAGTGACCATCGGCCACCCCGGCGGACCGGTTGAGATCGACATTGCGGCCTACATCAACAAACGGGGAATCACGCTGCGCGGCATCTTCGGTCGTCGACTGTGGGACACCTGGGAGCAGTTGACTCTGCTGGTGGAATCCGGTCGCCTGGACTTGAGCTGGCTGATCACCCATCGGCTGCCGCTGAGCCGGGTAGACGAAGCGATCGAATTGTTGTCAGGCGAAGCGAACAAGATTCTGCTCGTGCCGTCCATGAAGGACGTCCATGACGGGACGGCTCACTAGCGGCCCGGCCTCTGGGACGGCAGGCGTCCCGCACGATTTACGATCGCGCGGCCCTGTTCGCTGTATCTGTAAGGAATCACCGCCATTGCGCGTGCGTGGCCCCGCTCTGTCGGCAACACTGAGGATTGGGTGGGCGCGGGACGTGAAGCGAGACGGGGCGGGACATGCGACAAATACTCGGGTTGAGGGCGGTTGTCGGGCTATCGATGCTCGTCATATTCGTGGCGGTCGGTTACGTCGCGCCACAGCCAAGTAAGGCCGATCCCGGGATGTGCGCCGACGGGGGCGCACCCGACGCAAACGGAGTGTGCCGCGTCGTGACGAAAACCGGCCCGGACAAATGGGAAGTGGAGCCCATCGAGTTCTGTCCTGTGAACGTGACCACACCGTGCAAACTGGGCTCTCCGCCCGCCCCGGCCCCTCCGCAGAACACGTCGACGGTGACCGGCGATGTCGACGTCTACGACGTTCCCGGCGGCGTCGGCACGGTGGTCGGAATGCTGAGCGTCGGCCAGCAGGTCACGAAGAACTGCCAGCCAGACAACTGGTGCGAGGTACCAGGGCAGGGCTGGGTCTGGGGAGACTTCTTGAGCTAGGAGCACCCCAACCTGGTGCCGTTCCCGAGGACAAAGCCGCTGCGCAGTGGGTAAGAAGTAGGTACAGGAAAGGCCGTCCAACGTGTGTCGGGCGGCCTTTTCCGCTGGTCCCGGTGGAGCGGGCGACGGGAATCGAACCCGCGTAGCTAGTTTGGAAGACTAGGGCTCTACCATTGAGCTACGCCCGCGTTGGCACTGCACGGGAGACTGTACCGGCGTCGACGCATTCAAATCCAATTGATGGCGTCGCGTCGTCTGCCCGTAGTATTCCGACGGCAGTAAGGCACGGGGTGTAGCGCAGCTTGGTAGCGCATCCGCTTTGGGAGCGGAAGGCCGCAGGTTCAAATCCTGTCACCCCGACCGCACGAACGACACCCGTCGAAGAAGACACAGACATGCGAGGAGCAACACCGTGAAGAGCACCGTCGAGAAGTTGAGCCCGACCAGGGTTCGCATCAACGTGGAGGTGCCCTTCACGGAATTGCAGCCCGACTTCGATGCGGCGTTCAAGGAGCTGGCCAGGACCATCCGCATGCCAGGGTTCCGCCCCGGCAAGGTGCCCGTGAAGCTGCTGGAGTCGCGCATCGACAAGCAGGCGATGCTCGACCAGGTCGTCGGCGAGGCCGTGCCTGCCCGCTACAGCGAAGCCGTCGCGAGCTCGGACGTCCAGCCCCTTGGGCAGCCCGAGATCGAGGTTACGAGCAAGGAGTACGGCGGAGACCTGACGTTCACCGCCGAGGTCGACGTCCGCCCGGAGATCGTGCTGCCGGACCTCAAGTCGCTGTCGTTCTCCGTTGACCCCATCGAGGTCACCGATGAGGAGACCGACGCCGAACTGCAGAACCTGCGTGCCCGCTTCGGCACGCTGACCGGTGTCGACCGGGCCGCCCAGGACGGTGACTTCGTCTCCATCGACCTGTCGGCGACCGTCGACGGCGAGGACGTCGCGGACGCCAAGACCGAGGGCCTGTCCCACGAGGTCGGCTCGGGTCAGCTCATCGAGGGTCTCGACGACGCCATCATTGGCCTCAAGGCCGACGAGTCCAAGGTCTTCACGACCACGCTCGTCGCCGGTGAGCACGCCGGCCAGGAGGCCGAGGTCACCGTCACCGTGAAGTCGGTCAAGGAGCGCGAGCTTCCCGAGCCCGACGACGAGTTCGCCCAGCTGGCAAGCGAATTCGACACCATCGAGGAGCTCAAGGAGAGCCTCGTCGATCAGGTGCGCCAGTCCAAGCGCATCGGCCAGGCCGAGCAGATCCGCGACAAGGCGCTGGAGACCCTGCTCGAGCAGGTCGAGGTGCCGCTGCCCGAAGCGATCGTGCAGGCGCAGGTCGACGACACCGTGCACAACGCCATTCACGGCCTCGACCACGACGAGGCCAAGTTCGAGGAAGCCCTCGTCGCGGAAGGCAGCACCCGTGAGGAGTTCGACGCCGACAACCGCTCCAACGCCGAGCGCGCGGTCAAGACCCAGCTGTTGATGGACACCATCGCCGACGAGTTGGACATCCAGGTCGGCCAGAACGACCTCACCGAGCGCCTGGTGCTGATGTCGCGTCAGTACGGCATCGAGCCGCAGCAGCTCCTACAGGTGCTGCAGCAGAACAATCAGCTCGCGGCCATGTTCGCCGACGTCCGTCGGGGCCTGACCATCGCCGCGGTGGTGCACGGCGCGACGGTCACCGACACCAACGGCACCGAGATCGACACCACTGAGTTCTTCGGACCGGCCACGACGCCTGAGGCCGACGTGATCGACGCCGCCGAGGCCGCCGACGAGGCCGACGAGGCCGCCGACGAGGCCGCCGAGGACGACTCCGATCGCGAGGACGAGGCCGTCGAGGCCAAGTGACGCTGTGAGCGAACGCTCGCCCTCGGAGGAGTGCTCGCCGCGCAGGTTTGGTTAGTGTCAGTGAACGAGTACGAACACTCGAGAAAGCAGGTATCCAGCCGTGACTGACATGCGTTCGGGCGCGTCGGGGCTCAACCTCATCGATTCGGTTTATGAGCGGTTGCTGGCCGAGCGCATCATCTTCCTGGGCACCCAGGTCGATGACGACATCGCCAACCGTCTCTGCGCGCAGATTCTGCTGCTGTCCGCTGAGGACCCCACCAAGGACATCAACCTCTACATCAACTCGCCAGGCGGATCGGTCACCGCAGGCATGGCGATCTACGACACGATGGTGCTCGCCCCGTGCGACGTCGCGACGTACGCGATGGGACTGGCCGCCTCGATGGGTGAGTTCCTGCTCGCCGCGGGCACCAGGGGCAAGCGCTACGCCCTGCCTCATGCGCGCATCATGATGCACCAGCCCTCGGCTGGCATCGGCGGTAGTGCCGCTGACATCGCGATCCAGGCCGAGCAGTTCGCCCTGACGAAGAAGGAAATGAACCGGCTCAACGCCGAGTTCACCGGTCAGACGCTCGAGCGCATCGAGACTGACGCGGATCGCGACCGGTGGTTCACGGCTCCCGAGGCGCTCGAGTACGGCTTCGTCGACCACATCATCACCCACGCCAACTTCAACGGGAGTGCCTCGTGACTCAGCCTGCCAACGGCGGCGCCGTGAATCCCATTCAAGCGCGCTACATCCTTCCTTCGTTCATCGAGCACAGCAGCTTCGGCGTCAAGGAGTCGAACCCTTACAACAAGCTGTTCGAGGAGCGCATCATCTTCCTCGGCGTCCAGGTCGACGACGCCTCGGCGAACGACATCATGGCGCAGCTGTTGGTGCTCGAGTCGCTGGATCCCGATCGTGACATCACCATGTACATCAACTCGCCGGGTGGCTCGTTCACGTCGCTGATGGCGATCTACGACACGATGCAGTACGTGCGTGCCGACATCCAGACGGTGTGCCTCGGCCAGGCGGCGTCGGCTGCGGCCGTCCTGCTCGCGGCGGGGACGCCGGGCAAGCGAATGGCGCTGCCGAACGCCCGGGTGCTGATCCATCAGCCCGCCGTCGGTGGAGCGATCCAGGGCCAGGTCTCCGACCTGGAGATCCAGGCCGCCGAGATCGAGCGCATGCGCACGCTGATGGACACCACACTGGCCCGCCACACGGGCAAGGACGCCGCGGTCATCCGCAAGGACACCGATCGCGACAAGATCCTGACCGCAGCCGAGGCCAAGGACTACGGGATCATCGACACCGTGTTGGAGTACCGCAAACTGTCGGCGCAACCGGCCTGACGTTGGGCGCGGCGTCGGCCCGGGTTTGCCGGGCGGGCGCACTCCCCAGCGCAGGTACCGTGGGTCTCGGGACGGTTTCGATGACGACACGCCAATGGCGCGATGCGCGTTCCGGACGGTACCGGCGGTGACACGGGATATGTTCTCAATCAACGCAGGCGAATACCACCGGCGCTATTCGGCTTTATCGGTCGCATGGTGCCGGAACATACGGGTAGCGTCGGGATCTACACCCTTACGGGTGCCCGGGTGACCCACCAAACCGAGACACACCGACGGCGATCAGGAAAGTAGGGCCGCAGGCACAATGGCGCGCATCGGAGACGGCGGCGACCTGCTGAAGTGCTCGTTCTGTGGAAAGAGCCAGAAGCAAGTCAAGAAGCTCATTGCGGGTCCCGGCGTGTACATCTGCGACGAGTGCATCGACCTCTGCAACGAGATCATCGAAGAGGA
This sequence comes from Mycobacterium sp., assembly GCF_040509115.1. Lineage (GTDB taxonomy): Bacteria > Actinomycetota > Actinomycetes > Mycobacteriales > Mycobacteriaceae > Mycobacterium. Next base: position 1,373 of record NZ_JBEVLO010000339.1, on the reverse strand, counting down.
ACTCGCCGACGCCGACGACGTGAAGCTCGACGAGCTGCCCAAGCCCGCCGAGATCCGCGAATTCCTCGAGGGCTACGTCATCGGGCAGGACACCGCCAAGCGCACGCTCGCCGTCGCGGTCTACAACCATTACAAGCGCATCCAGGCCCAGGAGAAGTCGCGCGACTCGCGCGCCGAGCCCGTCGAGCTGGCCAAGTCCAACATCTTGATGCTCGGTCCGACCGGCTGCGGCAAGACCTACCTGGCGCAGACGCTGGCCAAGATGCTCAACGTGCCGTTCGCCATCGCCGATGCCACCGCCCTGACCGAGGCCGGGTACGTCGGCGAAGACGTCGAGAACATTCTCCTCAAGCTGATCCAGGCCGCTGACTACGACGTCAAGCGCGCCGAGACCGGCATCATCTACATCGACGAGGTCGACAAGATCGCCCGCAAGAGCGAGAACCCCTCGATCACCAGGGACGTCTCCGGTGAAGGCGTTCAGCAGGCACTGCTGAAGATCCTCGAGGGCACCCAGGCCTCCGTCCCGCCGCAGGGCGGCCGCAAGCACCCGCATCAGGAGTTCATCCAGATCGACACGACCAACGTGTTGTTCATCGTGGCGGGTGCGTTCGCGGGTCTGGAGAGGATCGTGTCCGACCGTGTCGGCAAGCGCGGCCTCGGCTTCGGCGCCGAGGTTCGCAGCAAGGCCGAGATCGACACGCAGGACCACTTCGCCGAGGTCATGCCCGAGGATCTGATCAAGTTCGGTCTGATCCCCGAGTTCATCGGCCGTCTTCCGGTCGTGGCGTCGGTGACGAACCTCGACAAGGAGTCGCTCGTCACCATCCTGTCCCAACCCAAGAACGCCTTGGTCAAGCAGTACAACAGGCTGTTCGAGATGGACGGTGTCGAGCTGGAGTTCACGCCCGACGCCCTGGACGCGATCGCCGATCAAGCCATCCACCGCGGCACGGGTGCCCGTGGCCTCCGCGCCATCATGGAGGAAGTCCTGCTGCCGGTGATGTACGACATCCCCAGCCGCGACGACGTCGCCAAGGTCGTCGTGACCAAGGAGACCGTCGAGGACAACGTGCTCCCGACGATCGTGCCGCGCAAGCCATCGCGCAGCGAACGGCGCGACAAGAGCGCCTAGCCCTTCCTGGGCGCGACTACTCGGGTTCTGAGGCCTGGTTCCACTCGTAGGAGAGGAACTTCCCGTCCAACGTCACCACCACGCGGTCGCCGCCGGGGTGAGGCTTCTTCTCGACGTTCACACTGAAGTTGATGGCGCTCATGATGCCGTCACCGAATTGCTCGTGGATCAACTCCTTGATCGCCCCGCCGTATACCGACAGCGCTTCGTAGAAGCGGTAGATCGTCGGGTCGGTGGG
>NZ_JBEVLO010000338.1:0-16813 GCF_040509115.1 Mycobacterium sp. | reverse complement strand
TCGACCGTGCCCCCGGGGAGGGCGGGCGCATCGTCACCGGCGGCAGCGCCCCCGATCTGCCCGGCTCGTTCTACCGGCCGACGTTGATCGCCGACGTCGACGAACGCTCCGAGGCCTACCGCAGCGAGATCTTCGGCCCCGTGCTCGTCGCGCGACCGTTCACCGACGACGACGACGGCATCCGTCAGGCCAACGACACCGAGTACGGGTTGGCGGCCTCGGCGTGGACCCGGGACGTCTACCGGGCGCAGCGGGCGTCGCGCGAGATGCATGCCGGGTGCGTGTGGATCAACGACCACATCCCGATCATCAGCGAGATGCCGCACGGTGGCGTGGGCGCGTCCGGCTTCGGCAAGGACATGAGCGACTACTCCTTCGAGGAGTACCTCACCATCAAGCACGTGATGAGTGACATCACCGCCAATGCCGAAAAGGATTGGCACCGGATCATATTCACGAAGCGCAGCGGAGCTGAATCATGAGAAGGGTCAGGAAGCGCAGCGGAGCTGAATCATGAGAAGAGTCAGGAAGCGGTGAACACGGGCACCGAGCTGGAGCTGCGCGACATCGTCGAGGACGATTGGACGGGCGTGCGGCTGCTGGCCGCGACCAGTTTCGGCGGGTTCTGGCATCCCGACAAGTTCGCCGCGCGGCGCACGCTGTTGCCCGCCCGCAGTTCGGTGATCGTCAGCGACGGCGACGACGTCGTCGGGATGGCGCACTACTACGACTTCAAGCTGACCGTCCCAGGGGGAGCGATCGTGCCCACCGCGGGTGTCACGTGGGTCGGCGTCGCGCCGACGCACCGGCGTCGCGGGCTGCTGCGCGCGATGTACACCGAATTGCACCAGCGCATCGCCGATGCGGGTTACCCGATCGCGGGGTTGACTGCCACCGAGGGCGGCATCTACGGCCGCTTCGGCTACGGGCCCGCCACGGTCGAAACGGAACTGACGCTGGACCGTCGCTTTGCGCGGTTCCGCAGCGACGCACCCGATCCCGGGGGCGTTCGCATCGTGGCGGCAGGCGAGCATCGTGACGTGCTGGCGGCGATCTACGAGCGGTACCGGCGCCAAACCCCCGGCGGTCTCGAACGGCCGACGGCGCTCTGGGACGACCTGCTCGCCGACCGGGAGGACGAACGCCACGGCGGCACACCACTGTTCTGCTTCCTGCATCCCGACGGTTACGTGCTTCATCGGGTGCATCGCGGCCAGTCGAGAACCGTTCGGGTCGAGGAGTTCGTGGCCGTCACGCCCGACGCTCACGCGGCACTCTGGCGGGCGCTGGCAGGCCTGGACCTCGTCGAGACGGTCACTGCGGCGAGTGACCCCGACGATCCGCTGCCCTATCTGCTGGAGAACTCCCGGCTGGTGCGCACCACCGCGTCGGTCGACGCGCTGTGGCTGCGCATCATGGACGTACCCGCCGCCCTGCAGGCCAGGACCTATCAGGCCGACCTCGATACGGTGATCGAGGTCGACGATGGATTCCGTTCCGACGGAGGGCGATTCGCACTCTCGGTGCGTGGTGGCCGTGCGGAGTGCGTGCGCACCGACGCGCCAGCGGACTTCCAGTTCGGCCTCGACGTCCTCGGTCTTCTCTATCTCGGTGCGCACCGGGGTGCGACGCTGGCCGCGGCCAACCGCATCCGCGGCGGCGCGGACCCCACCCGTGGCTCGGTTCCTCCCGACGCCGAGCAGCTGGCGCGCCTGGACGCCGCGTTCCGCAGCGACGTGCCCGCCCGGCTGGGCTTCGACTTCTAACGACACGACTTCTAACGACACGACTTCTGAGGACATGACTTCTGAGGACATGATGCGATCCGTGACCGAGGGACCGTGCGCGCTCGCCGCCCCCCACGCGCTGGCGACCGCGGCGGGGGAGCGCGCCTACCGCGACGGGGGGAATGCGATCGACGCGGCCATCGCCGCCGCTGCCGTGTTGACCGTCGTCTATCCGCACAACGTCGCACTCGGCGGTGACCTGATCGCCCTGATCCGCACGCCGGACGGCGTCGTCCGCTGCATCAATGCCTCTGGCTGGGCGGGTGCTGCCACCGACGTCGGGGACCTGCGGGCCAGGCATGGGCGAGCGCTGCCAACGCGCGGCGCGGACGCCGTCACCGTTCCCGGGGGCGTCCGTGGCTGGGAGGTATTGCGCCAGTTCGGTGCTCGACTGAGCTGGGATCGCACTCTGCAATCCGCCCAGGACGCGGCCGCTGCGGGCGTATCCGTCGCACCCTCGGTGGCGGCCCACATCGCCGACGCGGACAGCGTCGACCTGTATGGCACCGAGGACTTCGACCGCGTGTTCCGCCCGAACGGCCGCGGTCTGCTCGCGGGCGACCCACTGATCCAGCCCGCCCTGGCCCGTACCTTCGCGGCCCTCCGGACGGAGGGACCTGACGAGTTCTATGGTGGGGCACTGGCCGAGCGCAGCGTCGCCTATCTCCGATCGCGGGGCTCGGCGCTCACCATCGACGACTTCGCCGCGTTTCAGCCGGAGGTGGTGGACCCGATCTCGGTCGACGTCGGCGATCTGACGGTGCACACCAGCCCGCCCAACACGCACGGCTTCATGCTGCTGCGGGGGTTGCGCGCCATCGCCGAGCTCGACGTTGCCGATCCGCTGGGCACCGGGTTCGGAACCTTGATGCGAATCTTCCACCGAGGCAATGCCATCCGTGCCCGGTTCCTCGCCGACCCTCGCCATGCCAAGGTCGACGTCGACGCGCTGGTCGACGGTGACCTCGATCAGCTGGGCGAGGTCGGCGACACGCGGCACGGTCCCCACGCGGTGCCGCACGGTGACACGGTCGGCGTGGCCGCAGCAGACGGTGACGGCTACGCGGTGTCGTTGATCCAGAGCGTGTTCCACGCGTTCGGATCGGGCCTGATCGATCCGCAGACGGGCGTGCTCTTCCACGACCGGGGAACGAGCTTCTCGCTCGACGACGAGTCACCCAACGTCATCGCCCCACGCAAACGGCCCGCGCACACGCTGATGCCAGTGATGACGACCCACCGAGGCGCGGTGCGTCACGTGCTGTCGACCATGGGAGGACAGGGGCAGCCCCAGATCCTGGGGCAGGTGCTGTTGCGTGCGCTTCGGGGCCAGAGCGCGCAGACCGCGGTCAGCGCGCCGAGGGCAGTCGTTGGAGTGCAGGGCGAAGGCGGCACGGCCGATTCGGTATTCGCGGAGGCCGACCTGTCGCCGGCTGCCATCGCGTCGATCGCCGACACCCGGCTGCGGCGGACGGACGTGGCCCCGCACTCCGAGACGCTCGGTCACACCAACGTCGTCTTCATCGCGGAGGACGGCTCGATGACGGCGGCGTCGGACCCGCGCTCGGACGGTGCGGCCGTCGTCGCGCACTTGGACCGTCCGTGACGTCGTAGCGTCCCGCCGCGAGGTTGGCTCGACTCTGCGTCCAGGGTGAGATCTACTCGAACTTCTCCGCCGCTGACGCAGAGTCGGCAGCGGCGGCTACTCCGCGCGGGGCACGACGACCACCGGGGCGTCGACGCCTGCGAGGATCCGGGCGGCGGTCGAGCCGAGGAACACCCGCTTGGGTGCGGCGAACCGGCTGGAACCGATCACCAGCACGTCCGAGGAGTCCCAGTTGAGTTTCTTCAGCGCGGACTCCAGCGTGGTGCCGTCGGCCACCAGCGACTCGATGTCGGGCGCGTCCGGCAGTGCGCGGGCCGCCACGACGAGATTGGCCTCGGCAGCCGCAATCTGTGCTTGGCGAATCTCTTTCGGGCTGACGAGGTGACTGAGGTTCTCCGACGAGACGAGCGACAGCATGCGGATCGACACTCCGGACGCGCTGGCGAGGGTGATCGCGAAGGGCAGCGGGTTGTCGTCGCCTGCCTTCGTCGGGACCGCCGCCGTGACCGAGTCGATGACCTCCGGCGGATCCTCGCTGTATCCGCGCGGTGCCAGCGCGACTGGGATCGGCGACGAGTGCAGCAGCGCCCCGGTCACCGGGCCGATGGTGTGCCCACCGAAGAAACCGTCGCGCGCGCCGCCGACCACGATCAGATCGGAGGACTTCTCCTCGGCGAATCCGACGAGCGATTCCGCGAACGATTCACCGACCAGCACGTTGGCCGTCGCCGCGACACCCACCTCCGCGAGGTGGGCGACGGCCTCGGCCACCCACTCCTCGCCCTTGCGTACCAGCAGCGCCTGATACTCGGCGCGGCCGGGGTGGCCGTCGGGATATTCCTCCCGGACCACCAGGACGACGTCGACCGTCGCGTCGAACGTGTTGGCCAACACGCCGGCCAGGGCCACCCCGTCGTTGCCGGTCGGCGTGGCCAGGTAGCCCACGGTCAAATGCATCTCGTCTCCCAACGCGCGTTCACCCCGCTTTCGCGGTGGATCAGAAGGTGTCTGGGACCTTGGCCTCAGTCTTGGAATTGAGCGTCTCGCCGCGGAAGAAGCGCTTGGTGCCGAAGGCGAAGCACGCCAACATCAGCGGGATGCCGAGCACCAGCATGCCGACGCCGAGTACGAACACGCCGCCGATGGAACCGAAGGCGGTGTAGCCGTAGTCGGGCTGGATCATGTCCTTGGCGCTGATGAGGAAGGCGGCGGCCATCGAGATTCCGCCCAGAAGCGGGAAGATGCCGCGGAAGAACAGATTTCGCGCTGACTGGAACAGGGTGTCGCGGAAGTACCAGACGCACGCGAACGCGGTGATGCCGTAGTAGAAAGCGACGGCCAGGCCGAGTGACGCGACGGAGTCGGCCAAGGCGTTCTCCGAAAGGAACGTCAGCACGAGGTAGAAGAACAGGGCCGCGCAGCCCATCACGATGGTGCCGAAGGCCGGGGTCATGTACTTGGGGTGAACGCTGGCGAACCGCTTGGGCAGGGCCTCGTACACGGCCATCGAGAGCGTGCCGCGGGCGGTCGGCAGGATGGTGGTCTGCGTGGAGGACAGCCCCGAGATCGACACGGTCAGCAGCAGCAGCGACGCCAAGATCGGGCCGGCGACGGGTTCGCCGAGGACGGTCAGCACGTCGTCGGTGTTGTTGGGGTTGTTCAGGCCGATCCCGACTTCGCTGAAGCCCGAGAAGGACTGGACGGCGTAGGCCACCAGCACGTAGGTGCACACCAGGATCAGCGTCGTGATGACCGCGGCGATGCCCGGTGTCCGGCCCGGATCCTTCGTCTCCTCCCCGACGGCCAGACACGCGTCCCAACCCCAATAGATGAAGATGCAGAGGATGATGGCCGCCGCGATCGAGGAGACGTCGAGCCCGCTCGGCCACAGCCAGGAGAGCTCCGGCGAGATCGCCTGTGCCCCAGCGGTACCGGAGAACACCCGGACCAGGGCGATGATGCTGGCGACGATCAGCACGCCGAACTGGACGGCGATCAGAACGTTCTGCATCCGCTCCGAGACGGCCACGCCGCGCGCGCTCACCAGGGTCATGGCGATGATGAAGAACGACCCGAGCCCCACCTTGGCCCAGATGTTGTCGGCCAGTTCGTCCTGGCCGAGGAACTTGAACAGGTAGATCGCGGCGACCTCGGAGACGTTGGCCAGCACGATGATCGCCGATACGGCCAGGCCCCAGCCGCCGATCCAGCCGATCCACGGTCCGAAGGCCTTCGTGCCCCACGTGAAGGTGGTTCCGCAGTCGGGGGTGTCCTGGGACAGCTCCTTGTAGCCGAACGCGACCAGCAGCATCGGGATGAACGCCAGCACGAACATCGACGGGGCCTTTTCGCCGACGGCCAGCACGACGTAGCCGAGCGTCGCCGCGAGGCTGTAGGCGGGTGCCACTGCGGCGAGCCCGATGACGACGTTTCCGACCAGGCCGATGGCGCCGGCCTGGAGCCCCTTGTCCGTGACGGCGTGCGAGACGGGGGCCGCGGGAGCAGGCGGTTCAGCGATGGCCATGCGAGGAATATACGGTTCTGCGAACTTCCTGGTGACTTACTGGGGACATCCGCACGGAAACGTTTCATCGGCTTTACCTGCCAAGTGATCTGGCTTGCGCAGCACGAACTGCACCTGGTCCTCGGGGGCCGGTGCAGCTGGTGTCGTGCGTCCTCAGCGGTCCCTGGTGAACTCCTCACCGGTGGATGGGTCGACGGCCCGCTCACCCCTGGGAAGATTCGACAGGTCCTGCGAGATCACCGTCGGCATGTCGCCGGAGTCGGGTAGCCCGAAGTGGGCGACGGAGCCGACGGCGGGTTCGAGTAGGAGGTCGGAGCGGCGCGGCAGCGTCTGGCCCTTGAAGAAGCTCGGCGACATCGCCCACCAGACGAACATCAGGATGACGCCGAGCACCAGCGCGCCGATGCCCACCACGGCGACCGCGCCGTAGCCGAGGATCGTGACGTCGTTGCCGTCGTCGTCGACGAGGTAGTCCGGCTTGGCGTAGGAGATCAGCCCGTAGGCGAAGACCACCGTGAGCATGATGGCGCCGAGTAGCGGTACCACGCCCCGCATCAGGAAGTTGCGCGCCGAGCTGGTGAACGTCTTGCGGTAGTACCAGACGCAGGCGTAGCCGGTCATCCCGTAGTAGAACGCGATCATCAAGCCGACCGAGCCGATCAGGGCGAGCAGCAGGCTGCTGCTGATCAGGGTGAACAGGACGTAGAAGAAGATCGACGCGGCTCCCATGACGACCGTCGAGACGGTCGGGGTCAGGTACTTGCGGTGGATCTTCGCGAACGACGTCGGCAGCGCCTTGTAGACGCCCATCGACAGCGTGGTGCGTGCCGTCGGCAGGATCGTCGTCTGCGTGGACGCCGACGCGGAGGTCAGGATGGTGGCCGACAGTGCGAGCAGGCCGATGTGCCCGATGACGCTGTCGCCGAACAGGGCCGGACCGATGGCGGCGAAGACGTCGGCGGAATTGTCCGGATTGCCAAGTCCCGCATCGGTTTCGCCGACGCCGGCGAACGCGACGGCGGCGACGGTGACGATGGCGTAGGTGCCGAGCAGCAGGAACGTCGAGAGCACCGCGGCCTTGCCTGGCGTGGTGCCGGGATCGTTGGACTCCTCGTTGCACGCCACCGCGGTGTCCCAGCCCCAGTAGATGAAGATCGCGATGAGGATCGCCGGGGCGATGACGGTGCCGAAGTCCAGACCGGCAGGCCAGAACCACGACAGCGACGGATGGATCGATTCCGGCAGGGCGGTGCCCGAGTACACCCTGAACAGCGCGTAGAGCGAGATCACGACGAGGATGATCACCTCGAATCCCAGCAGGAAGTACTGCAGGCGCGCGGACACCTCGATCCCGCGATAGCAGATGTAGGTCATGACGACGATCCAGATCACGCCGGCGACCGTCGACCACAGCGTGCTGTCGGCCAGGTCGGCGGCAGCGGTCCACCCGAGGTCACCGACGAAGGTGAACGAGTAGGCCCCCGCGATCTGCGCGAGGTTGGCCATCACGATCACGTCGGCGGCGATGATGCCCCAGCCACCCATCCAGCCGATGAGCGGGCCGAAGGCGCGCGAGGCCCAGGTGAAGGTGGTGCCACAGTCGGGTTCGGCCTTGTTGAGTTCTTGATAGGCCACGGCGATGAGGTAGATCGGGACGAAGGCGAGCAGCACGATCGACGCCGCCTTGACCCCGGCACCGCTGGCCACGATGAGGCCGAGCACGGCCGCGAGGCTGTAGGCCGGTGCGGTGGACGCCATGCCGACCACGACGCTGGACAGCAAGCCCAGGGACCCGCCCTTGAGGCCCTTGCTGTCGACGATCACGCCCGTTCCCGAGTTCCCGGGTTCCGTGGCTGTGGTCATTGGCATCTCCCTGGTCACTTGGCCGAACTCCTGGAGAATACGGTTTCAGTAGTAAAAGCGCTCAATGACAACGAAACCAGTTGCCACAGGATGTTCACAGCAACGCATTGCGCAGTTCACAGCTTGATTTGGCGCGGGGTACCGCGGCGTTAGGCTGGACCGGTGACCACCGCGCGGCGGGCCGACGAATTCGAGGCGCTGCGTCCGCACCTGCTCGCCGTCGCCTACCGGCTCACGGGCACGTTCGCCGACGCCGAGGACGCCGTGCAGGACGCCTGGCTGCGGTGGGAGGGGCTCGGTCCGCAGCGCGACGGCATCGCCGACCTGAGGGCGTGGCTCACCACCGTCGTCAGTCGCATCGGTCTCGACAGGTTGCGCTCGGCCGCCCACCGTCGCGAGACCTATGTCGGGGAGTGGCTGCCCGAGCCGGTCGTGACGCCGCTCGACCGATCGGACCCGTTGGCCGCCATCGTCGCCGACGAGGACGCCCGCTTCGCCGCGATGGTGGTGCTGGAACGGCTGACGCCCGACCAGCGGGTTGCGTTCGTGCTGCACGACGGGTTCGGCGTGCCGTTCGGCGAGGTCGCCGACGTGCTCGGCCTCAGCGCGGCGGCGGCGCGCCAACTCGCGTCACGGGCCAGGCGCACGGTCGCCGATGCGGCGGGGCCCGCTCCCATGAAGTCGAACTCCGCCTCTCACGACGAGGTCGTCGGAAAGCTGATGGCCGCCATGGCAACCGGTGACATGGCAGCCGTCGTCGCGCTGCTGCACCCGGACGTGACGTTCACCGGTGACTCGAACCGCAGAGCACCCACGGCGGCCCGCGTCATCCACGGCCCCGACAAGGTGGCCCGCTTCGTGTTCGGCCTCGCCAAGCGCTACGGACCGCGGTTCTTCGAGGTCGGTCAGCTGGTCTTCGTCAACGGCGAGCTCGGCGTGATCGCCCCTGGCCTGGCAGCCACCGACGAGTGGCCCGCGATGCAACCCCACATCCAGGCGCTGACCGTGCGTGACGGCAAGGTCAGCGCCATCTGGGACATCGCCAACCCGGACAAGTTCACTGGATCGCCGCTGCGATCGTGAGGTGTGCCGGGGACTGAACGTCTAACGCTCGTCGGCGGCCCACGGGACACGGCACGCGTCACCCGAACTGAACCCCTGCTCCGTGATTCCCAGCGCGGAGTTCATTCTGGCGCGCATGTTCTCGACGCCGATCTGATAGGTCAGTTCGATCACGCCTGCGTCGCCGAAGCGCCGCCGCAGATCGCCGACCTGCTGATCGGTGATGGTGTGCGGGTCGGTGGTCATGGCGTCGGCGTAGGCGATCGCCGCCCGTTCGTCGGCGCTGTAATCCGGTGAGGTCCGATAGTCGTCGATGTGCTCGAGCCGCTCGACGTCCAGGCCGTCGAGCCGCTGAAGCATGGCCCCGAAGTCGACGCACCACGAACATCCGACGGTGCGGGCGGCCCAGTACACCGCGAGCTCTCGAACGTTGGCGGGCAACGTCTTCGACGAACGTTCGAGCATGCCCTCGTGGACGGCGCCAGCTGTCATCAGGCCCGGGTGGTGAGCGTAGATCGTGAAGGGCTCGGGCACCTCGCCGAAGCGGCGCTTGGCGTATCGCCACATCATCCGGGTCTTCAGGGAGGCCTTCTTGGGGGACAGCGGCTCGAAGCGAGTGTTGGTCATACCCGTCAGACGAGGCAGCCCCCGGAAGTGTGACAGCGCCACGCGGCGCTGGCGTCTGAGGTGTTCTACCTGGCGAACATCAGGGCGCGCTTGACCTCTTGGATCGCCTTGGTCACCTGGATGCCACGGGGGCAGGACTCGGTGCAGTTGAACGTGGTTCGGCACCGCCACACGCCGTCGACCTCGTTGAGGATGTCGAGTCGCTCGGCGGCCGCCACGTCACGGCTGTCGAAGATGAATCGGTGGGCGTTCACGATCGCCGCTGGACCGAAGTAGGACCCCTCGTTCCAGAACACCGGGCAGCTCGTCGTGCAGCATGCGCAGAGGATGCACTTGGTGGTGTCGTCGTACCGGGCGCGGTCGGTCTGGCTCTGGATGCGCTCCCTGGTGGGCTGATTGCCGCTGGTGATGAGGAACGGCTTCACCGCGCGGAACGCGTCGAAGAACGGCTCCATGTCGACGACGAGGTCCTTCTCCACGGGCAGTCCGCGGATCGGCTCGATCGTGATCGTCAGCTGCTTGCCTGCCTTCTTGGGCAGCATGTCGCGCATCAGTACCTTGCACGCCAGCCGATTCACGCCGTTGATCCGCATGGCATCCGAACCACACACGCCGTGTGCGCACGACCGGCGGAACGTCAGGGTGCCGTCGAGGTACCACTTCGCGTAGTGCAGCAGGTTGAGCAGTCGGTCCGTGGGGAGACACGGCACGCGGAAGCTCTGGAAGCCCGCGCCGTCCGGATCCTCCGGGTTGAACCGGGCGATCTTCAGGGTGACCATCACCGCGCCCTCGGGGACCGGGGGAGTCGCGGCATCGCCCGTGTTGGGCTTGTCGAGTACCGGAGCGCTCACTTCTGCCTTCTTTCTTCGCGCAAGCGGCTCATCTCAATACTTCCGTTCCATCGGCTCATAACGGGTCTGGACCACGGGCTTGTAGTCCAGCCGGATGTCGCTCAGCAGATCGCTGCCCTGCTTGTACGCCATCGTGTGGCGCATGTAATTGGTGTCGTCGCGGTTCGGGTAGTCCTCACGGGCGTGTCCGCCGCGGGATTCCTTGCGGTTCAACGCGCCGACGACCGTGACCTCGGCCAGCTCGAGCAGGAAGCCGAGCTCGATGGCCTCCAGCAGGTCGCTGTTGTAGCGCTTGCCCTTGTCCTGCACCGTGATCCGGGCGTAGCGCTCCTTGAGAGCGTGGATGTCGGTGAGCGCCTGCTTGAGCGTCTCCTCGGTTCGGAAGACTGCAGCGTTGTTGTCCATCGACTGCTGCAGGGCGCCGCGAATGTCGGCGACGCGTTCGTTGCCGTGCTCGGAGAGGATGTCGCCGACCCACGAGGTCACCATGTTCGCGGGCGTGTCCGGCATGTCGACGAAGTCATGGCCCAGTGCGTAATTCGCGGCAGCGATGCCGGAACGACGGCCGAACACGTTGATGTCCAACAGCGAGTTGGTACCCAGTCGGTTGGAGCCGTGCACCGACACGCACGCGCACTCACCCGCGGCGTAGAGCCCCGGCACGACCGAGTTGTTGTCCCGCAGCACCTGGCCGTTCACGGTGGTCGGGATGCCACCCATGACGTAGTGGCACGTCGGGTACACCGGCACCAGCTCGGTGACCGGGTCGACGCCCAGGTAGGTCCTGGCGAACTCGGTGATGTCGGGCAGCTTGGCCTCGAGCACGTCGGCCCCGAGGTGACGGACGTCGATGTAGACGTAGTCCTTGTTGGGTCCGGCGCCGCGGCCTTCGAGGACCTCCAGCACCATCGACCGGGCGACGATGTCGCGCGGGGCGAGATCGACGATGGTTGGCGCGTATCGCTCCATGAATCGTTCGCCGTCGGCGTTGAGCAGTCGGCCACCCTCACCGCGGACCGCCTCGGAGATCAGGATGCCGAGACCCGCCAGACCCGTCGGGTGGAACTGGTGAAACTCCATGTCCTCCAGGGGAAGTCCCTTGCGGAACACGATGCCAAGCCCGTCGCCGGTCAGCGTGTGGGCATTGGAGGTGGTCTTGTACATGCGGCCCGAACCGCCGGTGGCGAACACGATCGCCTTGGCGTGGAAGACGTGGATGTCGCCGGTGGCCAGTTCGTAGGCCACGATGCCCGTCGCCACCGGTCCGCCCGGGGTGTCCGAGAGCACCAGGTCCAGCGCGTAGAACTCGTTGAAGAACTCGACGTCGTGCTTGACGCAGTTTTGGTACAGCGTCTGCAGGATCATGTGGCCGGTGCGGTCGGCGGCGTAGCAGGCGCGGCGGACGGGCGCCTTGCCGTGGTCGCGGGTGTGGCCGCCGAAGCGGCGCTGGTCGATGCGGCCCTCGGGCGTGCGGTTGAACGGCATGCCCATCTTCTCGAGGTCGTAGACCGCGTCGATGGCTTCCTTGCACATGATCTCGACGGCATCCTGGTCGGCGAGGTAGTCGCCGCCCTTGACCGTGTCGAAGGTGTGCCACTCCCAGTTGTCGTCTTCGACGTTGGCGAGCGCGGCGCACATGCCGCCCTGGGCGGCGCCGGTGTGGCTGCGCGTCGGGTACAGCTTGGTCAGGACGGCGGTGCGGACGCGGGGACCGGCCTCCACCGCAGCCCGCATGCCTGCGCCGCCCGCACCGACGATGACCACGTCGTAGCGATGTTCAATAATCATCCGACTTCAGGTGTCCTTTGATCTCAAGAGATGTTCGCGTCGAACGTCAACAGCACGTATGTACCCAGAACCAGCGTGAACAAGATCGACAGCGCCAACAGGGTGTTCAGCCAGAACTTCGTCGAGTCCTTGCGGGTGTAGTCGGCGATGATCGTGCGCATGCCGTTGCCGCCGTGCAGCTGGGCCAGCCACAGCAGCAGCAGGTCCCACGTCTGCCAGAACGGGGAGCTCCATCTCTCGGCGACGTAGTTGAAGTCGATGCGGTACACCCCGTTCTCCCACATCAACATGATGAAGAGATGGCCGAGCGCGAGGAATACCAGGACGACGCCGGACATCCGCATGAACAGCCATGCGTACTTCTCGAAGTTGGGCATGGCGCTGCGGCGCCGCGGCGCGCGCGGGTTGTCAAGGCCTGCCGGTCGGTCGTGGCTGCGCTGCATGACGGGGGCGGGCCCGCCGCGCTCGCTGACGTGGTCGTACGGGTTTTCGCCCCGCACCGGGTTCGAGCCCCCGGTCGCTTCGCTCCGGGCCGCCGATGCGCTCACAGAAACCTCTCCACCATGTGCATGCCGATGACGCCGAGGGAGGCCATCGCGACGACGATGAAGACGCCGGCGACGATCCAGAGCATCAGGCGCTGGTACTTGGGGCCGTGCTCCCAGAAGTCGATCAGGATGATCCGGATGCCGTTGAGGGCGTGGTAGAGCACCGCGACCACCAGGCCCATCTCCATGAGGCCGATGATGGGCGTCTTGTACGTCTCGATGATCGCGTTGTAGGCCTCTGGGCTGACCCGGACCAGGGCGGTGTCGAGGACGTGGACGAAGAGGAAGAAGAAGATCGTGGCGCCGCTGATGCGGTGCAGCACCCACGACCACATGCCCGGGTCGCCGCGGTACAGAGTGCGACGGCGGGGTGGCGACGAGCGGGGTGACGGAATCGCGGGGTCCGCCGCTGTCTGCGTCATCTTCGAATACTCACCTTCCGTGCCTCCAACACCTTCGGTGGACGGTTGGGAATCGGCGGGAGGCCGGTATGTGCTTGCCACCAGCGCCTGAGCCCCAAACCTGTTCGCGACTCTAAACCCAAACCGTGCACCGAAAGAACTAGCCTGGGAACCTCGACCACGCCGATACCACGTAACTTAGGGTGGCCTAATCGCTTGTCGCAGCGGCGGAACCGGGTCTTCGGAATGGATTCAGAGGAGCGATCGAGGTGCTGAAGTGACGCATGATGTTGATTGGAAAGCGTTGCGGGACAGCGCAATTGGCGTAATGTCCCACGCATACGCGCCCTATTCCCGATTCCCCGTCGGAGCCGCCGCCATCACCGACGATGACCGGATCGTGGTCGGTTGCAATGTGGAGAATGTCTCATATGGCCTAGGTCTCTGTGCCGAGTGTTCTGTGGTCTGCGCGCTGCATTCCAGTGGTGGCGGCCGGTTGGTCGCCCTGGTGTGCGTCGACGCGGCCGGGGAGCTGTTGATGCCGTGCGGGCGCTGCAGGCAGGTGCTCCTGGAGCACGGCGGGCCGGAGATGCTGATCGATCACCCGGCCGGGCCCCGGCCGCTGCGAACCCTGCTTCCGGACGCGTTCGGCCCCGACGATCTGGCGCGGGTGGAATCTCGGTGACCCTGTTGAGCTTCGACGCGCCGACCGTGATCCGGACCAAGCGCGACGGCGGCGTGCTGTCCGACGCGGCGATCGACTGGGTGATCGACGGCTACACCCACGGGGTGGTGCACGACGAGCAGATGTCCGCGCTGCTGATGGCCATCTTCCTGCGCGGTATGACCCCGGCCGAGATCAGCCGCTGGACCGCCGCGATGATCGACTCGGGCGAGCGCTTCGACTTCGGCGATCTGCGCCGCGACGGCAAGCCATTGCGACTGGTGGACAAGCACTCGACCGGAGGGGTCGGCGACAAGATCACCATCCCCCTGGTGCCGGTGGTGATGGCGTGCGGCGGCGCGGTGCCACAGGCCGCCGGCCGCGGCCTCGGCCACACCGGTGGCACCCTCGACAAGCTGGAGGCCATCGCCGGGTTCACCGCGGAGCTCTCCAAAGATCGCATCCGGCAACAACTTCAGGACGTCGGCGCGGCGATCTTCGCGGCCGGTGACCTGGCACCCGCCGACCGCAAGATCTACGCCTTGCGTGACGTCACCGCCACCACCGAGTCGCTGCCGTTGATCGCCAGCTCGGTGATGAGCAAGAAGCTGGCCGAGGGAGCGCGAGCGCTGGTGCTGGACACCAAGGTGGGTCGAGGAGCCTTCCTCAAGACGGAGGCGGAGGCCCGCGAGCTGGCCCGCACGATGGTCGAGCTGGGCAACGCTCAGGGCGTCGACACCCGCGCGCTGCTCACCGACATGAACCGACCGTTGGGGCTCACCGCGGGCAATGCCGTCGAGGTCGCCGAGTCGATCGACGTGCTGGCAGGCGGCGGACCCGACGACGTCGTCGAGCTGACGCTGGCGCTGGCCGCCGCGATGCTCGACGCGGCAGGCATCGACGGGGCGGACCCGGCGCAGACCCTGCGCGACGGGACGGCGATGGACAGCTTCCGCACGCTCGTTGCCGCCCAGGGCGGGGATCTGTCGCAGCCACTGCCCGTCGGGGCGCACTCGGAGTCGGTGACCGCACCACGCGGTGGCACGATGGGCGACATCGACGCGATGGCGGTGGGACTGGCGGCGTGGCGGCTCGGGGCGGGCCGTTCGGTCCCTGGCGGGCAGGTGCAGTTCGGCGCAGGGGTGCGGATGCACCGCCGCCCCGGCGAGCCGGTCGCGGCTGGCGAGCCGCTCTTCACCCTGTACACCGACGAGCCGGACCGGTTCGGCGGGGCGATGGCCGAACTCGACGGCGGCTGGTCGGTCGACGATGTGGCACCGGAAGCACGTCCCCTGATCATCGATCGGATCACCTGAGGAGGAGAGCGGTATGACGACGCCGTTGACGCTCGAAAACATCCAGCGAGCGCCCAAGGCCCTGCTGCACGACCATCTGGACGGGGGACTGCGGCCCGCCACGGTGGTGGAACTGGCGGATCAGTACGGCTACGACGGGCTGCCGGCCACCGACGTCGACGAGTTGGCGACGTTCTTCCGTACCGCCGCGCACAGTGGGTCGCTGGTGCGCTATCTGGAGCCGTTCGCCCATACGGTCGGCGTCATGCAGACCCCCGAGGCGTTGCACCGGGTGGCCTACGAGTGCGTCGAGGATCTGGCCGCAGATTCGGTGGTGTACGCCGAGATTCGCTTCGCGCCCGAGCTCCACATCGACGGCGGGCTGTCACTCGACGAGGTCGTGGATGCCGTGCTCGCCGGGTTCGTGGACGGGGAGAAGGCAGCGGCTGCGGCGGGCAGGACCATCGTCGTGCGCTGCTTGGTCACCGCGATGAGGCACGCCGCGCGATCTCGTGAGATCGCCGAGCTGGCGATCCGGTTCCGCGACAAGGGCGTGGTCGGCTTCGACATCGCGGGCGCCGAGGCGGGATACCCGCCCACGCGTCACCTCGATGCGTTCGAGTACATGCGGAACAACAACGCACGCTTCACCATTCACGCGGGGGAGGCGTTCGGGCTGCCCTCCATCCAGGAGGCGATCGCGTTCTGCGGCGCCGACCGGCTGGGTCACGGCGTGCGGATCGTCGATGACATCGAGGTTCACGACGACAACGACGCGACGCTCGGCCGACTGGCATCGATCCTGCGCGACAAACGGATTCCGCTGGAGCTGTGCCCCAGTTCCAACGTGCAGACCGGCGCCGTCGCCAGCATCGCCGAGCACCCGTTCGCGCTGCTGGCCCGGCTGCGCTTCCGGGTCACGGTCAACACCGACAACCGGCTGATGAGCGACACCACGATGAGTCAGGAGATGTTGCGCCTGGTGGAGGCCTTCGGCTACGGCTGGAGCGACCTCGAACGGTTCACCATCAACGCGATGAAGTCGTCGTTCATCCCCTTCAGGGAGCGGTTGACGCTGATCGACGACGTCATCAAGCCGCGGTACGCCGTCCTCGTCGGCTAGCCCACCCCTGCGATTTGTGCACGTTTACCCGCGGTGGGCGCGGGTTCCAACACGCGGGTCACGCCAGAACTTGGCGGAGGCGCTCGGCGAACGCGCCTGGCGCACCCATGAATCCGCCGTGATCACCAGGGAACTCCGTCGTGTCGACGCCGAGCCGCTCCGCAACGGCGACCGACGTCCGCTGCGTGAGTAGGTGACCAGACTGCGCCCCAAGCCCGATCACGATGCGCGACGGCGAAGCCCGTAGCGCGTCGAAGTCGGGGAGGTACTGCGTGGTGGGTCCGAGGTCGTGCACGAAGAAGCGCGCTCCTTCGGCCAGCTCCTGCTCGGCGTTCACCGGCTCGCCCTGTGGCTCTGGTGGGCCGTCGCCGAACGCGTCCAGATCGAAACCGGCGTTGAGCATGAACTTCATCCAGGCGGCGTGCAGCCCGTCGGTGCGGAACGTGTTGGTGATGTCCGCCGTGGCGGCGCGTTGGTCGGCGGCGTCGTCGAGGAGCTCAAGCAGCGGCGGTTCGTGGGCCACCAGCGTCCTGACCCGGCCCGGGTGACGCGTCACCATCGCCAGTCCCGTCACGGCCCCGCCGCTGGAGCCGAAGACGTCGGCGGACTCGATGCCGAGGTCGTCGAGGATCGCGACGACGTCGTCGGCCCGGAGGTCCGGATTGGACGGGCCG
>NZ_JBEVLO010000337.1:0-27092 GCF_040509115.1 Mycobacterium sp. | reverse complement strand
GAGCCGATGCCGACGGAATCGGAAGGGGAGAGGGCGTCGGCACCGTAGTGCTGCGCCGCCTCGACGACGCAGTCAAAGCAGGCCAGCCGATCTATGCCGTGGTGAAGAGTTCGGTCACCAACCACGACGGCCGCAGTAACGGCATCACGGCCCCGAGCCGACGATCGCAGGCGGCGTTGATGCAGCGTGCCCTCGCGCTGGCGGAGGTTGATGCAGGGCAGATCGACTTCATCGAAGCCCACGGCACCGGCACCGTACTCGGCGACATGATCGAGGCCAACGCGCTCGGTGACGTTCACGGACACGGACGCCGCGAGCCGTGCCTGTTGGGTTCGGTCAAAGGCAACATCGGACACACCGAGGGGTCCGCCGGCATCGCGGCGTTCATCAAGGTGTGTTTGGCCCTACATCATCGGATCGTCCCGCCGACGGTCTTCGGGGACGAGGCCAACGCTGCCCTTCGACTCGACGAACGCGGGCTTCGCCTTGCCGACGTCCCGCACGACCTGCCCGGGCCGGCCCTCGGTGCGGTGAGCTCGTTCGGCCTTGGCGGAAGCAACGCACACGCAGTGCTCGAATCCGCTCCGGTGCCATCGGTGCCCACGGACGGCCGACACGGTGTGCTGACCGTCACGGCGCCCTCGACCGAGGCACTTCGGCTCAACGCCGCGCCCCTGGCCGCCGCACTGGACCTGGTAGCCCCTGCTGAGGTGGCGGCCTGGTGCGACGCGACCAGCGCGGTAAAACGGGGGCGGCGCCACCGACTCGCGGTGTCCGGTGACCGCACCGCACTGGCCGATCAGCTGCGCCAGTTCGCTGCGGGTGGCCGTGACGACCTCGCGTCGTCGGCCCCCCGTAGCCAGAAGCCGGCAGGCATCGGCCTGTTGTTCTCTGGGCAGGGCACGCAGTACCAGGCGATGACCAAGCGGCTCTACGACAGCAATCCGGCGTACCGGGACGAGCTGGAAGCCACAGTGGCCACGGTGCAACCCCATCTGGAAGCGGATCTACTCACCGCGGTGCTAGGCGGCGATGCGGCGGTCAACCACACCAGCCTGGCTCAGCCTGCGCTGTTCGCAGTGTCCTACGCGCTGGGCAGGACGCTGTGCCGCGGCGGAGTGCGGGCCGCCTACGGGATCGGCCACAGTGTCGGCGAGATCGCCGCCGCGTGCACGGCGGGCGTCTTGTCCCTCGAGGACGCAGCCGCGCTCGTCGTAGCCAGAGGACGGATGATGGGGTCGCTGGCAACAGGAGGGGCGATGATCGCCGTCGACCTCGACGAGGAAGCCGCTCACCGGCTCGTCGCCGGCGAGCCGGACTGCGTCATCGCAGCGTTCAACGCACCACGCTCGCTCACGCTATCCGGCCCGGCCGATGCGGTCGCACGGCTGAAGTCATCCGTGCTAGCGCACGGGTACAACGCCATCGACCTGCCGGTGTCGCACGCGTTTCACTCGCCGCTGATGAAACCGGCCGTCGCGGATTTCCGCAGCGAGATCGCGGGATTGAAGCCTCGTGCCGCTCGGTTCCCGCTGTTCTCCACGATGCTCGGCAGTCAGATCCGCGGCGAGGAGATGACCGCCGACTACTGGGCTGAACAGATCTGCGCGCCAGTCCGCTTCGCGGACGCCGTGCGTGCCGCACTGCGTGGCGCGACCGTCGATTATCTGGCCGAAGCAGGCCCCAAGGCGTCACTGCTGACACTGGCCAGGAAGTGTGGCGTGTCGCCCACCGTTGCAACGTTGCCGCTCTGCACCGGGCCGGGCTCCACAGGAGGGGAATTCAACGACGTCGCAGCGATATTGATGCGCGATGGTTACTCACCGGATCCAACGACGTGGCATGGGGTCGCTGCCCACATGCAGCACGTCCCTAGTTACCAGTTCGACCGCAACCATCGCTTCTGGTCCGAATCGATCTCACAAAGTAGCGATTTCGGCACACCAGCCGGGGACGACACGGTATCGACGATGACGCATGGAGAATCCCAGCAGGCCGTCTTGGCGGTGATCGCCGACGTTGGCGGATACCCCGTCGCGGCAATGAACCGGTCCAGTCGGCTCGCCGAAGACCTCGGATACGATTCCCTGCTGCAACTACGCCTTCTGGATCGGCTGCGCAGCGAATACCCCGCCCTGCAGAGCGTATCCGTGGCCGACGTCCTGCCGCACATCTACACGATTGGGCAACTCGTCGACTTCGTGCTGCTGCGATTGCGCGAGGAGGAAACCTCTCGATGAGCTCCGTCGAACTGGTGTGCTTCCACCATGCAGGCGGGGGAGCCGCATCGTTTCATCCGCTCCGTCGCGCGTTGGCCACGGCCGGTGTGGATGCGCACGTCACTGCGGTGACGCTGCCGGGGCGGGAATCGCGCCGCACCGAGACACGACACCGCGACGGCATGGCCTGTGTGCGCGCGATGTTCGACGAGCTCGACGACGTGCTGAGCCGCCCGCATGTTCTGCTCGGCCACAGCATGGGCGCTCTGCTGGCGTACTTCCTTGCGCAACAACGCATTGCACGAGCACTCCGCGCACCGGAAGCAGTCGTCGTCGCGTCCTGCCGGCCGCCGCACCAACCCCCACCACTGATCGACGTGCTCGCACTCGGCGATCACGAGCTGGCAGTGGAGCTCGCCCGTTACGGTGGTATGCCGAAAGAGGTGCTGTCACATCCGGAGTGGCTTGCGCTGCTCATGCCGACGATCCGCGACGACCTATCGATCTGTCAGACCGACTGGCCTTCCTGGGAACCACCGCTTCCGTGCCCGCTGTACGTCATCGGCGGCGGCGAAGACGCCATGGTGCCCCGCGAATCGCTGGCCGAATGGGTTGGCTATTCGGCGTTGTCCCAACCGGTTCGCCAGATCACTGGCGACCACTTCCTCTTCAGGTCACCGACACGGGAACTGGTGGCCGAGATCGCACGTGTCCTCGACGAGACACGGGATAGGAAAGTCACCTCATGAGCAGCTTCACTCGAGAGATCATCGCAGCCGCCGCGTCATCACCGCACGGCTTGACCGTCGGCACCATCGACGATCCGGTCCGGCACTCCTGGAAGACCATTCACCATCAGGCCGTTCGCATGGCCGGCGGACTGGCCGGCATGGGGGTTGGGGCAGGCCAATCGGTGACCGTGCTCGCCGCCGATGCTGCGGACGTCGCGGCGTTGTCCCAAGCCGTGTGGCTTCGCGGCGCCGCTGTGACCATGCTGCAGCAACCCACCCGGCGCACCGACCTTGCTGTCTGGCTGGACGACACGGTGCGGGCCATCCGGATGATCGGCGCCGAACTAGTCGTTCTCGGTGACGCCTTTCTCTCCGCGCGTGCGCATCTGGTGGAGCGGAACGTGGCCGTATGCAGTGTTGATGAACTGCGGAGGAGTTCGGTGACCACACTGGAGGAACCCGGGGAGGCCGATGTCGCCATGCGACAACTGACGTCGGGATCGACGGGGACACCCAAGGCCGTCGAGATCACCCACGCGAACCTGGCTGCGAACGTGCGGGGCATCCGAGAGGGTCTCGCCATCGACGCCGATGAGGACGTGACCGTGAGCTGGCTACCGCTGTCCCATGACATGGGGATGATCGGATTCCTCTACGTGCCCATGCACGCAGCGATGGAAGCCGTAGTTGTCACACCGGAGCAGTTCCTGCGGCGGCCGATCGTCTGGGCCGAGCTCATCAGCAAGCACCGGGCAACTCTGACTTCGGGCCCGAACTTCGCATATTCCGTCCTTGCGCGAGTGCTGGACCGCAGCGATGAACACGACCTGGACCTCTCGTCGCTGCGGGTGGCGGGCAACGGTGCCGAGCCAATCGACCACCGCGACGTCGAGGCGTTCACCGCGGTTGCCTCCCGGTTCGGCCTCCGTGCCAGTGCGCCGACTCCGCTTTACGGACTTGCCGAGGCCACTCTCGCGGTGTCGGTCGGTGCACTCGACCAGGCTCCGGCGATAGACCGGGTGTCACGCCGAGCAGTCACGGAAGACCGATGGGCACAACCACTTTCACAGGACTCGCCCGAAACGCAGCAGCACGTGGTGTGCGTGGGTCTCCCGGTGAACGGTACCGAGGTGCGCATCACCAGGGATGCCCGAGAGGTGGGAGTCAGACAGATCGGCGCCATAGAGTTGCGCGGACCCGCGATCGCCGAGAACTATCTCACCGTCGACGGGATTCGACCGCTGGCCAACCACGACGGTTGGTTCGACACCGGTGATCTCGGCTATTGCGACGAACGAGGCGGCATCTACGTTTGCGGACGCTCGAAGGACCTCATCGTCCTAGCAGGCAAGAACCTCTATCCGCACGACATCGAACGCGCCGCCGAGAGCGTCGACGGTGTCCGCAGGGGCTGCGTCGTGGCCGTGCGCGTCGATGCCGATCGCGAAGGATTCGCCGTCCTCGCGGAGGTACACGATCCAGAGGACGACGAAACACGCTCACGGGTCAGTCGGGACATCGCGTTGTCGGTGAGCAGCCGTGTCGGACACCGTCCCAGCACCATCCGCCTGTTTGCCGCCGGTACGCTGCCCAAGACGCCGTCGGGCAAGCTACGCCGCAGCAGCGCTCGCGATCTGCTGTCGGTGTGATGCGAAATTCGAGCCGCGAAGGCATCCTCGCCCGCATCACGCGTGTCGTCGTCGACGCGCCGAAGCGGATCATCGTCGCCGCGGCGTTCTTCGTCGTCGCCGGCGCGCTGTACGGACTCCCGGTAACCGGAATGCTGTCCGCCGGCGGGTTCACTGACCCGGCCTCGCCGTCACGACAGGCGGCTGAGATCCTCGTCGACGAGTTCGACAGGAGCCCGGTTCAACTACTGGTCACCGTGACCGCCGACGGTGGTGTCGGGGATCCGCGAGCGGCGCAAGTGGCCGCTGCCGTCCAGTCCGTGCTGGAGAACTCGCCCGACGTCACCGACGTCACCTCCAGGTGGACCGCCCCCAAGGCGGCGGTGCCGACACTTACCAGCGACGACGGCCGTACTGGAATCATCATGGCGGGCTTGCGCGGAAGCGATGCCGAATACGCCGACCACGCCCGCGCACTGGTCGACCAGTTCCCGCCCGACGGGGACGGAGTCGAGGTTCGGGTCGGCGGGGCATTGACGTATGCCGAGGTCGACGAGCAGAGCGAACGCGATCTCATCACCATGGAACTCATCGCCATCCCACTGAGCTTCGTCGCACTCGTGTGGGTCTTCGGTGGTGTGCTCGCCGCCGTGCTTCCCTTGCTCATCGGTGTGGTGGCCATCCTCGGTTCGCTGGCAGTGTTGCGCGCGGTCACGGTGTTCGCAGACGTCTCCATCTTCGCGTTGAACCTCACCGCCGCATTGGGATTGGCGCTGGCCGTGGACTACACGCTGCTGATCGTCAGCCGGTATCGTGACGAGATCGCCGAGGGGGTGGAGCCGCAACCGGCCCTCATGACAGCGATGACCACCGCCGGACGCACCGTGGTGTTCTCGGCACTGACCGTGGCGCTCTCCATGAGCACCATGGTGCTGTTCCCCAGTTTCTTCCTGCGGTCGTTCGCCTATGCCGGTGTCGCGGTGGTGACGCTGGCAGCCGTGGCCGCCATCGTCATCACCCCGGCGGCCATGACGATTCTCGGTCCCCGTCTCGACGACTTCAACCTGGCGAAGCTGTACCGACGGATCTTGCACAGACCGGTGGTGCGGCCGAAAACCCCTCTCGAGAAGTCGTTCTGGTATCGAGTCACTCACTACGTGACCCGGCACGCCGTCGTGGTGAGCGTGACGCTGACGGCGGTCCTCGTCCTTCTCGGCGCACCGTTCCTGGGGGTGAAATGGGGCTTCCCAGATGACCGGGTGCTGCCTGAATCGGCCAGTTCACGTGAGGTCGGTGACCTGCTGCGCAACGACTTCGGCGTGAATCCCACCAGCACCGTCACCGTCGTCGTTCCCGACGTCTCGGGCGTGACGAGCGAGAACATGACGGAGTACGCGAGCGCGTTGTCCCAGGCGCCCGGTGTGGCCGTGGTCTCCGCGCCGACCGGCGCGTTCGTCGAGGGGCGGCCGGCAGGTGAACCGGTGGCACCGACCGGGATCACGCAGCGGTCGGCGTTCCTGACGGTGCAGAGCACGGTGGCGCCGTCGTCGGCCGCCTCCGACGAACAGCTCACCGCCCTTGAGGCGGTTCCAGGGCCGGGGGGTCGATCGGTGCTCTTCGCCGGCGTCGAGCAAAACACAAGGGACAGCGTCGAATCCATCATGTCGCGACTGCCACTGGTGCTCGCCGTGATCGGTGTGGTGACACTCGTGCTCCTCTTCCTCGTCACCGGCAGCCTCGTCCTGCCCATCAAGGCGATCGTCCTCAACGTACTGTCGTTGACCGCCACCTTCGGCGCGTTGGTGTGGGTCTTTCAGCAAGGCAATCTCGGCGGTCTGGGAACCACGGTCACCGGCACCCTGGTGGCGAATCTGCCTGTGCTGATGTTCTGCATCGCGTTCGGCCTGTCGATGGACTACGAGGTCTTCGTGTTGTCCAGGATCCGGGAGTACTGGCTCGCCTCCGACCGCACGCAGAGCGCGAACATCGACAGTGTCGCGCGGGGCTTGGCGAGGACCGGACGGGTGGTGACAGCCGCTGCGGTGCTGATGGCGGTGTCGTTCGCGGCGCTGATGACCGCGGAGGTCTCGTTCATGAAGATGGTCGGGCTGGGTCTGGCGATCGCCGTCCTCGTCGACGCAGCGGTGGTCCGTACGCTCCTGCTGCCCGCCCTCATGAAACTGCTGGGCCGGGCGAACTGGTGGGCGCCGCAACCACTCGTCCGGCTGCACGAGCGCATCGGTGTCAACGAAGGCGGAGACGCCGCCCGACCACGTGGACGAGTCGAAGTGGGCGGCGAATCATGACGGCCTGCACCCGAATTGACGACTCAGGCCACTAGTCGAGCACCAGTGGTTCGGTCAGGGCGTTGCGCCGGATCACGTCGGCGAACCAGCGGGCGCTGGCTTTGGGGGTGCGGGTCTGCGTCGCGTAGTCGACGTGGATCAAGCCGAAGCGCTTGCCGTAGCCGTAGGCCCATTCGAGATTGTCCAACAGACTCCAGACGAAGTAGCCTCGCACATCGGCGCCGTCATCGATCGCCTGGAGTGCCGCGCGGAAATGGCTGTCCAGGAAGGCGATTCGATCGTCGTCTGAGATCGTTCCGTCCTTGGCGACGGCGTCGTCGAAGGCGGCGCCGTTCTCGGTCACAAAGATCGGGAGCGGACCGTAGTCACGGTGCACCCGGGTGAGCACGTCGTAGAGGCCCGACGGGTCGATCTCCCACCCCATCGCCGTCGTCGGCAGGCCGGTGTGCACGGGTTCGACGTCGGTGCTGCCGACCCAGGCGCGGGCATGCGGATCCTGCACCGGCGCTTCCGCGTTGGCCCGTACGACCGCACGGAAGTAGTAGTTGACGCCGAGGAAGTCCAGCGGCGCGGCAATGGTCGCCTCGTCGCCGGGCCGGACGAACCCGAAATCACTGACTGCAGCGACGTCGGCGCGCAGGTCGTCGGGATAACGGCCCCGCAGCAGCGGGTCGAGGAACATTCGGTTGGATACGGCGTCGACGCGGCGGGCGGCATCGAGGTCGGCCGGGTCATCGGTCGCGGGGTCGACCGGTGACAGGTTCACCGTGATGCCGAGCTGCGAGTGGCGGTCCTGTGATCGCAGGGCCTCGACGGCGAGGCCGTGCCCGAGCAGCAGGTGGTGGGCAGCGGCCAGCGCAGCGGCAGGCTCCGTGCGGCCCGGGGCGTGGGCGCCTGCGGCATAGCCGAGAAAGGCTGAGCACCAAGGTTCGTTGAGCGTCGTCCAGTGTCGGATCCGGTCATGCAGCTTGTCGTGGGTCAGCGCAGCGTACGCGGCGAAGCGTTCGGCGGTGTCGCGCACCGGCCAGCCGCCGTCGTCCTCGAGTGCCTGCGGAAGATCCCAGTGATACAGCGTGACCCACGGCACGATGTCGTGAGTGAGCAGTTCGTCGACCAGCCGTGAATAGAAGTCCAGCCCTTCGGAATTGATGGCGCCCTTGCCGTCGGGCTGCAGACGTGGCCACGCGAGCGAGAACCGGTAGTGAGTCACGCCGATGTCGGCCAACAACCCGACGTCCTCGCGATAGCGGTGGAAGTGGTCGTCGGCGACGTCGCCGTTGTCACCGTTGTGCACCGCGCCCGGTGTGTGCGAGAACGTATCCCAGATCGACGGCAGTCGGCCACCCGCCGTGACGGCACCCTCGATCTGGTAGCTCGCCGTCGCCGTGCCCCAGGCAAAGCCCGGGGGAAAGCTAGGGACCAATTCACTCACAGGGCTGCTCCGTCCGCGGTTCGAGCCGGGCGGTCGATCGCCGCTCGACGAGTTGGGTGGCGAGTTCGACGTGGTGCGAGTCGAGTTCCTCGCCGGCGACCAGCCGCAGCGCGGTGCGCATGGCGACTGCGCCCATCTCACGCAGCGGCTGGCGGATCGTGGTCAGCGGCGGTGACGACAGTTTCGCCAGCTGGGTGTCGTCGAAGCCCACCACGCTCAACTCCTCGGGCACCCGCAGCCCGCGGGAGCGGGCTGCCTCGATGACCCCAAGCGCGGTCTCGTCGCTGCCTGCGAACACTGCGGTCGGCGGCGTCGGCAGGTCGAGCAGTGTCAGACCTTCGTGAAGACCGTTGTCGTACAGGAAGTTCCCGGTTCGCACGTAGGCGTCGTCGATCTCGGCGCGGGCCTCCTCCATCGCGGCGCGGTATCCGTGCAACCGGGCCTGGTTGCACGCCGCCGTCATCGGACCGCCGACGTACGCGATGCGGCGGTGGCCCAGGCCGAGCAGATGCTGCGTTGCGGCGAGGCCGCCGGAGAAGTTGGTCGACCCGACGCTGGTGATCCGCTCGGTCGGCTGGTTCAGCGGATCGATGACGACCAGCGGCAAACCGAACCGGTGCAGCGCGGCGACGTCGGCCTCGGGCAGCTGGTCCACGACGGAGATCACCGCGCGGCGGCCTGCGGCGGCCAGATCGGCGACCCATCGTGCCGCACCGCCAGACTCGCGTGGGCCGTCGGGACGGCGGCTGACGACCACCGCGACTCCGGCGGCATCACCTGCGTCGAGCAGACCTTGGACCACCTCGATGCCGTAGGCGTTGAAATCCGCGTGGAACAGCAGTTCGACCGTCGGCGGTCCGGCCGGGGTTCCCGCGGTGGGGAGCTCACTGGCGAGCTCGGCCCGCCGGGCAACGTAGTCGTGCTGCTCGAGCAGGCGTTTCACCAGCGAGCGGGTCGCCGGGGCGACGTCGGTGCGGCCGTTGAGCACCTTGGACACCGTCGCGACGGAAACGCCCGCCGAGGCGGCGACCGTGGCGAGTGTTGCGCGGCCGCCGGCGTCGCCCACCCGATCAGGCATGACCATCTCCCGTCGGATCGGCGCTAACGGTGACCGGGGTGAGCAGGGCGCGGCCGACACCGACCCGACGGGTGGTGCCGGTCAACCAGACGGTGCCGCGGCACGCGATGTCGGCGACCGAGGTTCCTACCAGCAACTCCAACTGGCCGGGTTCGACGATCCGGTCCATGTCCGTTCCGGTGAACGAGGTCCGGTCGGCGTGCACGGTGAAGGTCACGGTGACGGCCGCACCGGCGGCCACCGGCACCCGTTCGTAGCCGATGAGCTGGCGGGTAGGCCGCGCCACCGATGCCACCGGGTCCTCCAGGTACAGCTGGACCACTTCGTCGCCGGGCCGTGAGCCGGTGTTTCGGACTCGCACGGACACGGTGAACTCACCGTCGGTGGGTACGTCGTCGGCGCTGATCCGCAGGCCGTCCAGTTCGAAGCTGGTGTAGGAGCGGCCATGACCGAAGGGGAACAGCGGCGTGGGGTCGATGCTGCTGACGCCGGCGTCCAGCGTGCCCAGCGGCGGCTGGAGGTAGGTGCCGGGCTGCCCACCGGGGGTGCGTGGGATCTGCACCGGCAACTTGCCACCGGGCTGAACCCGGCCGGACAGCACACCGGCGATGGCGGCACCGCCCTCCTCCCCGGGCATGAACGCCTGAACCATTCCCGCCGCCCGCCCTGCGAAGGCGCCGAGGGCGTAGGGGCGTCCCGAGACGACGACGACCACGACGGGAACGCCGGTGGCGAGCAGTTCCTCGATGAGGTCGGCCTGAACTCCCGGCAGGCTCAGGTCTTCCGCGTCGCAGCCCTCTCCAGAGGAACCCTGCCCAAACAGTCCCGCCAGATCTCCCACCACGGCGATGCAGACGTCCGAGGACTCGGCGGCCGTGACCGCATCGGCGAACCCGGATCGGTCGGATCCCTGCACCTGGCAGCCCTGCTGGTAACTGACCTGCGCGCCCTCGACTTCCGCTTGCATGGCCTCGACCAGCGTGGGCACCGTCAAACCCAGCCCGTAGCCGGGGAAGCGGGGTAGTACGTGGGTGGCAAAGGCGTAGCAGCCCATGAACGTTCGCGGGTCCGCCGCGCATGGACCGACGACGGCGATCCGCTCGATCGCTGGCCTCCCCGGCCCGGCAAGCGGCAGCGCGGTGCCCTCGTCGAGCAGCACGATCGAGCGTTCGGCGAGCCTGCGGGCGACGTCGCGGTTGGCCGGGGAGTCCAGGTCGACGGCGTCGGCACCTTCCACCGAACCCTCCGGGGTCCAATCCGGATCCAACAGGCCCAGCTGCACCTTTTGCAGTAGCAGCCGGCGCGCCGCCCGGTCGACGGTCTCGACCGACAGCCGGTTGGCGTGTACGCGTCCGGCGATGCCCTCGAATCCGACGGTGTCCGGCAGCTCGACGTCCACGCCAGCGAGTAGCGCCGCGACGCCGGACCCCTCGGCGTCGGCGGCCACCCGGTGCATCATCGACAGAAACGGCACGGACCAATAATCGGAGACCACGGTGCCGGTGAAACCCCACTGCTCGCGCAGCACTTCGGTCAACAACCACGAATCCGCGGACGCCGGGACGCCGTCGACGTCGTTGTAGGCGCTCATCACCGAGCCAGCGCCTGCGATGGTGACCGCGGTCTCGAACGGCGGAAAGATCACGTCCGCCAGTTCGCGCTTCCCCATCGGCACCGGACCGTGGTTGCGTGCGGCGCGCGACGCGGAGTAGCCGGCGAAGTGCTTGAGGGTGGCGATGACACCCGCGCTCTGCAGCCCCTCGACGTACGCCGCCCCTAGTGTCGATACGAGGTACGGATCCTCGCCCATCGTTTCCTCGACCCGACCCCAACGGTAGTCGCGCACGACGTCGAGGACTGGCGAAAGTCCTTGGTGCACACCGACCGCAGCCATGTCCGTGCCGATCGCCGCGGCCATCTCCTGCACCAGTGGTGGGTCGAAGGTCGCGCCCCACGCGATCGCCGCGGGGTACACGGTCGCGCCGTACGCGGTGAAACCAGTCAGACACTCCTCGTGCACCAGGGCAGGGATGC
The DNA here is from genome assembly GCF_040509115.1 of Mycobacterium sp. Lineage (GTDB taxonomy): Bacteria > Actinomycetota > Actinomycetes > Mycobacteriales > Mycobacteriaceae > Mycobacterium. The sequence continues at coordinate 15,664 of NZ_JBEVLO010000337.1, read as the reverse complement.
CCAGTCTGGACGTCTCGATGACGATCCGCTGCTGGCGAACCAGTTCGGCGGCTCCCTCCGCGACGGTGAGGGGCCTGCTGCCGTAGACCCGGGTCAGATGCCCGAGACCGTGCCTGGCGGCGTCGCTCAGCGCCACGGCGCCGAAGGGCGCGACCACGTGCTCGAGCGGCGCGACGTTGGGAGTGGGCGTGGCGCCGGCAAACTCGCTCGAATCGGGTGCCTGTTCGCGCTCGTGCCTGTCATTGCCGACCCAGCGGCTGCCGAGCTGTGCGGCCTTCTCCTCAACGCTCATTTCCGCCAGCAGCAATTCCACTCGGTCGGCGGCGGGAAGTGAAGTGTTCCGCCACGGTCGGAGGGCCACCGCGTTGGCAGGAGTGGTCTGCTCAATCGGGTGTGTTGACGTCACGGGACGGTCCTTCCAGCCTGACGAATGTCTGTCGTTCGAAACATTTCGATACTTTTCGACGAATCGAAAGCCGTGTCTCTGTATGTATTAGCACTGTAAGGCCTTTTGCAGCAATGGGTTTGCTTAATATGCGCCAATCGCCTCGAACTGGTCAGTAACAAGAATGATGCTATTGACAGCGTTCACACCGAAAATATACGTTAACTTTTGCGGTCACCGTCGAAAATTTATCGGTTTCTCGCCCCGCAGCAGCGACGGCGACGTACCGGACCAGCGGCGCCCGCCTCGGACGACCGACCAGCCGCGACGGCGCGGCTCTCACGTACGGAGCTGAGCGTGGATCTCAAGACCGCCGATTTCAATACGACGTCCCGCCGGACCTTCCTCACCGCCGCCATCGGCGCGCCGATGCTGGCCGCCCTGGCCGCCGCGTGCGGCAGTTCGGGGCCCAGCAGGTCCGCCAACAGTGGGGGCGGCGCCCCCGGATCGGCGTCCTATTGGTTCCTCACCTCGCAGCCACAGGAGGGCATCCGCACTGACACGGTCAATCGGTTCAATGCGGCCAACCCTGACCACCAGATCCAATTCACCACCTTCCAGAACGACGCCTACAAGACGAAGATCAAGACGGCGATCGGTGCAGGCCAGGCGCCGACGATCATCTACGGGTGGGGCGGCGGGACACTGCGCAGCTACGTGAGCGCCGGCCAGGTGGACGACCTCAGCTCGTGGTTCGAAGGGAATCCGGCAGTCAAGAACCGGCTCTTTCCTTCGGCTTTCGGCCCAGCGACCGTCGACGGCAAGATCTACGCGATGCCCACCGAGGCCGTCCAGCCGATCATCCTCTACTACAACAAGGAGGTGTTCGAGAACGTCGGTGTGAACCCGCCCCAGAGCTGGGGCGAGATCATGGATCTGGTGCCCAAGTTCAATGCCAAGGGAATTGCTCCCTTCTCACTCGGCGGACAATCCCGGTGGACCGAGATGATGTGGCTGGAGTTCCTTTTCGACCGGATCGGCGGACCCGAGGTGTTCGCGGCGGCCTACGACGGCGAGCCGAACGCCTGGTCCAACCCCGCGGCCGTCGACGCACTGACCAGGACGCAGGACCTGATCAAGGCCAACGGTTTCGTCAGGGGGTTCTCCTCGATCACGGCCGACTCCAATGCCGACCAGGCGCTGCTGTACACGGGCAAGGCAGCGATGATGCTGCACGGTAGCTGGACCTACGGCGGAATGTCCACCGACGGAGGCGATTTCGTCTCCAGTGGCAAGTTGGGTTACATGAACTTTCCGCCGGTTGACGGCGGCAAGGGCGATCCGACCGACACCCTCGGCAACCCAGCCCAGTATCTGTCGATCTACTCGAAGGCAACCGATGAGCAGAAGGACGTGGCCAAGAAGTTCTTCAGTACCGCGATCCTGAGCGACGACGAGATCAAGCAATGGATCGACACCGGCAGCGTGCCGGTGGTGCAAGGTACGCAGGGGCAGCTGAGCGAGTCGAAGGACGCCGACTTCCTCGAGTTCGTCTACAAGGTATCCACCGAAGCCAAGGTATTCGCGCAATCGTGGGACCAAGCGCTGTCACCGACGGCGGCCGAGGCCCTGCTCGACAACATCGCTCGGCTGTTCCAGCTGTCGATCAGCCCACAGCAGTTTGCCGACAACATGAATCAGGTCATCGGTAAATGACCGCCGCGCCGTCCGGCGTGCACCTCCGGCAACCGGCTTCGCGCTCCGTGCACGACACCCGGGTCGGACTGCTCGCCATTCCCGCGCTGATCTTCTTCGTGGCCTTCGCCGTGCTCCCACTGGTCGGCGTGCTGCTATTGAGCTTCAGCCAGTGGGACGGCATCGGTCCGATCGTTCCTGCCGGTCTGGCGAGCTGGCGGTCAGTCCTCACCGACCCCGCTCTGCCACACACGATTTGGGTGACGTTCCTGTTGATGGTGGTGTCATGGGCAATCCAGACACCGGCCAGCCTCCTCATCGGTGCCTTCCTTGCCGGCCGACATCGGTATCGCGAATGGCTCGCGGTGCTGTACTTCATCCCGCTGCTGCTGAGCACTGCCGCCATCGCGATCACCTATAAAGCGTTGTTGGACCCTAACTTTGGTCTCGGCGTCGGACTGGGCATACCCCTGCTCAGTCAGGACTGGCTAGGCAGAGGCGGGTTGGCCCTCGGGGTCGTCATCTTCATCGTGTCGTGGCAGTTCGTGCCGTTTCACTCGCTGATCTACCAAGGCGCAATTCAGCAGATCCCGCAGTCGCTGTACGAAGCCGCCCAGCTCGACGGTGCGGGCCGGTGCCGCAAGTTCTTCGCCATCACGCTGCCCCAGGTGCGCTACACGATCGTCACGTCATCGACGCTCATGGTGATCGGTTCGCTCACCTTCTTCGACCTGGTCTTCGTGCTGACCGCAGGCGGTCCGGGTGACGCCACCCGGGTGCTCGCCCTCGACATGTACCGACGCGGGTTCCAAGCCAACCTGATGGGGCCCGCCAGCGTCATCGCCGTCATTCTGGTCCTCATCGGCTTGGGGCTGGCGCTGCTGTTGCGCCGTCTCGGTGGGGGCACTCCATCGCACAGCCAGCTGGACGGAGCATGACTTGTCCGCGACCCTGACCAGCCCGCCCAACCGAACCGCATCCAGCCCAGCGCGCCGGCCGGTGTCCCGACGGCGGAAGCGGATGCGCGGCGGCGAACGGCCGAACTGGCTCGGCGCGCTGATCGCGTGCCTGTGGCTGGCGGTCGTGATGATCCCGGTCTACTGGATCGTCATCACCAGCTTGAAGAGCCAGAGCACTTACTTCGCCACCAATCCGTTGCTGCCGTCCCCGGAGTCGAACTTCGACCAGTACAAGTTCGTCGCCGAATCGGACTTTCCGCGCTACTTCCTCAACAGCGTCGTCGTCACGGTGGGAACGGTGGTGCCGACGGTGCTGCTTGCCTTCATGGCGGCGTACGCGATCGTGCGGGGCAAGGGGCGATTCCTGCGCTGGGCGAACATGCTGTTCCTCTCTGGGCTGGCAATTCCGTTGCAGGCCGTGGTGATCCCGGTGTACCTGATCATCATTCGCCTACGGCTGTACGACACCCCGCTGGCGATCATCCTGCCCTCCATCGCATTCGCCATCCCGCTATCGGTGCTGATTCTGGCGAACTTCATCCGGGACGTGCCCAAGGAGTTGTTCGAGTCGATGCGGATGGACGGGGCCAGTGAGTGGGCAACGATGTGGCAGCTGGCTTTTCCCTTGACACGGCCCGCTCTGGTCACGGTGTCGGTGTACAACGGATTGACGGTCTGGAACGGATTCCTCTTGCCGTTGATCCTGACCCAGAGCCCGGACCAGCGGACTCTGCCGCTGGCCCTGTGGACGTTTCAGGGTCAGTACAGCGTGAACGTACCCGCAGTCATGGCGTCCGTCGTCCTCAGCACCTTCCCGGTCATCGTCCTCTATGCCCTGGGTCGGCGCCAGCTGGTCAGCGGTCTGACAGCGGGGTTCAGCAAGTAGGCAGGGCAGGTCCAACACGCGAGGAAATACCGTTGCGGCAGTGCGCCATTCGCGCCGTACACGAACTATCGCTAGTGACAGCGCGGCTCACGCCGCCCTCCGTGCCCCCTCATCGAGCGCGCGACCGAAGAGCCTTCCGTAGAACTTGACCGAAAACCACCGCGGCATCAGATACTTGGCCACGAGGTCCATGGATTTGTTGACGCCTCCCGGGATGACGTGGGCACGCTTGCCGAGGCTGGTCAGCGCCGTGTGCACGACCCGCGACGGTGCCATCACGGGCGCTCCCTTGATGTCGATTCCCGCCTTCTGGTGGCCCTGGGTGCGCGTCGGACCGGGGGAAACGACGAGAACGTCGACACCGTCCTTCTTCAATTCGTAGTTCAACGCCTGACCAAGTGACAAGACATAGGCCTTCACTGCGGCATAGTTGGCCAGATACGGCAGCGGGCTGGCCGCGATCGTGGAGGACACCAGAATGATGGCGCCGCGGCGTCGCGGCACGAACTCCCGCGTAAAGCGGTGCGCCAGTTGTAGCGGCACCATCCCATCCAGTGTGAGAACGTCGATCTCCTCGCGGAGCGAGTTGTCGGCCAATCGCCCGGTGGACGAGATTCCGGCGTTCACCACCACGATCCCGACATCGAGATCGTCGACCTGACGCCATAGTTCGTCGACCGCGCCCTCGGCGAGCAGGTCGAGGGTCACTACTTGGTTTCTGGTGCCGTGCTCTTGCGACAGTTCGGCGGACAGGGCGTCGAGGCGGTCCTTGCGGCGCGCAACCATGACGACGTTGACGCCCGCTGCCGACAGCTGGCGCGCGAATTCCTCCCCGATGCCCGAGGAGGCGCCAGTGACGATCGCGTACGGGCCGTAGGTGCGGAGGTCCTTCATCTCGATTCCTCTCTATCACTGGATGACACCCGGTGACATCACTTTACCTTCGATGGCACCGGGTGTCATCACGGGCGGGTGGTCCTAGGGTGTGGGGATGAGCAGGTGGGAACCCAACGCACCGGAGCGGCTGGAGGGGGCCGCGATGGAGCTGTTCATCGAGCACGGGTACGAGAGCGTGACCGTGATGGCCATCGCGGAGCGTGCAGGATTGACCAAACGGACGTTCTTCCGTCACTTCGCGGACAAGCGCGAGGTCCTGTTCGGTGGTCAACAGGTGCACCGCCGATTGTTCGCCGACGCAATCGCCGGCGCGCCGGACGCGGCCACGCCCTTGGAGGCGATCGGCGCGGGACTAGCGGCCTTTGCTGCCGACCTGGGCGATGAGCGACGAGACTTCCTGGCGAAGCGCCAGGCCGTCATCGACGGCAACTCCGATCTGCGGGAGCGCGAACTGTTGAAGAGGGCCACGCTCACCGCCGCGATGGCCGAGGCGCTTCGCGAGCGCGGTGTGAAGGCGCCGACCGCGAGCCTCGCGGCTGAAGTCGGGGCACTCGCCCTCGGCGCTGCCTACCTACGGTGGCTCGGTCCGGGCAACCGGCAGACGCTCGCCAAGCTCGCCGAACACGCGCTGCGAGAACTGAGGGCGGCGAGCGAGGCTCTACGCTGACCGTCGCCGTCGGGTATGCCCCGAAGCGCAGATCCTCATGTGTCGGTCTTCTCGACGGCTGCGGTCATAGCGGTCACGACCTCGCCCGTGGTCACGACGGCGTGGGCGAGAAACGCGTAGTTGACCAGTGCCGCCTGGTAACCGTCCCCTCGCGTGGGGTGCCGTGGGCCGGCTGTGGCGTCGCGAACGACAGTCACCTCGAAACCGTTCTCGAGTAGGTCCCGCAGATGCGACTCCACGCACATGTTCGCCAGCATGCCGCACAGGATGACTTTGGCGATGCCCCGTTTGCGGAGCTGCAGGATCAGGTCATTCGACTGTGGACTCCACACCTTGTGCGGGCTGACGACGACCGTCTCGCCGTCCTCGATGTACGTCTTGAATTCGTCGAGCCAGTCGGCCCCAGACCCCGAGAATCCCGTTAGCGTGAGCGCGCCGCTGCGGGCGAAGCTGTGGGTGCGGAACTCGTCTGCCTCGAGCGGGCCGTTGAACAACCAGGTGCTGTCGGTGGGGTAGAAGTAATGCGGCGAGACGTAGACACCGAAGCCCGTGGCCTTGGCGGCAGCAAGGATGTCGACCAAGTGCTGGACCGTGTTGTTCTCGGTCACGCTCGCCCCGACACTGTCCCAGTTCTTTCCGGTGGGACTCAGGACGTCGTTTTGCGGGTCGATGATGACAACTGCAGTGTCGTTGTTGTCGTACTCCATCGGATCAATTCGTCGTCTCGGTAGCGAGAGCTCGCGGCAGGAAGTCACGAATGTACCCGCTGATTTCCTCGCCGTGGGTTTCCAACGCGAAGTGGCCGGCGTCGAGGAGATGGAATTCGCCGTTGGGGAAGTCGCGGCGGAATGCCTCCGCGCCGGGGGCGCCGAAGATTTCGTCGTTCTTGCCCCAGGTGACCAGTAGCGGAGGCTGGTGGGTCCGGAAGTACTCCTGGAACGCCGGGTAGCCGTCGAGGTTGAACTGGTAGTCCCAGAACAGTTGCAGCTGGATGGCGTCGTTGTTCTTGCGGTCCAGGCCGAGTTGGTCGAGCTGCCAGGTCTCGGGGGCGATTCGGTTCAGCCGATCGGCGGGCACGCCGTGGGTGTACTGCCAGTACGTGGTTTCGGGGGTGAACTTTTCGCGCACGCCGTCCTCGTTCGCGGCGCGGTCCTTGGCGTGGGCGAACAGGACGTCCCAGAACGGAGTGAAGCCCTCCACGTAGGCGTTGCCGCTCTGCGTGATCAACGCGGTGATCCGTTCGGGGCGACGGCTGGCGATTCGTAGGCCGATTGGGGCACCGTAGTCGTGGATGTACAGGGCGAATCGGTCGAGGCCGAGATGAGTGATCAAGCCTTCGGTGATTTCGGTGAGACGGTCGAAGCTGTAGGTGAACTGGGTCGTCGTCGGCATCGCCGAGCGGCCGAAACCGATGTGGTCGGGTGCCACCAGGTGGTATTCGTCGGCCAGGGAGTTGATCAGGTTGCGGAACATGTGAGAGCTGGACGGAAAGCCGTGCAGCAGCAGCAATGTCGGGTTGTTGGGATCGCCGGCCTCGCGGTAGAACACCTCGAGTCCTTCGATCGTCGCCGTGTTGTACCGGGTAGCAAAGACACTCATGGACTCACCTGTTCGGAAAGCTGCCGCCGCGTTGGGAACGGGCCGGGCAGGGGCGGGAAGATGCAGTTGGCGTGTCGGCATATCCGACGCATTGGAGCCGACCACGGAACCAGGCCCGCCCGAATCCGTGCCGAACCCCAGTGTCTTCGACGCGGGGTTCGGATACGGGTCGGCCCACCAGTCGAGGTGCGCGGTTGGCAAGGCGTTCCCCAAGGGGGTCCGCCGAGAGGGACCGCCTTCGCCGACGGCCTGACGTGTCGACGAACCGGGCGCCTCTTCTTCAGGGCAGTGTGCGGTAACCCCGGAGGAACGTCGATGGCGTGCAACCGAAGCGGCGCCGGAACGCGCGGGTGAACGTGCCGAGGTCGGAGAACCCGCTGAGCGCGCCGGCCTGCGAAATGGAGTGACCGTCGTTGAGCAGCGTGCGGGCGTGTGTCAGTCGCTGGTCGCGGATGAATCGGGCAGGCGACGAGCCCTCGTCGGCAAACAGCGCCTGGAGGAGCCGAAGCGAAATGTGGTGGGCCTTCGCCACCAGTGCCGGGTCGAGTGCCGGGTCGAGGGCGTTCTCCGCGATGAACGTGCGGATCCGGCCGATCAACTGTTCTCGATTGAGCACGGCCGTCGGCCGCGGGGCGGCGTCGCGGATCGCCTCCCACTGACCGCTATGGAGCAGGCGCATCCGCTCTCGGTCGTCGCTGACATCCCTAAACGCCACGACCATGCCCGAACCGGAGTGCATCTCGATGGGCGCGCATGACCAGGCGATCGGGAAGATGCTGCCATCGCGGCGGACGAACCACTCGTCGGACTTGGGGGTGCAGGGCATCGGCGTGCCATTCCGAAGCACCAGACATGCATCGCGCGGGTACTCCGACCCGTCTGTGCGACGGTGATGGACGGTCTCGTGGCTGGGCATGCCGAGCAGCTGCCGCGGATCGGACCAACCCACTTCCACCGCGGCGGCCGTGTTCGCGAAAGCGATCTCGCCGTCACCCTGTACCACCCACACCGGGCTTGGCAGGCGCTCGAGCACCTGCACGGCGAACTCGTCAAACGACATATCAGGACTTTCTCGTCACGGCAGGCCCACTTGGCAGCGTACGGCTATCAGGGTGGTCACGACTCGTTTCCACGGCGTTCCGTGAACGTTGAGCGCGTGTAACTGCTGCTCGCCTGGCGTGCGCGGTGCGCGAATTGCCGGAAACGGTGCGCGCATCGACTGGCGGTCCCCGGCGGTTGCGCCGTTGAATTCTCCTCAGCCGACTCATCGGCGAACAGCACCCGACCCACACAGCGATTGGGGACAACCCAGATGGCCGGTTCAACGCACTACGTCAAGATCGACAAGTCCAAGACTCTCGCGGAGGAGCCACACACCGGCCACAATCGTTGGCACGAGGACATTCCGCCGATCCTGACGATCGACCCTGGGGACACGGTCGTCATGGAGGCGCGTGACGCCTGGGACTCGCAGTTCAACAAGGACACCACCAACGAGGACGTGGGGCGCGCCACCACCGACCTCGTTCACCCGCACACCGGGCCGGTCTACGTCCGCGACGCGGAACCTGGCGATCTGCTTGAGGTCCGCATTCGCCAAACCAAGTGCGACCGTTGGGGTTACACCGTGCAGGTTCCCGGGTTCGGCTTCCTGCGAAGCAAGTACACCGCGCCGCACATCACCAAGTGGGACATCGCGGACAACTGGGCGACCAGCGAGCAGATTCCGGGTGTCCGGATACCCGGCGCTCCGTTCATGGGGTCCATGGGCGTCGCCCCCTCCGCGGCGCTGCGTGAGACCTATTTGCGCCGCGAGGCCGACCTGTTGGCCCGCGGTGGAGCGGTTAACGGGCCCCAACCGAGGGGCGCGGTGCCGTCCGACCCCGCCATCGCCGACGAGGCGCTGCGCACCATCCCCCCGCGTGAGATCGCGGGCAACATCGACGTCAAGCAGCTCACTGCAGGCACGACGATGCTCATCCCGGTGGCGACAGAGGGCGCGCTCTTCTCGGTCGGCGACGCTCACTTCGCTCAGGGCGATGGCGAAGTATGCGGCACGGCCATCGAGGTGGCGGGCACCTTCACGGCCGAACTGCATCTCCGCAAGGGTGAGGCCAAGCGTCGCGGCGTACAGGGCCTTCAGTTCTTCCGAGACGACTTCATCATGGAGCCGGAGTGGCAGGCGCCCAAACGCTTCTACGCGACGACGGGACTCCCGATCCGCGCCGACGGCACCAACGAGTCCGAGGACACCAGCCTCGCGGCGGCCAACGCGCTGCACCAGATGATCGCCTACTTGAAAGACGAATGGGGCTATGACGAACAACAGGCCTACACCATCTGTTCAGTGGCGGTTGACTTGAAGATCTCCGAAATGGTCGACGTCCCCAACTTCATCGTGACCGCCGTACTCCCGCTCGACATCTTCATCTGACCGTCGGTCCCCAATTGGTCTCGTCGAGCGCACAGGTGGGGACAGATGAACGATGACGGGGCGGATCCGGGTCACAACCGCGAGGTTCTCGTGGGACGAGCCGAGGAATGCGCGATGTTGGAAGACCTTGCCGCCGGTGTCCGTGACGGATTCAGCGGTTCCTTGGTGTTGATCGGCGAACCCGGTGTCGGCAAGACCCGTCTGCTGCAGTACGTCATGGCCTCGGCCGTCGGGGTCACCGCGTTGTGGATCTCCGGCGCGCAATCGGAGCAGCGTCTCGGTTTCGCTGCGCTGCATCGGCTCCTGCTGCCCTATTTGGACCGCCTGGACCGGCTGTCCGGCCCGCATCGCCACGCGCTCCAGGTCACGTTCGGCCTCGAAGAGGGCCCGACGCCCGACCGTTTTCTGGTGAATCTGGGTGCGCTGGCGCTGCTGTCCGAGGTTGCGACGGAGAACCCGATCGTCTGCCTGGTCGACGATGCACAGTGGTTGGATCCGGAGTCGCTGGCCGTGCTGGGGTTCGTCGCGCGGCGGCTTCGTGCCGACCCCATCGGGTTGGTGTTCAGTGCCCGCGCGCACGCTGGGGACTTGACCGCGGTGGCCGGGTTGCCGACCCGGCACATCGGCCCACTGGATCCGCCATCAGCTCAGGCGCTCCTCCACGACGCGGTGCCTGGAGTGCTGGACCCGCGGGTCGCGACGCGGGTGATTAGCGAGACCGGTGGCAACCCGCTCGCGATGCTGGCGATGGTCGCAGAACTGACTGCCGACCAATTGGCGAGACGGTTCCCATTGCCGCCCCGCCTGCCCGTCGGCCGCCGGGTCGAGGAGCACTTTTTAGCGCAGGTGGCGACGCTGTCCCCGGATGCGCGCACCTTCCTACTGATTGCCGCCGCGTCGTCCGACGACGAGCCCACGGCCACGTGGCGAGCCGCGCAGCTGCTAGGTGCAGCGGCCGAGGCAGCCAATTCCGTAGTGGAACAAGGGGTCGTGTCCCTGGAGCCACGAATCACGTTCCGCCACGCCCTCATCCGTTCGGCAGTGTACGACGGCGCCACGCTCGACGAACGGCGACGGGTGCACACTGCACTGGCGGATGTCGCCGACCATGACGGCCACGGCGACCAGGCTGCCTGGCACCGGGCTTGCGCCGCAACGACGCCCGAGGAGACGATCGCCGCCGAATTGGAGGCCTCGGCGGGCCGGGCTCAGCGCCGGGGTGGCTACGCAATGCAGGCCGCGTTCTTGGCCCGGGCCGCCGAGCTGTCCCCCGAGTCCAAGGGGCGCGCGTTGCGATACTTGGCCGCGGCGCAGGCCCATCTGGCCGCCGGTGATGGTCCGCTTGCGGAGGCTGTCCTAGACCTGGCGACGCCAGCGCTCTACGACGCCGGCCTGCACGTCTCGGTGCAACGCTTGCGCGCCTCCATCGCAGTGTTCTTCTCCAGACACGAGGCTGCCCCGGCAATGCTGCTGGACGCGGCGAGCAGGGTCGAGGTCACTGACGTGCCGCTGCGGCGACAGATCCTCTTCGAAGCCATGCAGGCATCGGTGGTGGCCCGTCAGTACGCCGTCGACAGCACGCTGGAGGAAGTCGCGCGGGCGGTGCTGGCCGCGTCGCGGGATCCGCAGCATCCGCCCAACGGCAAGGACCTGCTGTTGGACGGGTACGCCACCCGCATCGTCGGTGAATACGCCGACGCGGTTCCGCAACTGCGATCCGCCGTCGCGTCGATGTTCACCGACGAGGACGCCGCTCACGCCGACATCCCATCGACGATTCTGGGCTGGTTCGCCGCCGACGACGTATGGGATGAGAAGGGCCGTCGCGCGATGTTCGAACGCGCCCGAGTCATCGAACGACGCCAGGGCGCCCTGGGTGCGATGCGCATCACCCTGGCCGGACTCTCGGTCAGTCAGGCCTGGGCGGGACAGCTGACCGAAGCCGAGAACAGCTACGAAGAAGCCGCCGAGATCTCGGCGTTGATCGGTGTCCCACCACCGGCGACCACCGGGGTGTTGTTGGAGGTGCGGGCGTGGCAGGGCCGCGAGAGCGAAAGCCGCGCAGTGGCGTCCCTGACCGCGAAATGGGGTCGCGAAAGGGGTGCCAGAATCCTGGAGGTCTTCGCCCTGATGGGTCTGACCGTCCTGGAGATCGGGTTGGGGCGGTATCCGGAGGCACTCCACTGGGGCCTGCAGATCCTTGAGGACGACCCGCCCGGATTCGGAAACCGAATCCTGCCCGAGGTCGTCGAGGCCGGTGTGCGTGGGGGAGACCGCGTCGCCGCCCAGACGGCGTTGACACGGCTGCACGAACGCGCCACCGTCTCGTCGACACCGTGGGCCTTGGGCGTGCTGGCCCGCTCGATGGCGCTGATGGCTGACGATGCCGATGCCGAGCCGTACTATCTGGACGCCATCGAGCACCTGGCAGCGACGGCACTGCGCACCGAACTCGCCAGATCACATCTGCTCTACGGTGAATGGCTTCGCCGGAGGAAGCGTCGCCGCGACGCGCAGGTTCACTTGCGGGCAGCCCAAGACATGTTCACCGAGATGGGGGCCTCCGCGTTCGCCGCTCGTGCCCGTGCGGAGCGCCGTGCCTCCGGGACGGCGTCCCAGGATGACTCGTTGTGGGGCAACCCGTTTGGCCTCACCCCGCAGGAAGTCCAGGTGGCCCGTCACGCCGGTGCCGGAGCGACCAACGCCGAGATCGCCAGTCGACTGTTCATCACCAAGTCCACCGTGGAGTACCACCTCAGCAAGGTCTTCCGGAAACTGGGCGTGACGTCTCGCCGTCAACTCCTCGCGGCCTTCACCGACGGCCCGGAGGAACCCCAGGGGGAGTCACCGTGACCGAGATGCAGGTGAAGTCCCAGGTGTGAATCAGCGACGCTAGATATGACCGCCCGGGAACATCGTCTTGACGGCCTGAGTCATGTTCTCGCGGGCGGCGGCGGCGCTGGTGGGGTCCAGCGAGCCGATCGCCATCACGTAGCGGCGGTCGGGCCCGATGATGCCGGTGGACACGTGCAACTGGTTTGCGCCGCTCCAGCAGCAGAACCAGCCCTGCTTGACCGCAACCGGCTCGGCATAGAGACCCTCCGGGATGCCGAACCGCTGCGGATACCCGTCGGTTCCCGTCGGCGTCGATTGTGCGAGGTTGTCGATGATGACGTTGGCCTGTTCGGGCGGCAGACCGCCGGTGCCGTTCAACAGCATGTCGTAATAACGGACGAGATCGCTTGCGGTGCTTTGCGTGACGTCCCAGTGTCCGTTGTAGGGCGCCGTCGTGCCCGCCAACCCGTACCGGGCCTTGACGCGCGCGATGATGGCGTTCTGACCGCTGCGGTCCCAGAAGTTCTGGGCTGCGGTGTCATCGGAGGAGCGCAGCATGACGTTGAGTGACTGGCGGTCGGCCGCGGAGAGTTTCGTCTTGCCCTCCGACTCCTGCAGCAGCAGGTCGTCGGCGATGAACAGCTTCACCACCGACGCGATCGGGAAGGGCTTGTTGTTCCCGTTGGAGACGGTCTGGCCAGTGTCGCGGTCCAACACGACGGTCTCGATGTTGGCCCCGGACGCCGCCGCGTCGGCGGTGGCTTGACGGACTCGGGCGTCGAGGCCGTCGAATGAGGCCGGTGGGGTGGGTGGGGCTTCGGGCAGCGCGGGAAGCGAGGCCTGCGGGGCGACGACTGTTGCCCGTGGGGTGTCCTCAGCGGCCGGCGGCGTGCCCCAGACCTGTGCCGCACAACCATTTACGAGCAGCGCCACGCAGACGATCGCCGTTCTCGTCATCGCCGATTTCGGCAGCCGTCGACGCATAAGTCTCCTCCGAGCAGATCCTGAACCAGGCGAGCGGGATGAACGCTGCGCCCGCCGGTTACTCCAGCCTAATCGGCTGGCCCAGACGGTGTCGGCCTGCAATCGGACGTGGGTTGGGCTCGGGTGGCACGAACTCGGCAGTTGTTGCCGTCGTCGCAGATCAGGGCATGTAGTGAACTCCGGACTTGGTGGGACATCCCCATACCTCCAGCACGCGCGGTCGGTAGTCGATACGCTCAGGACTCGGTGGACGAGACGTGGGACGGCATCGCCGAGTGGTACACACGCTTGGTGCGTGACGGGTCGGCGATGCACGAGTTCTCCCGCGACATCCTGCTGGCACTGCTCCCGCAGCAGCTTGCGGGGTCAAGCGTGCTCGACCTTGGGTGTGGCGAGGGAATCGTCGCGCGTGCCGTCGCCGCTCGCGGCGCCACGGTAGTGGGCATCGATTCGTCCGAAGCGCTGATCATGCAAGCGCGAACCGCCGAACGCAGTCATCCGGCTGGCGCTTCTTACCACCTTGACTCTTACCACCTTGACGATGGGCAGAGCCTCGACACCATCGACGACGAATCGATGGACTGGGTCGTCGCGGCGTTGTCGTTGAACAACGTAGCCGACCTGGATGCAGCGATCACAGCAGTCAAGCGGGTACTGAAACCTACTGGCAAGCTGGCCTTCACGGTGCCGCACCCGTGTTTCGAGGCACCAGGCGCCACCTTTGTCGACATGGACGGCACCGTGCGCAGAGTCGTCGGCGATTACCGGGCCGAGGGTTTCTGGCGATCGACACATCCGCAAAGCGTCCGCCGCGCTGGGAACTATCACCGCACGATCAGCAGCTACACCGCGGCGCTCGTCGATCACGGATTCTCGGTCGAGGTGCTCGCCGAGCCCGCCCCCGACGAAAGGGTCATCGCAACGAATCCACACCGCGCCGCACTCCCACCCTTCCTGCTCGTACGGGTGGGACGCTAGGTGGTCCAAGGTCCAGATCGGTCCTCGAAAGTCCGGCAGCACCTCGATACCGACGACGCTCGTCTTGGCTGGATCAGCACGAGGCGCTGCGATGCCAACCCGTTGCTGGCCAACCCTTTTCGGGTGAAACCGCCGACGACCGCGACACACCGGATGCCCCCTTCATGTCATCGCCTGGCGGGCCGTGTCGACGCGGAACGTGCGGAGCTCGCCGAATTTCAGGAAGCCCAGTTGCTGCAGGATGGGTGAGGATGTGGACTCGGCATGGACCAGCGCGAGGGTGGCCCCTCGTGCGGCGGCGTTGACCAGGCGAAGGGCGACCAATGCTCGGTAGACGCCGCGGCCCCGCATAGCGGGTACGACGGATGCGCCCCACAACCGTGCGACCGGCCCAACGAGGGTGAAACCACCCGTCCCAGTCGGAATTCCATCGTGGTAGGCGAGGAAGGAGCCAGGAGCAAGCGTTCGATACGCCGATTGGATACTGGCACGCGGGGACATCGGGTAGCCCCAGCCGAGCGCAGAGGTGCGCTCGAATTCGGCGAACTCCTCGTAGGTCTGCACTTCAATGACATCGACCCCCGTTGCCAGCGAGCCGATCTCGATGGGAGAAGTCGACAGGTCCATCGCCAGGATGTCGACGATCCCCAGCGCGGCCGCGGACATCGTCGTGAGCACATGTGCCACCGTGTCCCCGCCGGGATAGTCAAGCCCCACTGTGATCTGCAGCGAGTCGGCGCCACTGCGAGCAGCGGCGGTCACTGCGCTTCGGATCGAGTCGACGGCGTCGGCAGGCGGGACGGGATACGTAATCAAGGTGGCCTCTGCGCCCATGCGATAGAACTCGTGACCATCGACCGTCACGTGAGTGGCCTCCGGCGGTCGCCAGGGCGAAACCCATAGTCGGGACTGCTCAAGGACCTGGTCCCGCGTCCAAGTCGTCATGTGTATCTCCACGGGCCGCTAGGGATGTACCGCCGGTCGCGCTCTCCTGCAAACTAGACCTCCGCGCGCGCTGTGTCCCGCCAAGCACCGTTTCGTCGACGGGAGCCCCACGTGCGTCGAGTCTGCGCTGACGGGTGATGCTCACGCCCCTGCTCCACGCGCGGCGCCCAGCCGCGCTCAGGTCAGGATGTTCTGCGCCGCCAGATGCGTGACCAGCAACCGGCCGATGTGCTCGATGTGCGCCGTCATGGCCAGCCGTGCGGCCTCGGGGTCCCGGTCGCGCAAGGCGTCGAGGATGTCCGTGTGATCGTGGACTGAGGCCGCCGACCAACCCGGAATGGAACCGAAGAAACGCAGCGGCACGAAGTTGACGGTCAAGTTCAGCAACGACCCCATGCGC
>NZ_JBEVLO010000336.1:0-3730 GCF_040509115.1 Mycobacterium sp. | reverse complement strand
ACGACCGCTACATGCGCACGCTGGACCCGTGGGTCAGCCTGGGCACCGCGGCGGCCGTGACGTCCCGGGTGCGGCTGTCGACGGCGGTCGCCCTGCCCGTCGAGCACGACCCGATCACCCTGGCCAAGTCCATCGCCACGCTGGACCACCTGTCGGGCGGCCGGGTCAGTCTCGGCGTCGGGTTCGGTTGGAACACCGACGAACTCACCGACCACGACGTTCCGCCGGGACGACGCCGCACGATGCTGCGCGAGTACCTCGAAGCGATGCGCGCGCTGTGGACGCAGGAAGAAGCCGAGTACGACGGGGAGTTCGTGAAGTTCGGTCCGAGTTGGGCCTGGCCCAAGCCGGTGCAGTCGCACATCCCCGTGCTCGTCGGCGCCGCGGGCACGGAGAAGAACTTCAAGTGGATCGCCCGTTCCGCCGATGGCTGGATCACCACCCCTCGCGACTTCGACATCGATGCCCCGGTGAAGCTGCTACAGGACACCTGGGCAGCGGCGGGACGTGCTGGCGCCCCGCAGATCGTGGCACTGGACTTCAAGCCCGACGCCGACAAGCTGGCCCGGTGGGCCGACCTCGGCGTCACCGAGGTCCTGTTCGGCCTGCCGGACAAGGCCGAGGCCGAGGTGGCGGGGTACGTGGAGAGGTTGGCGGGCAAGCTGGCGGCCCTGGTGTAGGAGCCGACCCCTCAGCTCAGCGTCGCGTGGTTGATGCCGTCGTCGGTCGACTTCACCTCGATGCGCACGCCAAGCGGGTCGCCGTCGCACATCAGCGCGACCAGGTTCTCGTCCTCCGTGATGGCCATGAACCGGCTGCCGTCGACGTCGAGCCTGCCGATGACGACGCCGGTGGTCACCGGCCAGTCATAGCGCACCGAGTACGTCTCGATGACGCCTGGGCCGTCGGCGTCGCGGGTCACCGACACCTTCGGCAGCGCCGCGATGTCCCTCTGCAGACCCGTGCTTCGATCGGGCCGCCAGTCGGCGGGCTCGGTGCCGTAGATCCCCACCGAATACTTGCTCATGACACCGCCGTTGGCGCCGACCAGTCCGAATGACCCAGGCTTGGAACGCATTTCGACGACGGTCTCGGCGATGCCGTGCAGGGAATAGCTGTTGCCCGGCCCCCCGAAGTAGGGCAGACCGCCGGTGAGCGTCAGCCCACGGGGATCGTCGGCGGCGAGCCCGAATTGGTCGCACACCGCGAAGACCGGAAAGGGAAAGCAGCTGTAGAGGTCGAACGTCGACACTTCGTCGATACCGATACCCGCCACCCGGAGCGCCTCTGCGACAGCCTGTTTCGCGGAATGGCTGATGCTGAGCTCGACGCGGTCCAGCAGATCCTGCTCGGTCTGGTCGGCGTGTCCGCGCAGGTACACCCATTTCTCCTCGGACACCCCCAGGCGACGGGCGGCCGCCACCGACATCAGCAGCGCCGCGGCGCCCTGGTTGACGGTGTCGCGGGCAACCAGCAGGCGCGGGTACGGGTCGCAGATCATCCGATTGTCGTCGGTGACGGTGACGATCTCCTCGACCGAACGCTCGACCGGCGACGACGAATACGGGTTGTTGGCGGCGACTCGCGTGAACGGCGCGAAGAGCTCGCCCATCCGCGTGCGGTATTCGCCGACGCCGAGTCCTAGGCGGCCCCTTCGTGCGTTGTCGAGCAGTCCGTACTGCACGGGTGCGCCGGTCAGCCCATGCTTTGCGGTGTATTCGCTCATGTACTGCTCGAAGCCGTAACCACGATCCTCGAGCTGGCCGCCGACGTGCTCGGTGAAGTCCGGCTTCTGGTCGCGATCGGAGAAGTACTTTGCGGTGCTGCCCGGCTCCGAACCGAGGATCAACGCGACCTCGATCTCGCCGGCCGCGATCGCTGCGGCGAACTCCGTCACCAACTTTTGCGGTCCGTTGCCTCCGATCGGCTCGAGGACGGCGCGCGCGGGATCCGCCCCGACGCGGCGGGCCACCGAGCGAACGTAGTTGTCGGAGGCGCCCAGCGGCGGTGCGGCGAACGGTGTGCAGATCTCGAACTGTCGCAGCCCGGCGAACACCTCGATCGCCCGTGCCACGTCGTGGACGTCGGCGCCGGTGTCGGCAAGCGCGGCGCGGGTGGCTTCCGTCGCGAGGTCGACGGCGGACATCCCGCGATAATTGGCGTCGTCGATGCGTTCGGTGAACTGTCCGACGCCGACGAGCACCGGCGTGTGCGGATCGACCTGCATGGCGAACCTCCTGGCCCTGTTAGTTCGCCAGGCTAACCGAAAACTAGAACGTGTTCCAAATTTGGACCTTCTGACCAACGCGAGACTGCGGCCGGATCGCGACTCGACGTCATCGCGACCCGACCGCAGTCTCGGTGCAGTTAAAGGCTTTCGAGCAGCTCGCGGGCCTTGGCGGCGGTCTCGGACGGCGTCTTGCCGACCTTCACCCCCGCGGCCTCAAGCGCCTCCTGCTTGCCTGCCGCGGTGCCCGCGCCGTCGGAAACGATGGCACCGGCGTGGCCCATGGTCTTGCCCTCGGGCGCAGTGAAGCCCGCGACGTAGCCGACGACCGGCTTGGTCACGTTGGCCTGGATGTAGGCCGCTGCCTTCTCCTCGGCATCGCCGCCGATCTCACCGATCATCACGATCAGCTTGGTCTCGGGATCCTTCTCGAACGCCTCGATGGCGTCGATGTGAGTGGTGCCGATGACCGGGTCGCCGCCGATGCCGATGGCAGTGGAGAAGCCGAGATCCCGCAGTTCGTACATCATCTGGTAGGTCAACGTGCCGGACTTGGAGACCAGACCGATCGGGCCCTTGCCGGTGATGTTGTTCGGCGTGATGCCGACCAGCGACTCGCCTGGGGTGATGATGCCTGGGCAGTTCGGCCCGATGATGCGGGTCTTCTCGCCCTTGTCGACGTTATAGGCCCACGCATAGGCGCTGTCCTGCACCGGAATTCCCTCGGTGATGACGACCAGCAGCGGGATCTCGGCGTCGATGGCCTCGATGATCGCGTCCTTGGAGAAGGCTGGCGGCACGAAGGCGATCGACACGTCGGCGCCGGTCTCCTTGATGGCCTCGGCGACACTGCCGAACACCGGCAACTTGACCTCTTTGCCTTCTTTGTCTACGTGCGTCACTTCAGTTCCGGCCTTGCGCGCGTTGACGCCGCCGACCACCTGCGTGCCCGCCTTCAGCATCAGCGCGGTGTGCTTGGTGCCCTCGCCGCCGGTGATGCCCTGGACGATGACCTTGCTGTCCTTGTTCAGGAAGATAGACATAAGTTGTTGGCTCCCTTACTTGTTGGCCAGCTCGGCGGCCTTATCGGCCCCGGCGTCCATGGTGTCGGCCTGGATGACCAGGGGGTGGTTCGCTTCGTCGAGGATGCGGCGGCCCTCTTCGACGTTGTAGGCCCACGCATACGCGCTGTCCTGCACCGGGATGCCCTCGGTGATGACGACGAGCAGCGGGATCTCGGCGTCGATCGCCTCGATGATGGCGTCCTTGGAGAAGGCCGGCGGCACGAAGGCGATCGACACGTCGGCGCCGGTCTCCTTGATGGCTTCCGCGACGCTGCCGAACACCGGCAGCTCGACGTCGTTGCCGTCTTTGTCTTTGTGGCTGACGTTGGTGCCGGCGTTGCGCGCGTTGACGCCGCCGACGACCTGCGTGCCGGCCTTCAGCATCAGCGCGGTGTGCTTGGTGCCCTCGCCGCCGGTGATGCCCTGGACGATGACCTTG
>NZ_JBEVLO010000335.1:0-9512 GCF_040509115.1 Mycobacterium sp. | reverse complement strand
GATGCGAATCCTGGCCCTCACCGTGCTGCGCGGGCTGGACTCGAAGACAGCACCCATCGAGATGGAGACGTGGCTGCGGCGCGTCGGCGGCGACCGATCGATCGCGGCGTAGGAAGACAGGAGCGAAGCAATGGACAAGACCACCGGGTACGAGTCCCCCAGTTCGACAGAGGCACAACCCACCGTCGCCGCCAACTCACCGACCATGGTGCCGATGGCGGAGGTCCTGAAGTTGCTCGGTGTGGTCACGGCCAGCGCAACGACCTTGACCCCGCTTCAGAAGCGAATCACGATGCAATACCTTGCGATTCGCAATGCCCACGGCGACTTCGGGGGCAGCCAGGACCGCGCCTTCTTCGAGTCGCCCGAACTCGTGCGCCACAAATGCGACAGCACGCTCACCATCAGGCAGTATCCGAATACCACTGCCGCGTTCGCGCTGCTGAAGGCAGGCGGCGGGAGAATCGGGCATCCGCGGGACGCGGGCACGCCACCCCAGGAGATTCCGCTGTCGTCGGACGAGGCAGACATGCTCGTCGCCGTCGAGGCGATCGATGTGAGCGGGGCGCGCGTCGGTATCGCAATTCCCAGGCGCACCTGAGCCATCCACTTGCCAGCCACCACCTCGCACCACAGGGAGACTCAAATGTTCCGCACACTCACCAACTACAAGACAGACCAATTGTCCGGTACGAACGTACGCGGCAAGGACGTCGCCAACGCGGTGTTGTCCGTGAACCCACTGCAACTCAGCCGGTGGTTGGAGGAGGTGTGGTCCGCCGGTGGCATCGCAGGCGACGAGTGGAGCGCAGTCTTGGGGCCATCGAGCAAGCCGCTCGAAGACATCGTCAGCCGATCACGCCTCTCTGAGACCTTGCTTGCCACGTTCCCATCGGGACTGGACAAGCTCACTCCCGTCGGGGACGGCTTTCCCATCACCGGCTGGGAGCCCAAGCCCTGGACGCCGATTTCCGGCACACCGTCGATCTGGCGCCACATGCTCTACGCCTACCTCGTCGAATCGACTGGACTGTTCGAGATACTCGCAGAGGTGGTCAGGCGCTACGTCGTCGGTGAAACTCTGCCGGTTCCGACTACCGCAACGGCGATCTGGGTGCGATCCACCGAAGAGCTGTTCTTCCGTGACCCGCCGCTGTTCAGCGCTGGTGGAGCGATGACCAGCCAGTTGCGACCCGACGCGAGAATCAATCGGCGTAGCGCCTACTGGCGGATGTTCGGGCTGGATCTGCCGCACCCCCTCGGCGGCACAGTTCAAGGGCAACCGTGGAAGCGTGATGTGGGCGCCACGAGCAACGTCAGATTCCTAGAGATCTGGAACGAACTGCTGCGTCAGGTATGGCTGGGGTACGAGAACGACTCCAACACCTCCGGCGCAAAGCCGACTGACAGTTCCTACATCGCCTACCTCTGCCAGGCACTAAGCGAGATGCTGCAGCTGAGGCGACAGGGCGGGTTGTTGTCCCGCGACGAGTTCGCGTATGTCACGATGCTGAGCTGGTTCCATCTGACCGTTGAGCACGATACCGCTGTCGTCGACGACCTCTCGGCGAACGCCGGTCTCACCGGCAACGCCGCGGACCGCCTCACCGCGATCGGCGCCAAGGTCGGGATCGCGCCCTCCCGTCAGGCACGCGAATTGTTCGAGCTCGCAGACAAGATCTCACCGTTGATGTGGGCGATCGAGATCGGCATGTTCAACGCCTCGAGTGCCGCCGAAACGCTTTACAAGCATCCAGTTTCTGGGTCAACCGCGCCTGACATCGCATCTGAGCTACTTCGCATCATCGATCTCTGGCAATCCGCGACCGGCGAGCCGATCAAGGCTCTCGCCGTGACCCAGCGCCGGGCGCAAGGACCACCGGCGCGGTCCGCGCAGCCGGCCAGATTGCTGCCGGCAGGGGGTCTAGCCGCACCAGCGCCTGCGCCCGCTCCGCGGTCGTCATCGGGCGTTCCATCGACCAACGGTCACCGGGTAGGGTCGCGCGGCTGAACAGGCCGCGCACCTCAATAGCCTGGAATGTCATGAGTACCAACGGATCAGTCTTCGTCTGGTCACCGCCGACCCTGGCGGAGGACACGGCGTGGCCGCTTCGGTCGGACGTGTTCGCCGAACTGTCGGACATTGGGTTCGACAATCCACGACAGGAGTCGGAAATCGATCTGGAGCAGGCGGATTGGACCGCCGAGTATCCGGCCGACGAGTGGAGCGAGACACCCGACGACTTCGCCCCGATGGACGAAGCATTCCCCTCGGGTCTCGAGCTCTCCGTCGTGACCGGGGCTACCGGCGCGGGAGAAGAACACTGGGATCCGAACGACACCGGGTTGCCGCTCTTCGACACCGGCCCGGCTATCCGAGCCAAGAAGCTCTCTACGAACTTCACCGTCGGCGAAGTGGTGTCCAGCGGTGGCCGCGCCGACGACCGCGCGAGGATCTCCCTTGCCCTCGTGCGATGTCTGCAGGCCATCCGTGATCGCGCCGGAAAACCCGTCAGGGTCACCTCCGGTTATCGCTCGTGGAGTCGAAACGTCGAAGTGTACCGACGGGCGGGCAAGTCTCCGACCCACAGCAGGCACTGCAGCGGGCAGGCCGCTGACATCACCATCGCCGGATTGTCCGGAATGCAGATCGCCAAGCTCGCCGTCGAATCTTGCGGCGACAAGATCGGGATCGGTGTCGGTAAGTCGTACGTGCACATCGACGTTCGTGGTCGCTCGACAGTATGGGTGTACGACGGCCTCGACCAGACAAGGGTCCTGGCCGAACTCGAGGGTCACCGCAAGGGCGGTGGCATGAAGCCGGTGAAATCCGTACCGACGCATGTCGCGGAGTTCGTCCGGACCTACCGCCCGCACGCGCAGGCAAGCGAGACGCGCAGCCGTGTGCCGTGGCTGGTGACAATGGGCCAGGGCGCCCTCGAATCGGGCTGGGGCAAGCAGATGTGCGGCAACAACATGTTCGGCATCAAGGCAAAGACGACCATCCCGGAATCGCAACGCAAGCTCTGCACCACCAAGGAAGTCCACAAGTCGTCAAACGTGAAGTACCCGGAGGTGCTCTCGGTGACTCCGCGTGCCGACGGTCGCTACGACTACGTGGTCCGCGACTGGTTCCGAGCATTCGCCTCACCGGAGGACTCCTTCGACGCCCACGCCAAGGTTCTCCAGCACCCGCGCTACGCGAAGGCGTTCGCCCACAGCGACGATCCGTACGCCTTCGCCGACGAAGTCGCGGCAGGCGGCTACGCCACGGCGCCGAACTATGCAGCCGCGTTGAAGAACGTCATGACGCTGATCGCCAAGGTGCCATGACGCCCCGTGTCGGAGTGCACGGATGAGCGATGCGGGAAGGGCCACAGGGCAAGGGCAATACGGGAAGGGGTTGTGACCGTGACGAGTATGACCGAATCGGACACATCGGGCACCGACGAAGCGGAAGTCGACGATTTCGCTTCTGGGGCCTGGCTAGACGACGAGGAGTACACGGACGAGTCGGTCTGGGACAGCGAAGACGAGACCGACTGGGAGAACTACCCGGACGAGGAGGTCGGCGAATACCAAACGGACGGGTCCATCGTCGTCGAGAACTTCCTCGACCCGGAATTCGAGGGATCAACAGAAGATTTCGGCGAACTCGACACCTACCACACTCCGCGGCGCCACTTCCCACCGGACGAGCCGGTCGGCAAGACCGGATCGGCGCTTGCCGCAGCGATCGCCTCCACCGCCGAGCAGGAGTACCGGCGCTGGCACCCGGCGGGTGGCAAGCCACTGGTCGAGACCGATCCGTCAGCCACCCCGATCCTCCAGGACTACTACCGCACCGGCGTCGGCACGAACGTCTCGGCAGGCCAGTTGCAGAGCGCCGACTTCCAGGCGGGACATCCGTGGAGTGCCGTCTTCATCTCCTGGGTGATGAAGACCGCTGGGGCAGGCCATGCATTCGCCTACTCGGCCGCGCACCAGAACTACATCCGCGCCGCACGTCGCAATCGTCTCGACAACGACACCACCAATCCGTTCTGGGCCTACCGTGCAACTGAACTCGCCCCCCAGGTGGGCGACCTGGTGTGCACGGCACGCGAGAACAGCGGCGCAACGTACGACAACATCGCTGACCGGCGATCGCGAAAGACTCATTGCGACGTGGTCACCGCAGTCCGGCCCGGCGAGCTGCGGGTGATCGGCGGAAACGTTCGTCAGAACGTCGACGCGAAGACACTCCGCACCCAGTCCGATGGCCGGCTACGCCTCGACGGCAAGCAGTCCGGATACTTCGCCGTGATCCGGGCCAACCACACTCGCGCTTCGGTACCATCCACTCCCCGACCCGCTACGCAGATCCGCGCGAGACAGCACGTCCTCGACCGATACCCGTTGCTGCGAAGCCACGCGGGCACCGCTCCCGATCTGGTCCTCAAGTGGAACGACATGAATCGACCCGAAACGGTCGACGTAGTGGTACACCTTCACGGCTGGTCGGGTATGGGCGCGCGAATGAGCATCGTCCGGCAGAAGCTACCTGCGAGCGGCCTCGACTTCGTCGATCCACAGCACCCCCGCGAGATCGGCCGAACGACACCGACACTGCTGATTCTTCCTCGCGGACACCATGACCCGAGTGGAGGCAAACAAGAGCGTTACACGTTCCCCGCGCTCACCAAGCCGGGTGCGCTACAACGACTGGTCGACGACTCGCTCGCGGAATTCAACGCGCAGGCCGGCGCCACCGCCCGCCGGGGTCGGTTGATCCTGACCGCCCATTCTGGCGGTGGCGCGGCACTGATGCAGATTCTCGGACACACCGACCCCGACGAGGTGCACACGTTCGACGCCCTCTACTCCGATCCAGCACCGCTCATTGCGTGGGTGCGACGCCGATTGGATTCGGGCACTGCAGCTCTGCGGGTGGTGTATCGCGCAGGCGAAGGCACTGCCGCGCACAGCAAGCGAGTGGCCCAAGCCGTCGCCGGTGCGCGCTCGCGGAGTTTCCGCGTCGAGCCCACCACCGTCAGCCACGGCGAGATCCCCCGGCGGTTCGGGTGGAAGCTTCTGGCTGATGCATCGGCCGACCTTCCTGCGATTGGCCCCGCGGGCGAGTCGAACGACGGGTACGAATCAGACTCCGAGGAGGCATGGGGCGCCGAACCCTTCAGCTCCGAGCCCGTTGACGAGGCCGATTGGGAAGGGCTGCTTGCCGCCACGGAATGGACCGCCGAGGTCGACGACGAGACGACCCTGGACGAGAACGACGAGAACGACGAGAACGACGACGAGGACCACCTGGAGGAGGCCCCGATCCACGATGCCCTCGCCGAGGATGCCGACTCGTTCGAGGAGGCCGACGAATGGGAGTCCACGGATCCGGCGTTGCTGGCCCAACTCGTTGATGCGGAATTCGCCGCCGAGCTCGACGAGTCGGCGGTGATCGAAGAGACCACCGAGGAGTTCGACTTCGAGGAGTTCGGCGGATCCGAGCACAAACACATCGGCGACAAGGCTTCTGGCAACGCGCAAACCGTCATCGGGTATGGGTCGCCGCCGCAGGCGCTGTCATACGGCGACGTAGTCGCACTCGCAGGAGACTACTTTGCGTCCTACCACGATCTCCACGAACTCTCGCGAACCTCCCAAGGCCGGGCGGAGCTTGCATGGGCACGCTGGCACTGTCTAGGCCTCAAGGTCGACCAAGTCAAGGAGCCGGAAGCGACACCCGCGCAGAAGAAGTCCGTCACCGACCGTTACTTCGCGCTGGCAAGCCGCAACCTGTCGCACTTCTCGGCGGGCGGCACCGCGCTTGCGGCATACACGAAGGGCCACTCGGACGCACTCGTCGACGCTCTGGCCGCCGGTCAGACCGGAGACTCGACCACATGGCGGCGGGCGCTGACCAAGGACGCCTTCGCGTGTCACTTCCTCACGGACGCATTCTCCGCGGGTCACGTTCGAACGCCGCGGGCCGACATCAAACAGTGGTATGACACGAACATGCCGGGCAGCAACGACGCGTTGCTTCGGTACATGTCGCAGTTCATCTTCAATCGACTCGATGAGCGCCAGCAATTGCCGCCCGCAGTGTGGTGGTACGGCTGGATATCCAGATTGTGGGGAAACGAACTCCTCCAGGGGGACATCAGCAAGACCGGAGGCCAAGCCACCAAGAACTTCTCCGTCGGGGACATCCTCAGTCTGGCCCTGCACAACCACGACAACAAGGGCCTCGACGTCGTCTCCTTCGTCGACCCAGAAGGGCGCGAGACGACGGGCGGGTACCGTTGGCGAGCGGTCGGCGATGGCCACCTCGGAGTTCGGCGTGCGAGTCGAACCCCGAGCCGCCCCAACGCGTGTGCCCCTGTAGTCACTCCCGCCAGCGCCGCCACCACGACGATGGCGACGGCTGCAGTCATCGCGTCGCTGCGTGAGCTCGAGCGCGTTCGTGGCATCGGAGCCAAACTCGGCAAGCGTCCACTGCCGGGTCAGGAAGCCGTCACCGCGATCAAGGGGGGCATCATCGGAAGGAGTTTCGCCGCACTGCGATTCGTGCCCCGTGCCGATACGGCCTCCAACCGGAACATTCCGCTTCAATCACCTCGCGGAACGAAGACGCTCGACTGGCGGTGGGGACGACTCGGCGAGGTCGCGTACCGGGCGGTCGACGAAACCGTGCGATGCCAAATCGCCGACGACCTCGAAGCCCTGATCCCAAGCGTGGCCGATCCCGCGATCGCCAAACGCGCTGGTGTCACGTTCCAGATCCACGGAACCCGCAACGCATTCCGGTCATTCGTCAAGACTCTGCGAACATCTGGAATCAAGGCGATCGAGGATGCCGTAGGAAAGGCGGCGCGCTGACATGACCGTGTATGAAGACTACGAACCGATTCTCACAGAGTCGGCCGACACGTCCGAGTGCGGGTGTGCGGATTGCGGGCACCGCCGCGCAGCCTCGGAAGCAGGCGAGGTCGCGGCGGTCCCGTCGGGCTCACGCCCGCCCATCCGATCCACTGCTGCGTTGCGGACTGCGTGGCGCGACTACCGATGCGCCACCAACCGCATGGTGCAACTTCGCCTGTTCGGCAAGTGGAACACCCCCGTCAATCCGAAGACGGTCGAAGCATGGCGTGCACTCGAATCGACCTTGACGGCAGCGGGATACGACGTCCACCGCGCCTGGGTATACGTCTGTCGCAACATCACCGGTCAACGCGCCGCCTCACTGCATGCCTACGGGTTGGCCATCGACATCGACCACGCGGGACCACGGTGCAACGTCAACAATCCGACACCGGACAAGCGCGAGGTGAAGTTCTCGACGGGTGCTACCAAGCAGGAGCGTTGCCGCGACGTCCAGCGCGGGGTGGCCGATACGGCCTTCACCCCCGGCCAGGTCGCCGCAGTGGAGGCCATCAGGACGCTCGACGGCCATCAAGTCTTCGCGTGGGGTGGTCGCTGGCCGACCACGAAGGACACCATGCACTTTCAGATCAACGTCACGCCAGAGGAATTGGCTCGCGGCATCGCCCAGGAAACGATAGGCACCTCGACGACGTCAGCGGCTGAATTCGACGAGGCGGATCCATCCGATGAGACACTCGGCGCCGAGCTCGATCAGCTGGCCCTCGCCGAGGAACGCGGGGACGATGAGTGGCTCGAAGACGAGGAAGCGGTGGGCGGATGGCGCGGTACCCCCGAGCAGATCGCCTTTCGGAACCGAGTGATGACTGCCCACCTGAAGCGGTCGAAACGGGCGAAGGGCAATCCATTCCCCAGCCGCCGCCCCGACGAGCTGCGGGACATTCCCGGCACCGACAAGGTCCGGACGCTGCCTGCGACGGCCGACTCGGCGGGGCGGCTCATCGCGGCAGCCAATTCGGCGCTGCGCGAGGCACGGGCACGCGGTGATCGGGATGCGCTATCGACCGAGCGGATCACGGCGACGAGCGGCTACCGGACGACGGCGCGACAACGCGCCCGTTGGCTCGAGCTGTTCCCCAAGTACTACAACCAGTCCCAGGCGGCTCGGGAGCGCTTGGCCGGTGGACCGCATTCCGAGGCCGCCGTGGCGCACATGATCGCCGGGAAGTCCGACGGCGGTTTCGGCATACCAGCCAGAATTGCCGCGCCCGGCTACAGCAACCACGAGAACGGCATCGCCGTCGACTTCTATCAAGTTCGGACACCCAGGCTGCCGAACAGCACGGCAGATCACGACCGCGCCAAGTGGCGGGAGACCTGGTTCTACAAGTGGCTGACGGCCGAAGGCAATGGAAGGCGCTTCGGCTTCAAGCAGCTCGTCTCGGAGGAGTGGCATTGGGAGTACCAGGGCCAACCCGCCTCCCAGGAGGAGGCGCCGGTCTCCGAACGATCCGGCGGGAAGGCTTGGAACTACAGATCGCGGGTCGCGGGCACCAAGGTGGCGGTGTTCGTACCGCCGGCGGCGTTCGGCAAGGATCGGGTCGAGGTCATGGTGTACGTCCACGGCCTCCTCAGCCCATGTGGGGCGCTCTCATCGGTCCCCGACGGCTTGATCACCGACGAGAAGTTTGCCGTCGGCAGGTCGGTACGCGACGCCGGGGCACCGATGATCGTTGTGGCCCCCCTGCTGCAGGAGGGCAATGATCGCACTTGGAGCGCCCACGGGTTGAACAAGCCGAAGCGGCTGAACCTGCTAGTGGCCGAAGCGATCGACCAGGTGGGCAACCGCCTCGGCGGGACCCGCACGGTGTCGCGGCTCGTGGTGGCCGGTCATTCCCGCGCATTCGGGGTGCTGTACCCATTGGCCCGCGCGCACGGAGACGCCGACCAACGGAGCGGCGCACTGGCGACGCTCTCGGCGATGTGGCTATTGGACGCCACGTACGGGACCGTTCCAATGGACGACTTCAAGGCACTGGTCTCCGCACACCCCGGACTCGCCGTGCGCATCGTCTATCGGGTCGGTTCACCGACCGACAAGTTTCGCGGCAGGGCACTGAAGGGCCCCGTCGAGCTCCGTCCAGTCAGCGCCCGCACGCGGCACTGCGCCGTCCCCCGAGACGTGCTTGGGAGCCTGATAGCCGAGCTGTCGGCCCCGACCACTGTGAGCGCGGCAGAGGGCGAGACCGACGAGCTTCTTCATTCGATCGGCGAGTGGGACACCGAGTGCACGGGCGAAGTGTCTGACGACGAATGGCCTTCCGAGAGCGGTGGTTGAGCGGAGGCGAACTCAGCCAACCAAGAGCCGCGCCGCCGCCCGCTCCGCCTTGGCCGCACCACGTTCGAGGTAGCGGACCTTCGAGTCCTCGAACTTCGACGACTCGGCTTCCATGTGCGCGAGGAACACCGCGAGGTCGTCGCGCAGCTGCAGGCCCGCGCCCGTGAAGTCGTCGCGCTCGAAGATCCGCCAGTACCGCAGCACCGGCAGAATGACGTCGTCGAGATGTTGCCGGAGGTCGTAGATGCCGCCGACGGCGATCTTCACGGCGTTGCGCCGAAAGTTGGGGATGGCGGCG
>NZ_JBEVLO010000334.1:0-9707 GCF_040509115.1 Mycobacterium sp. | reverse complement strand
GGTTGCTTCATTTTATTTGATTTCCCCCGACAAATTCAGAATTGATTCGTCGCCATTTATTCCCCGCTGCAATGTCGTATGCATCACCGGGTGCGGTGCGCGAAATATGAGTTTGGCATGAAATTCGCACCCGCGCTGGAAATGACGCTACCCGCTTAACTCAGCCCGGAGTCGGGTCCGAAACGGCACTCCGGTGACTAGCGTTGTCCCCATGCCGTCTCGTGTCGCAGTCGTCGGTGCCGGCCTCTCGGGCGCGTCTTGCGCCGCAGCGCTGCGCCAGCACGGGATCGAGGTCGACGTGATCGACCGCGGCCGAGCCCCAGGCGGCCGGATGGCCTCGCCCTCTCTGCATGGTCGCAGGGTCGACGTCGGAGCGGCGTACCTCACCGTCAAGGACCCCGAGTTCGTCGCCGTGGTCGAGGACTGGTCGTCGCGAGGGCTGGTGCGCGAATGGACCGACACCTTCGACGTCTTCTCCGCCGACGGTCACGGCCACACGTCCGGCCCGGTGCGATACGCCGCGCCCGGTGGTCTGCGGGCGCTGGTGGGCGCCCACCTGCCCGACCCATCCGTCGCGAACCTACGGCTGGACCGGCCCGTCAGTGCTCTCGACGAGCTGGACCACGACGCGGTCGTGTTGGCGATGCCCGACCCGCAGGCCGCCCGGCTGGCGCCCGACGCCGCCGAGTGGGTCTCCTTCGAACCGGTGATCGCCGTCGCGGCGGGGTGGACGCAGCGGTGCTGGCCGATCACCCACGCCGCGTTCGTCAACGACGATCCCGACCTGACCCTCGTCGCCGACGACGGATCCCGGCGCGGCGACGGCGCGGCCGTTCTCGTCGCGCACACGACCGCAAAGCGGGCGACCGCCCACCTCGACTCACCGGACCAGGCCATCGCTCCCGTCCTCGCCGCGCTTGAGCGCGTCCTTGGCGTCTCGGCCACCCCGGAGTGGACCCACGCGCACCGCTGGACGTTCGCGAAACCCGTTGGCACACATGGCAACGAGGCGTTCGGCCTCACCACGCACGGCGATCGTCCGCTCGGTCTGTGCGGTGACACCTGGTGCCCGTCGGGTGCGCCGCGCATCGAAGCGGCCTGGCTGTCCGGGCACCGGCTCGGTGAGGCCCTCGCCGCACGACTCGGCTGAGCTGCCGTCAGAGCCGGTACTCGTTCAGCAGACTCCTGCTGATGATGGTCTTCTGAATCTCGCTGGTTCCCTCGCCGATCAACAGGAATGGTGCGTCGCGCATCAGCCGCTCGATCTCGTACTCCTTGGAGTACCCGTACCCGCCGTGGATGCGGAAGCTCTGCTCGGTCACCTCTGAGCAGAACTCGCTGGCAAGGTATTTCGCCATCCCGGCGGCGACGTCGTTGCGCTCGCCGGAATCCTTCAAGCGGGCCGCGTTGACCATCATCAGGTGGGCGGCCTCTACCTTGGTGGCCATCTCGGCGAGTTGAAATGCGATGGCCTGATGCTCGACGATCGGCTTGCCGAACGTCGACCGCTGCTGGGCGTAGCGGATCGCGAGCTCGAATGCCCGGATGCCTACCCCGCATGCACGCGCGGACACGTTGACGCGGCCGACCTCCACGCCGTCCATCATCTGGAAGAAGCCCTGCCCAGGCGCCCCGCCGAGCACGTCCGCCTCCGCGGCCCGGTAGCCGTCGAAGATCAGCTCGGTGGTGTCGATGCCCTTGTACCCGAGCTTGTCGATCTTGCCGGGAATGACGAGTCCCGGCAGCACCTCACCGAAGCCGGCGGGCTTCTCGACGAGGAAGGCCGTGAGGTTGCGGTGCGCCCTGTCGGCCCCTTCATCCGTCTTCACCAGTGCCGCAACCAGGGTCGAGCTTCCGCCGTTGGTCAGCCACATCTTTTGACCGTTGATGGTGTACCCACCGTCGGCATTGCGGACCGCCCTGGTGCGGATGGCCGCGACATCGGAGCCCAGTTCGGGTTCCGACATCGAGAAGGCGCCGCGCACCTCACCGGTCGTCATTCGCGGCAGGAAACGCTCCTTCTGCTCGTCGGTGCCGTGCTGACGGATCATGTACGCGACGATGAAGTGGGTGTTGATCACCCCGGACACGCTCATCCACCCGCGCGCCAACTCCTCGACGCAGAGCGCATAGGTGAGCAGCGACTCCCCCAGTCCCCCATACTCTTCGGGGATCATCAGGCCGAACAGCCCCATCTCCCGCATCTGGTCGACGATCGCCTGCGGATAGGCGTCGGCGTGTTCGAGCTCCTGGGCGTTGGGGATCACCTCTCTGTCGACGAACTGCCGTACCGCCGCCACGATCTCGGTCTGCACGTCGGTCAGCCCGGCCGTCTGCGCAAGTCTGGTCACGCGCGATCCCACCCCACGACCATCAGATGTGCCTGCCGCCAGTGACTTCCAGGACGGTGCCGGTCATGTACGAGGACAGATCGGAGGCCAGGAACAGGGCCACCTTGGCGACCTCGTCGGGCTCGCCAGGCCGGGCCATCGGAATCTCGGCGAGCTTGGCGTCCCAGATCCGTTGCGGCATGGCCTCGGTCATCGCCGAGCGGATGAGACCCGGTTGAATCGCGTTGATCCGCACGCCGAGATGCGCGACCTCCTTGGCGGCGGCCTTGGTCAGCCCGACGATACCTGCCTTGGCTGCCGAGTAGTTGGTCTGGCCGATCAGGCCGACCTTGCCCGAGATCGACGAGATGTTGACGATCGCGCCGCTCTTGTTCTCGCGCATGACGTTGGCGGCCCTGCGCGTACCGTTCCACGTGCCCTTGAGGTGGACCGCGATGACTTGGTCGAACTGCTCCTCGGTCATCTTGCGCATGGTGGCGTCGCGGGTGATGCCCGCGTTGTTGACCATCACGTCGAGTCCGCCAAAGGTGTCCACGGCGGCGGCAATCAACGCCTCGACGTCCGTCGCGCTGGTGACGTCGCAGCGCACCGCGGCCGCCACGGCGCCGCCGCCCAACTTCGCCACGGCCGCCTCGCTGGCCTGCTGATCGAGATCACCGAGCACCACCCGCGCGCCCTCGGCCACGTAGCGTTCGGCGATCGCGAGGCCGATCCCCTGCGCCCCGCCGGTCACGACCGCGGTCCGCCCCTCGAGAAGTGCTGCCATGTGTCCAAGCCCCTTCGTGCAGTCCGTGAGGGTTGAATATAGAGACCGCGGATGCCATGCCCACCGAACATGCCCACCGAACATGCCCATCGATCACGTCCCGAGGAGCACCCACCCATGCCTGACAGCGACGTCAGCGATCAGGACTTCGGCGACATCCTCGGCGCGACGCGCGACTTCGTCCGCTCCGTCGTCGTGCCGCGCGAGCTGGAGATCATGAACGAGAACCGGGTGCCCGACGACATCCGCGACCAGACCAAGGCCATGGGCCTGTTCGGCTATGCCATCCCCCAGGACTGGGGAGGACTTGGCCTGAACCTCGTCCAGGACGTCGAGTTGGCGATGGAACTCGGTTACACGTCACTGGCGCTGCGGTCGATGTTCGGGACCAACAACGGCATCGCGGGCCAGGTACTGGTCGGCTTCGGGACCGACGAGCAGAAGGCTCGCTGGCTGGAGCGCATCGCCTCCGGTGAGGTCGTCGCATCGTTCGCGCTCACCGAGCCTGGCGCGGGATCGAACCCATCGGGGTTGCGCACCAAGGCAGTTCGGGACGGCGACTCCTGGGTGCTCACCGGTCGCAAGCAGTACATCACCAACGCCCCGACGGCCGACCTCTTCGTCGTCTTCGCGCGCACCAGGCCCGCGGACGACGACGGACCCGGCATCGCCGTGTTCCTGGTGCCCGCCGATGCCGATGGCGTCGAGGTCGGGCCGAAGGACGCCAAGATGGGCCAGGAGGGCGCCTGGACGTCCGACGTCAACCTCGACGGGGTCCGGGTCGGTCCCGACGCCCTGATCGGTGGCTCCGAGGACCTCGGCTACCGGGCCGCGATGACGTCGTTGGCCCGTGGCCGCATTCACATCGCGGCGCTGTCGGTCGGCACCGCGCAGCGGGCGCTGGACGAATCGGTGTCCTACGCCGCGAGCGCCACCCAGGGCGGGACGCCGATCGGCGGGTTCCAGCTGGTGCAAGCGATGCTCGCCGACATGCAGACCGGCGTGATGGCCGGCCGCGCGATGGTTCGCGACGCCGCGCGGATGTGGGTGACCGATCAGGACCGCCGCATCGCACCGTCGGCCGCCAAGCTGTTCTGCACGGAGATGGTCGGGAGGGTGGCCGACCTTGCGGTCCAGGTTCACGGCGGGTCCGGTTACATGCGCGACGTCCCCGTCGAACGCATCTACCGCGACGTCCGGCTGCTGCGGCTCTACGAAGGCACCAGCGAGATTCAGCGCCTCATCATCGGCGGCGGACTGGTCAAGGCCGCGCAGCGCGCGAGCCGGGGTTAGTGTCGACCATGTCTTCCGGTCCGGCTGCCGAGCTCGCCGACGTCTACCGCGCCTACCTCCGCTGCCTGAACGAACGGAGGTGGAATGACTTGGGGCAGTTCGTCTCTCCACGGCTCACCTACAACGAGAAGCCGATGACCATCGACGACTACCGGGAAGCGCGGGAAGGCGAAGCCCTGGCGATCCCCGATCTCGGCTACACCATCGACCTGCTCGTCGCCGACACCAACACCGTCGGTGCCCGGTTGCTGTTCCGCTGCACGCCCGAGCGGCCCTTCCTGGGCTTTCAGCCGACGGGCGCAACCATCTCGTTCGCGGAGCACGTCTTCTATCGGTTCGACGGATCGAAGATCGCGCACGTGTCGTCGCTGATCGACGTCCCCGCCATCGGTGCGCAACTCGGGCAGTGAGGCCGTCACGCGCCGGCTGCGGACAGCTCCGTCGACGACGGCAATGCCGCGGTAGGTGCGTTCGCCATCACCAGCTGGTAAAGCGGGGTGCCCCAGGCGTGGGCCCCGCTGGCCGCGGGCACGTAGGCGGTGTGGATCGCGATGCCCGCGGCTGTCACCTCGCTGTTGACGTCCGGATCGAAGTCGCAGACCGGGTCGCCGACGTCGCACACGCTGATGGTGCGCGCGCCGATCTCGGGTGGCAGCGGTGACGTGGGCGCCGAGGCCAGGAACGAGTGCTCCTGGGCGACGCCCTTGCCGCCCGGCACGCTTGCGGCCGAGCCCATGTTGAAGGTGGTGTCGCCGGGCAGCCGGTCTCCGTCGGCGATCAGGAGGGCGGCCGCGACGTGCGGATCGTCGGCGAGGTCGTCGAGGTTGCGGTGAATCACCATGGCGCCCTGCGAGTAGCCGGCCAGCACCACCTTGGTGTCCGGGCAGCGCTCGGTGAACGCCGCGAACTGGTCGGCGGCGGCGTCGGTGCCCTCCTCGAC
The DNA here is from genome assembly GCF_040509115.1 of Mycobacterium sp. Taxonomy (GTDB): domain Bacteria; phylum Actinomycetota; class Actinomycetes; order Mycobacteriales; family Mycobacteriaceae; genus Mycobacterium. The sequence goes on along the minus strand of NZ_JBEVLO010000334.1, from coordinate 4,357 downwards.
ACTGTCCATGAAGTCCATCCAGCCGCCGAGGCCGTCCTCAACCGGCACCGGCGCCGCGGGATACTGCACGGCCTCCGCGGTCATGGTGTAGCCCGAAGCGGCCAACGCCGAGCTGAGCTGCTGATACGACTGGAAGACCGCGCCGCCCATGCCGCCGTTGGACATCATGCCCGCGGCGTCGCGTTGCCCCGAGCCCGCGGCACCGATCCAGTGATAGTCACCGCACCCGGGTGCGGCGGCAGCAGTTCCCGCCGACAGCCCGACCATTCCAGCCAGTGCCATGCCTGCGACCACGACGGTCAAGCCCAGACGACGAATCACGATGTTCTTCCCTCCGACAGCCGGTTGATCGCTAGTGGGGCCTCGCGCGTTACGCACAGTGACAAACTTCGGGGGTGACCCGCCTGCAAGTGGACGCCATCCGCGAGTACTTCCCCGCCCTGAGCGACGGCACCGCCTACTTCGACGGGCCCGGTGGATCCCAGACGCCGAGGCCGGTGGCCGACGCCATCCGCGACGCGCTGCTGCACCCGCTGTCGAACCGCGGAAGCGCCACTCTCGCAGCTCGCAACGCCGAGGAGATCGTCGTGCAGTGCCGTCGCGCGCTCGGCGACCTGCTGAACGCCGATCCCGACGAGGTGATCTTCGGCCGCAGCATGACCGCCCTCACCTTCGACCTGTCCAGGACGCTTTCGGCGCGGTGGGCGCCTGGCGACGAGGTCGTCGTGACCCGGCTCGATCACGACGCCAACGTCCGACCGTGGGTGATCGCTGCGGCAGCGGCGGGCGCCGTGGTCAAGTGGGTCGACTTCGACCCGGGGACCGCCGAACTGCCGGTGCGCAACGTCGAGGCGCAGCTCAGCGAGCGCACCCGGCTCGTCGCCGTCACGGCTGCGTCGAATCTCGTCGGGACGATGCCCGACGTACGGGCCATCGCGGCGCTGGTGCACGATGCGGGAGCACTGCTCTACGTCGACGGCGTGCACTACACCGCCCACGACGCCGTCGACGTGCGCGCGCTCGGCGCCGACTTCTTCGCGTGCTCGCCCTACAAGTTCCTTGGGCCGCACTGCGGCGTCGTTGCCGGACGCGCCGAGCTGCTGAGCGAGTTGCGCCCCGCCAAGCTCTTGCCCGCCACCGACCGGGTGCCCGAACGCTTCGAGCACGGCACGCTGCCCTACGAACTGATGGCGGGCACGACGGCGGCCGTCGACTTCCTCGCGGGCATGACCGACGCCGTGGGCAGCCGCCGCGAGCGACTGATCGCGAGCATGACGGCGTTGGCCGAACACGAGGATGCGCTTCGCACGCGCATCGAGGACGGGCTGCATCGGCTGCCGGGCGTGACCATCCACTCCCGCGCGGCCAGGCGGACACCGACGTTGCTCGTCACCTTCGCCGACCAGCGGGCCGCGGCGATCAGCGCCGCCCTCGCCGACCATCTCGTCAATGCGCCGTCGGGCTCGTTCTACGCCTACGAGCCGACGCGCCGACTTGGGCTCGGCGACGACGGCGGGCTCCGCATCGGGTTGGCCCCGTACAACACCGCTGACGACGCCGACCGGCTTCTCGGCGTGCTTTCTGCAACTCTGAGCTGATGTCCACCAACGTCGTTGGCCGACACCGCTCACCACAGTGGGCCGACGTCGATGCATAACCGGCATTATGCATATCCGTCAGATTCGTTGCGATTTCGGGCAGATGGACGCGTGTGAGCTGGCACATCCCTGCTCGAATACCGTCACTATCAAGATGATTCACCAAAACGGCTGATCTCACCCTCGTACCGACTCGCCGTCCATCGCACCCCCTGGCGGCATTGGCGGGGCGATCTTCAACCGCCCCTCCCGACGCTCTATTCCCAATCTTCCCTGGAAGAAGGCTGTGAACCGGTCGGACACCAACACCGAGTCGCCACTACATAAGTCGCGTGATATATGTACGAGGTGGCAGATCAGGCGACCGAACGAGTCGTCAGCACGTGCGTAGGACAGTTCCTCGATCAGGCCGTGGATCTCACGGCCCGATTCCTCACCGACCGCGCAGACCTGAGCGCGTCCGCCGTGTTCGCCCTGAACAGGATCAGCCGGGAAGGGCCGCTGCGGTTGACCACGCTGGCCACCAAGGAAGGCGTCAGCCAGCCGTCGATGACTCAGCTGATCAATCGTCTCAAGGGCCATGATCTGGTGACCAGCCTCGCCGACCCCGGCGACGGGCGCGCCACCCTCATCGGCATCACCCAGCACGGCCTCGACGTCATCGACGAGCGCAGGCAGCTCCGCCGCGAACGGCTCACCGAGTTGCTCACGACGCTGTCATCCGAAGAGGAACACGTGCTGTGGCTCGCCGCGCAGGTCGCCTTCCCGATCCTCCAACGACTCGCCGCGAATGCGGAGGACGCATCGGAGAGCGACGTAGCCGAAGCCGACCAGATTGATGAAGGGAACTGAGGTGAAGTCGATTCCGATCGGCCGCGGCCTGAAGAAGGTGTGGATTCCGTTGGTCCTGATCGTCGTCCTGGCGATCTCCGGGTTGGTCGTGTCGCGGCTGCACCGGCAGTTCGCCTCCCAGGACCTCAACGCCAACGCGGGTGCGGGCATCGAGATCGTGCAGTTCAACCCGAAGGTCATGGTCTACGACGTGTACGGCTCGGGAAGCACCGCCCAGATCAGCTACTTCGACCCGGACGCGAACGTGCACACGGTCTCCGTGCCGCTGCCGTGGTCGATCACCTTGTCGACGACCCTGCCGACCGTCAGCGCCAGCCTCATGGCCCAGACCGATGGCGATCAGATTGGATGCCGAGTCACCGTGAATGGAACCGTCCGTGAGGAACAAACCGCCGATGGGATCGACGCCCAGACCTACTGCCTGGTGAAGTCGGCATGACGCACGCCACTCCCACCGAGGATCCGGAAAGCCCCGTCGCCCCCGCAGAGGCTGATTCCGTAGACCACCCCAAGCGGCCCTACCTGCCCCACGCCATCCGGATCTTCTCGATCCCGATCGTGCTGTTCTGGATCGTCGTCGCGGTCATCGTGAACGTCATCGCCCCGCAACTCGAGGTGGTCGGCGAGCTGCACTCCGCGCCGATGGCTCCCGAGGACGCACCGTCGATGACGTCGATGAAGTTGATGGGCGCCAACTTTCAGGAGTTCAACTCCAACAGCACCGTCATGGTGATCATCGAGGGCCAGCAGCCCCTCGGCCAGGACGCGCACGACTACTACAACGAGATCATCAAGAAGCTGCAGGCAGATCCCCAGCACATTCAGCACATCCAGGACTTCTGGGGGGACACCCTGACCGCCGCGGGCGCGCAGAGCGCCGACGGCAAGGCGGCCTACGTGATGATCAACCTCGCAGGCGAACAGGGACAGACGCTGGCCAACGAAGGCGTCGACAGCGTCCGCAAGGCCATCGAGGACACCAAGGCGCCCCCCAACGTGCAGGCCTACGTCGCGGGCCCGGCCGCGTTGACCGACGACCTACACGTCATCGGCAACGCGAGCCTCGCGCAGATCACGCTCTTCACGCTCATCGCGATCGCGTTCATGCTGCTGGTCGTTTACCGGTCGATCGTCACCACCCTCATCCAGCTCTTCCTGACCGCGATCGGGTTGTTGACGGCGCGCGGCGTGGTGTCGGTGCTGGCCATGAACGACGTGTTCGGACTGACGACGTTCGCGGGCAACATCCTGACGATGTTGGCGATCGCCGCGGCCACCGATTACGGCATCTTCATCTTCGGCCGCTACCGAGAGGATCGGGGCCTCGGCCAAGACCGGGAGGACGCGTACTACGCGACGTTCAAGTCCGTGGCGCCGGTCATCGTGGGTTCCGGCCTGACGATCGCGGGCGCCACCTACTGCCTCAGCTTCGCGCGGCTGCCCTACTTCAGCACGATGGGCGCCCCCGTGGCGATCGGCATGATCGTGGTGGTGCTCTCGGCCGTCACCTTGGGGCCCGCAGTCCTGTTCCTCGGCAGCAAGATCGGGCTGTACGAATCCAAGCGCCCGGCCCAAAGTCGCTTCTGGCGCAAAGTCGGCACGGCCGTAGTCCGTTGGCCGGGACCGGTGTTCGTCGTCAGCCTGTTCGTGGTATTGATCGGCATCGTGGCGATTCCCGGCTACAAGCCCGCATACAACGATCAGTACTACCTGCCCGACGACGCTCCGGCCAACGTCGGGTTCGCCGCTGCCGACCGGCACTTCTCCCAGGCGCGAATGAATCCCGACATCCTGATGATCAACTCCGAACACGACATGCGTAACCCGGCCGACATGCTGGTGCTGAATGCGGTGGCGCGCAACGTGATGCACACCGAGGGCATTGCGATGGTGCAGAGCATCACGCG
>NZ_JBEVLO010000333.1:0-12849 GCF_040509115.1 Mycobacterium sp. | reverse complement strand
GGCTCGGCGAACGACGACCGCCAGGAGTCCGCCGCCCGCTCGATGGCGTCGACGTCGGCGACCAAGTCGGAGCGATTGCCTGCCCGGTCCCGGATGTCGTTGGCTGCAGTGGCTTCGGCGGTCTGCCCTTCGTAGTACGGAGTGAGGAACTGTGGATCCGCGGAAATGACGTAGCCGCGGATGGCGGTCTCCTGGTCCCGCAGCGCGGCCTGCAGACGGTAGGCCGCCGACCGTGAGGGCTGCACTTCGTCGATCAGCTGATGAGACACCTGGTCGTAGCGGTTCAGCAGTAGTGTCCCCGCGATGGCGCCCGCGAGCACCACGACGCCCACGATGGCCAGCACCAGAGTCTGCCAGCCCGCGACCGTGAGCGGCGAGTTGCTCGTCGGCTCGGTTACCTCGGGGGCCACGCGAGTTTCGGTGGTGGTCAACGCGGTGTCCGCTCGACTCGCACGGCCGCGATGTCATCGGACAGGCCGCCGTGCAACCCCGCGCGCTGCTCGGCTCCGTCGATGAGGGCCTCGACGAAGGCCTCACCCGGCAGGCTCGCATACGACCTGGCCAGATCGAGAAGGCCATCCTCGCCGAGACGTTCGTTGCCGCGCCCAGAATGTCCCTCGAATAGGCCGTCGGTCAACAACAACAGGCCGTGGCCCGCAGGCAATTCGAATTCACTCACGGGCCAGTCGGTGCCGCCGAGGCCGAGGGCGGGTCCAACGGGTGGCTCGAGCCAGTCCACCGATTGCGAACCGTGCACCAGAATCCCGGGATGGCCAGCCCGGACCGCGGTGAAGCTGAGGTCGTCGGGGTGCAGGGCAATGCTGATGACTGTCGCGAAGATGCCCTTGCCTGGTCTCTCGGCGCGCAGGAGCCGCTCGAGCTGCCGCATGCGTTCGCTTCCTCGAAGACCCGCGAATGTCAGTGCCCGCCAGCCGATTCGCAGTGCCACACCGAGCGCGGCCTCGTGCGGTCCGTGACCGGAGACGTCGCCGACCATGACGTGCACGGATCGGTCGGGGGTCTGGACGAAGTCGTAGAAGTCCCCGCCGAGGAGGGCGTTCTCGCGGCTTGGACGGTACCGGGCGATAATGTCGACGCCGGGGTCGTCGAGTAGCAGCGGGGACGGCAGCAGGCCGCGTTCGAGGCGGGCGTTCTCCTCGGCCCTCAGTCGGCTGGAGTGCAGGTCGACGGACGTGATCTCGGCGCGCTTGCGTTCGATCGCGTAGAGCAGTGCGCGCCGGAGCACTTCGGCTTCGACGCGCCCCTTCACCAGATAGTCCTGGGCGCCCGACGCCAGCGCCGAGACGCCGAAGTGCTCGTCGTTGAGTCCGGTCAACACGACGATGGGAATGTTGGGATTCGCCGCGGCGACGTGCTCGAGGGCCGCGATTCCGTTGGCGTCGGGCAGATTCAGATCCAGCAGCACGCAGTCGGGGAGCGTGTGGACCAACGCCCGCTCCGCGTCGGCCATCGAAGGTGCCCACGCCAACTGGATGTCGATGTCCGCGTCGGCGACGAGCTCTTCGACGAGCAACGCGTCGCCGCGATCATCCTCGACCAACAACAGCGTCAACGGTCGATTCCGTCCGCCCATGCCCACGCCCGCCGTCGGATCCGGGCCGTGCAGGGTTTCCATCTCCAAGTACGCCCTTCGAGAGTCGCCAATGCCGCCGCACTGCCCCTGCTCGACAGTCAACCGACAGTACCGGGATGACGTCACCGAACGAGCACCGATGCCCGCGAATCGGCCGGGAATCTCCACGCGATCTCCACGAGGCCTCCAAGTGCCCGCGTCGCGGACATCGGATGCTGAAGGCATCAACCGATCGGGCGAACGAATCGCAGATCACCGACCAAGGAGCCCGGCATGAAGTCGCTCATCACCACCACCGCCACCGTGGGCGCACTCCTGGCAGGCGCGCTCGGCCTCACCGGCGCCGCGGGTGCCTTACCGTCCGTGCCCCCGGCAGGCGAGACCATTCCCGCGGTGCAGTCCGCACCATCGGGCGGCTCGGCGAATCTGCCGCTGACCCTGTGCAAGGGCAGCCCGTTGCGGGGGTTTCCCGTGCTGAACCCGGCAGGCGCGCGGGGGATCGACTGCCTGTTGTGACCCGGCACCGCGTCGCTCAGCCTGCCAGGCCGACCACGGCGTCGTCGACGGTCGCGAACAGCGCGAGGAACTCGTCGAGTTTGGTGAGCTGAATGGGTCGCGCGGTGACGGGTCCGGTCGCCACGACCGCGAACTTGCCCGTCCCGCCGACCCTTTCGTGGGTCTCGGCCAGTATCCGCAGGCCCACCGAGGCCAGGAACGACACCTCCGTGAGGTCCATGATCAGCGCTGTCGGACCCTCATCGAGCAATTCGCCGATCAGGTGCTCCAGTGGGGGCGAGGTGGCCAGGTCGACCACGCCGTCCACGCTGAGGATGATGACCCCGTCCCGACGCTCGACCGAGGTCGAGATCGCATCGGCTGCCGACAACGGCCATCCCTCCCTGTTTGCACGTCGCTGATCGCTTGCACGTCGTCCCTCGCCTCGCGGCGAGACACGATGAGCCTAATGCCCGTGTTCGTCTGTTCGGACATCAAACGAGTTAGCGGCTAACACGTCACCCATCAGGCTAATGTCAAGATCAGTGATCCGCCGAGGGGCGCGGGCGTCAGCGGGAGAGCACATGGCAGACGATCTGGTGACGGACAACTCGGTCGAGGGTCTACTTCCCCAGTTGGTCAAGCACCTGCGATACAACCGGACCGCGCTGCGCGAAGAGTGGGCCCGCCGCATCACCGAGGCGGAACTGCTGACGGCGATGACTCCCGAGGAGTTGTTCTCCGAGGCAACGGCGGTTTACGACAACTACGTCGAGGTACTTGAGACGGGCAGCGTCGAGGCCCTTCAGGCCTACGCGAGAGACCTCTCCGAACGCATCATTCCCCGCGGCGTGGAGACCGACGAGGTGCTCGGCATCGTGCTGCTGCTGCGCGACGTCCTGGCCCGGTCCCTTTTCGAGAAGTACCAGACCGACTTCGACCTGCTCAACCGCGTCCTCGATGCCTACGAGCCCGCGGCCAATCGCATCGCCAACACCGTCGGCGTCAGCTTCGTCCAGGAGCGTGAACGCATCATCCGGCAGCAGCAGGAGGCCATTCGCGAACTGTCGACCCCGGTTTTGCAGGTCCGCGAGCAGCTCCTGATCCTGCCGATCATCGGCGTCCTCGACAGCCCCCGCGCCCGTCAGCTGACCGAGCAGTTGCTTCGCGCGATTCGGGCCAACCGCGCCAAGGTGGTCGTCATCGACATCACCGGCGTGCCGACCATCGACTCCACGGTGGCCAACCATCTGGTCCAGACGGTCGACGCGTCAGGCCTGATGGGCGCCAACGTGATCATCACCGGGCTGTCGTCGGACATCGCGCTGACCCTGGTCACGATCGGTCTCGACCTGTCCAAGATGAACGCCGTCGGCGACCTGCAGGGAGGCATCGAGGAGGCCGAACGCCTCCTCGGCTACGAGGTCACCCGCGCCGGCGAATAGGCCGATCCCGCACAGCTACGGACTCTGATGCCAGTACCCATCCTCAAACAGGGCACCATCCTGATCGCAACGGTCCAGGCCGCCCTGACCGACTCCGACACCGAGCGGCTCCGCCAGGACTTGATGGAACAGGTGAGCCGGTTCCGGGCACACGGCATCATCGTCGACGTCACGGCCATCGACGTCATGGATTCCTATGCGGCGCGGTCCCTTCGCACGATCGCCCACATGACCCGGCTGCGGGGCGCCGACACGGTGATCGTGGGACTGCAGCCCGAGGTGGCCTTCGCGATGGTGCAACTCGGGCTGGTCTTCGATGGCATGCACACCGCGCTCGACCTGGAGGAGGGGCTGGCGCTGCTGAACCCCAAACCGCCCACGCCGAGGAAACCGACGAACGGGCGAGACGGTGCCGACTGACCTCCCGGACCTCGTCGTTGACGTGACGACGTCCGATGACATCGTGACCGCACGCCAAGCGGGTCATCACCTCGCCCGTGAACTCGGCTTCTCCCTGACCGACGTCACCATGATCGCCACGGCGATCTCCGAGATCGCCAGGAACATCACCAGTTACGCCGGCCGCGGCGCCATCCGGGTGAGCGTGCGGGAACGTGAGGGGCGCCGCGCGCTCGTCGTGCGGGCCGACGACGAAGGGCCGGGAATCCTCGACGTCGACCGTGCACTGGAGGAGGGCTACTCGACGGGGCGCGGGCTGGGCCTCGGGCTGCCGGGCGCGCGCAGGCTCATGGATCGGCTCATCGTCGATTCGGTGCCCGGCCGCGGCACCACGATCGAGATGTGGAAGTGGACACCCGACCAGTGACGCGTGAGGTGACGGAGGCGGGCCGGTTCGGGCCCATCGAGTGGGCGGTCGCCGGCCGCCCGATGCCGGGGGAGGACACCTCCGGCGACGAGGCGATCGCCGTCGACCTCGGCGGCCGGGCGGCCCTCTTCGGGGTCATCGACGGTCTGGGCCACGGCCCGGCCGCGGCGTCGGCGGCCCAGCGGGCGGCCCAGGTCATCGCCGGGCAACCCGCGCTGACCCTCCCGGCGTTGGTCGACGCCTGCCACCGCGAACTGGCCGACACCCGCGGCGCCGCAATGACGTTGGCGTGCATCGACTTCGAGCGGGATTCGCTGCAGTGGCTTGGGGTCGGCAACGTCACCGCCGCCCGGGTTTCCCGGGCGGCGAACGGGGTGGCCAACAGTGCGTTCGCCCGGCTCACCAGCGGCATCGTCGGTTTTCGGCTGCCGCCGATCCCGACGCCGGAACCGCTCGAGATGCGGCCCGGCCACCTCCTCGTCGTCGCCAGCGACGGCGTAGCCGACAACCATCTGGACGCCGTCGACTTCGCCGCTTCGGCAAAAGCGATTGCAAATCGCATTCTGGGGGAACACACGCGGGTGATCGATGACGCCCTGGTACTCGTGGCTCGCCACCGAGGCGCCACCTGATGGCAGATGAGGACTTCGGTGAGAGGTACGCAGCAGCCCTGCAGCAGTATCTGAGCGAGGGTGGCGAGGCGAGTCTCGCCTCCGGTCACGAGCTTGGCCGCTGGGCGCTCGCCGACCAACGGAGCATCTTGGAGATCGTCGAAGGACACTTCCGGCTCGTCGAGAAGACGACGGTGGCGACCGATTCGGCCATCCGCACCGCCGCCCTGCAGTTTCTGCTCCAAACACTGGCCACGTTCGACATCGCCACCCGCGGATTCCTGGACGGCACCAAGCGCTACGAACAGCAGCGCGCCCGCGCCGACGACCTCGAGGATCGCGACGCGTTCCGCACCGCCCTGGTGAACTCGCTGCAGGAGGGTTTCTTCGTCGTCGACCGGCGGGGCACGGTCGTCGAGGTCAACGAGGCCTTCGCCGCCATCACCGGCTGCGGGGCCGACGGTCTGCCCTACGAATGGCCCTACCCGTGGCTACTCGACGAGGAGGAGGCGGCGCACCGACTGGACCGTCTCGTCAAGAGCGGCTCCATTCACTCCGAGACGGCGATCAAGCACCGGGACGGCCGCATCACCTGGGTGGTGGTCAGCATCAACTCGGTCACCGCCGACGACGGCGACGAGACCGATGCCTACGTCGGCACGATCCGCGACGTGACCGCCGCGCGGGCATCGGCCGCCCGCGAGAGTGCCGTGTCCCGCCTCGCCACGGCGGTGGGGATCGCGACCAGCGTCGCCGAGGTGCTCGACATCCTCCTCGAAGAAACCCGGGCGGCCATCGACCTGCACCGGGTGGTCGCCGTCATGTGGGCGAAGTCGGGTGCCGATCCAGAGGTGCAGGTCGCTGGTGGCCCCGAGGACGTCGCGCCCGCGACGTGGCGGGACCTCGACCCGTTCCTGCGGGACCAGTTCGTCGAGGCGCGCGGTTGGGCACCGCTGTCGGTGCGAGCCATCGGGACGGCGGGCCCGGCGGGACCCTGGCGGGGGTTGATGACGGTGCTTTCTGGGGCAGGGGACACGGCGCTGTGGTTGGAGCATCGCGAACCGCGCGCCGTCGGCGAGGACGATGGGTTGCTCATCACGGCGCTGGTGGGCCACCTCAGTTTGGCCGTGCAGCACGTCAGGCAATTCGAGGCCGCCAGGGAGGCCTCGCTCACCCTGCAACGCACCATGATGCCTACCACCAAACCGCCCATCGGCTTTGCGGTCCGCTACGAGCCTGCCGTGTCGCCGCTGGAGATCGGCGGGGACTGGTACGACGTCCTGGCGATCGGTGACGACCACATCGGGATCGTCGTCGGGGACTGTGTCGGCAGTGGACTCGCCGCTGCGGCGGTGATGGGGCAGCTCCGCAGTTCGGCCAGGGTGCTGCTGATCAACGGAGTCGCGCCAGCCAAGTTGCTCGAAGAACTGGACTCCGCGGCGACGCTGATCGCTGGCGCGTTCTGCACCACCGTCTTCGTCTGCACCGTCGACACCGACACGGGCGAGATGACTTACAGCAGTGCAGGACACATTCCCGCGTTGCTCGCCGCACCCGGTGCCGCGGCGGAGACGCTGACCGAGGCCACGTCGGTGCCGTTGGCCGTCCAGCGGGCCAACCGCAGGCCGCAGGCGACGACCGTGCTCCCGCCCGGGTCGACCCTGATGCTGTACACCGATGGCCTCGTCGAGCGACGAGAAGACTTGATCGACAACGGAATTCACCGGGTGGGTGAGGTGTTGACCGAGCTGATCTCATCGTCGGCGGAAGCCGTCGCCGACGCCGTGCTGATGCGGCTGGCTCCCGCAGGCGGATTCGACGACGACGTCGCCATCGTCGTCTACCGGCGTCCTCCGGCCCCGCTGCAAATCGAGGTGCTGGCCACGCCGGATCAGCTGAGCGACATCAGGGGTCAGCTCAGCAGATGGCTCACGGCCACGGGCATCCCCGACGTGTTGGCCGCCGACATCGTCCTCGTCGTCAACGAAGCGTGCACCAACAGCATCGAGCACGGCTACCGGCGTACCGACGCCGGCAAGATGTTGGTGCATGCCGAAGCCAAGGGCCGTGGAATCTGCATCCGGGTAACCGATTTCGGCTCGTGGAAGTTGCCGGATGCCAATCCGAGGGTACGAGGGCGTGGCGTGCCACTCATGCGTGCCGTCAGCGGCGACGTCACCCTCGACGGCACGTCGACCGGAACCGTCGTCACCATGAACTTCGAGCTCGGCTGAGACTGGGACTGGGCTGGGACTGAACTGGGACTACGGCGAGGCGTGCTCCGCGTTGGCCAGAAGTCCGATCGGCGAGTCGTCGACGTGATCGAGCAGATCCCGTGGATTGCGATAGGTTGCGGCGGCGCCCTCGTCCGTCAACAGCCTGCGGTCGATGCCGCCGCTCTCCACGCCGATGCACTGGACGCCTGCGCGCGCCGCCGCCTTGACGTCCCAGATCGTGTCGCCCACGAACACGGCCCGCTGCGCAGGAACGTGTGCGCGGTCCAGCGCCACCTCGACGATGTCGGGCTCGGGCTTCGCGGTCTCCACGTCCTCGGACGACGTGATCGCCGAGACGACGTCGTCCCTACCCAGAACCTTGCGCAGCACCTCCAATTCGTCCTCGGGTGCCGAGGTGGCCAGAATGACCTGCAGGCCCATCGCCGCGACGGCGTCGATCAGGTCGAGGGCCCCTGGAAGGGGCTTCAACAAGCCGTTGGTCTCCCGATAGAACCGGGAGTGCAGCTCCTTGACATGGTCGAGCGTGTCCTCTGAAGCGTCCGGGATCAGCGCGGCCAGAAGCGAGGACCCATCCATCCCGATCCCATGGTGGATGCGCCACGCCTCCACCTCAACGCCGCCGTGGTCGAAGGCGCGTTGCCACGCGTGGACGTGGAGGTAGTTGGAGTCGACCAGCGTTCCGTCGATGTCGAACAACACTGCGGGTGCGGACATGCTCCCCGCATTCCCGCGCGGGATGAGTCGAAACGAACACGTCGCCCGGCACGATCCGCCCGCAACGATCCGCCCAGAACGATCAGAAGGTCACTAGCAGCGTGATCGCGGCGACCGCAATGACCGCCCACGCCACCGCCGGAACGATCCATCCATTGCGCCGCTTCGCCGTGACGAACGAGAGGACAACGGCGGCAACCGCAACGACCGGCGTTCCGTACGTGATCAGTCCGAACACGGTCTCCGAAGGGCCGATGCCTGCGCACGCCGCCGGGGTACACGCCGCCGTGCCAAGCACCTGCAGGTAGGCGTATCCAACCACTGCCGCGGCGCCCGGAATGGTCAGCAGGGCCAGCAGCCAGTTGAGTCCCGGCCGTCCGCCGTGACCGCTGGACCGCTCGGAGGCCTGTTCGACGTCGTGGGCCGACTTCGCAGTCATGTCAATACCTGCCTTCGTCAGTGAGCGAATGTGCTTACCGAGAGGGGTTACCCCTGGCTCGTAGTCCAAAACGGTCAAGGGGTTTGACGGACCCGCCCAGCGGTGAACGCGAGGCAACGAGTGCGATGGACACCAGGAAAGGGCAGCACCATGACCAACGACGGCAAGACCTTGGACGGCAAGCGCATCGCGATCCTGGCGACCGACGGCGTCGAGCGACGCGAGTTGGAAGAGCCACGCGCGGCGGTCCGCGACGCAGGCGGTGACGTCGAGCTCCTTTCGTTGCAGTCGGGGACCATCGATGCCCGCGACCACGACCTCGAGCCCGCAGGCGACTTCGCGGTCGACCGGGAGGTCGCCGATGCGACCGTCGGCGAGTTCGACGCTCTGCTGATTCCGGGCGGCACCGTCAACGCCGACAAGCTCCGGCTCGACGAGTCGGCCGTGGCCTTCGTTCGCGAATTCGTGCAGTCGGGCAAGCCCGTCGGGGTCATCTGCCACGCACCCTGGACTCTCGTCGAGGCGGGTGTCGTCTCCGGGCGGACCCTGACGTCGTATCCAAGCCTGCGCACCGACCTGCGCAACGCGGGTGCGACCGTGGTCGACCAGGAGGTGGTCGTCGACGGCAACCTGATCAGCAGCCGTTCGCCCGACGATCTGGACGCGTTCTGTGCAACCGTCGTCGAGCAGTTCGGCAAGTCCTAGCGGGAGGCGTCTCAGGTTTCGGTGCTGAGTCGGCGGGGCACACGCAGGGGGACCATGGCGGTCACAGCAACTCTCCAGGAGGTTATGTCCGTGAAGCGCATGAAGGTGATGACGAGCATCGTGGCGGCGGGCTTGGCGTCTGGGGCACTCCTGACCGGGTGCGGCGCGAAGGCCGAAGGTGGCGACACGGAGTGCAAGGACTACCTGTCGGCGAACGATCAGGACAAGCAGGCTGCCGTATCCAAGATGCTCAAGGACGAGAAGGGGACGGACGCATCTCAATTGGAGATCACCGGTACGAAGCTCTCGGTCCAGACCTTCTGCCAGACGGCAGGTACTGAGAACAGCACCATCAAGGAGGCCCCGCACCTCTAGGTCCGGGCAATCGTTACAACGTGCCGCGAGCAAAGCTGAAAGGACCTGGGTGATGGGCGACGACTCCGCAGCTCCCGTCGATCATGCGCGCACTCCGCGTCACCGTGGCGGCGTGACGACGCTGAACGGGGCCAGGTGTGCGATGGCCCGTCCCCGGTCCGCCGCTCAGCCGGCCACCAGCTAGCGACGCACGGTGACATTCGAGCGGGCGGTGGTGGTCGTCCCGGCCCACGATGAGGCGGCCCATCTCCCACGCTGCGTCAAGGCGATTCTGACCGCGGGGGCGTGCCTGTCGGTGCCGGTGCTGGTCGTCGTGGTGCTGGATGCGTGTACGGACGAAAGCGCTTCCCTGGCAGGACGATTCGGCGACGACGTGCACTTCGTCGAGGTCGACGCGAAGAACGTCGGAGCGACGCGCGCGGCAGGGTTTGCCTACGCGCGTCGACTGAGCGGCTTCGACGAGGTGGGCGCATCCGACGAGTCGCGGATCTGGTACGCCACCACCGACGCGGACAGTCGCGTCGACGCCGACTGGCTGGTGCGCCAGACCGCCGCCGAGGCCGACATGGTTCTCGGCGTCGTCCGGGTGACCAACTGGCGCCACTTCTCCACCGCTGCGGTGCGCCGATACCTGGCCGCCTACCGGGCGAAGTCGCACCGCCGCGGAGGTGGGCATGGCCACGTGCACGGCGCGAACATGGGATTCCGAGCCGAGTCCTATTGGAAGGTCGGCGGATTCGCGACACTGGCCACCGGTGAGGACGTCGATCTGGTTCGGCGCTTCGAGGAACACGGACTCCGGATCCACCGCGACCCGGACTTGTCCGTCGTGACCTCGGCGCGGCAACAGGGCCGGGCACCGCGCGGCTTCGCCGCTCATCTGCGGTCGGTCGGCCGCCGTGGAGGTGCCGCGTGACGGCGGCGCTGGTTCGACGCTGGCTGGAGGCGGGCGAATTGAACCTGCCGTTGCCGGGATCTGGTCGCACGGCGTCGCGGTGGTGGAAACTGGCCGCGCTCACCGAGAACGACGTCGTGGCGGGCCGGCTCGCCGAGGCGCATGCCGACGCCCTGGCAATCCTGGCCGAACTGGATGGGCCGACACCTGCGGCCGGTGAGCTGTGGGGGGTGTGGGCGGCGGAAGCGCCGCAGGCCGTCGTCACCGTTCGCGACGACGGCGCCCTGGCGCTGCTCGACGGCACCAAGGCGTGGTGCTCCGGTGCGGGGATCTGCACCCACGCCCTCGTCACGGCCCGACGTGAGGACAACGGGCGAGGGCTCTACGCCGTCGACCTGAGTCAGCCAGGGGTGACGCCATTGGCGGACGCCTGGCACAACGTCGGCATGCACGACTGTGACACCCGCTCGGTGCGACTCACCGACGCCGTCGGCACCCTCGTCGGACGGCCCGGCGACTACCTCGCCCGCCCCGGCTTCTGGCACGGCGCGATGGGCGTGGCTGCCTGCTGGCTCGGCGGTGCCCGCGGGGTGGCTGCGCCTCTGTACCGCGCCGTGGCCAACGAACACGAGCGCGCCGTGGTCGACGTGCACGCCCAGGCCCACCTCGGCGCCGTCGACGCGGCCCTCGCCGCCGCCGAGGCCATGCTGGTCTCGGCGGCTTGTTACGTCGACGCCGAACCGCACGGCGACCGCGCCGAGCTGATTGCGCGCCGCGTGCGCGCCGTCATCGAGAACGCGGTCGACGAGGCCATCACCCGCACCGGTCGCGCACTCGGCCCCGGCCCGCTGGTTTCCGACGCCGCTCATGCTCAGCGCGTCGCCGACCTCACGGTCTACGTCCGTCAAAGCCACGCCGAGCGGGATCTCGCAGCATTGGGAAAGGCGGCAGCCCGTTGACCATGACGACCTCTGGCAACGGGTGGCGGTTCGCCGCACGCCCGATCGACGAAGGCGGAACCACGGTGGCCGAATGGCGGGCGTGGGGCCGGAAGTTCCCAACTCTCGACCTGACCGACTGCCCCGCGCTGATCGTCGTCGCTCCCCATCCGGACGACGAGACGCTCGGCTTCGGCGCGACGGCGTCGGCGCTCCGGAGGCGCGGCGTCGACGTCACCGTCGTGGCCGTCAGCGACGGGGGTGGGGAAGTCCCCGGGCTGTCCCGGCTGGAACGGACGTGGCTTGAGCGCGACCGCAGGGCCGAACTACGGCGGGCCACCGGCATTCTCGGCCTCGGTGAGCCGATCTGTCTCGGGCTGCCCGACGGGGATCTCTCGGCCCACGAAGACGAGCTGACCGGCATCCTCGCCGACAGGCTGGCGGCGGCGCCGCGGGGCACCTGGTGCGCGACGACGTGGCGTGGGGACGGCCATCCCGACCACGAGGCGGTGGGACGGAGCGCGGCCGCTGCGGTGGACCAGGCGGGGGCCAGGTTGATGGAGTTTCCCCTCTGGATGTGGCACTGGGCGTGGCCCGACGACCCCGACGTGCCGTGGGACCGGATGGCGATGGCGCCGCACGACGCCGCCAGCACCGCACGCAAGCGTCGCGCCACCGGCGCATTCGAGACTCAGTTCACCCCCTTCGAGCCAGGCATGGACGTGGTGCTCCCGCCGTTCGTCCTGCAACGGCTGTTCGCGGTAGGCGAGGCGGTGTTCCTCACGTGAGCCAAGAGCGGCGGCTGTCGGACCAGTACTTCGCCGACATCTACGAGGCCACCAGCGATCCGTGGCGGCTCGGGGAACGCTGGTATGAGGAACGCAAGTACGCAATCACCGTGGCGATGTTGCCGAGCCAGCGCTATCTGCACGCCTTCGAGGCGGGGTGCTCTGTCGGCGTGCTGACCGAGAAGCTCACCGAGCGCTGCGACCACGTCACCTCCATCGACGTCGCGGACGTCGCTCTGCGGGCGACGGGTGACAGGCTTCAAAGCTGCGGACGCCTCGACCGCGCGACGTTGCGAAGGGCGTCGCTGGACGATGCCTGGCCTGCCGGACCGTTCGACCTGGTGGTCCTCTCCGAGGTGGCCTATTACCTGCACGCCGAGACCCTGCGAGAGGTGCTCGATCGCGAGTGTTCTCGGCTGGCCGACGGGGCAACGGTGATCGCGGCGCATTGGCGGCACCGGGTCGACGACTATCCGCTGTCCGGCGACGAGGCGAATGAGCTCATCCTGGCGACCCCGGGTCTGGTCGGGTTGGGACGCTACGTCGACGCCGACGTGGTGATCGACGTGCTGACGAAGGGATCGGCGCAGTCGGTCGCCACGCAGACGGGTGTTCCTGGGGCGCCGGGCTAGCTGCGCGACACCAGCTTGAGGTGGTTGCGCGGCGGCCGAGCCACCGACGCCATCGCTTCTTCCAGGCTGTCGGCGACGGGCAGGCCACCGTCGGGATCGCAGATGTGCAGGACCCTGTCGACTTCGGCGCCCGTGATCACGACCCAGTTGACGTT
>NZ_JBEVLO010000332.1:0-10923 GCF_040509115.1 Mycobacterium sp. | reverse complement strand
TCAGCGCTCCCTCGACGTGGTCGAGCAGCCGATTGAGTGTGTCGCCCACCAGACCGACCTCGGTGCGCGGATCGGTGTGTGCCGCAGGCACCCGTGGCGTGATCTGGTGTTGATCGCGATTCAGGGGCAGCGTGGCGACCTCCGCGGCCGTCGCCGAGACCCTGCTCAGTGGCCGCAGTGCGAATCGCACCACCGCCAATGTGGACAGAGCGGTGACCGCCAGCGCCAGGGCCGTGAGAATCGCGACGATGATGGTCTCCCGCGTCGCAGCTTCGCTGGCAGGCCGCAGTGACGCTGCGGTGATCAACACTTCGCCCTGATCACCGGGTCTGCTCGTCACGCGGTAGGTCCCCAACCCCGGCAGCCACTCGGTGCGCGTCTCGATGCCCGACCATTGCTCTTCGGCGATCTCGGCGATCGCGTCCGCGGGCACCGGCCCGGCGTCACCATCACCGAATAGGGCGGAGTCGACGACCCGTCCATCACGGATCAGGACGACGATGTTGCCGGGTGCCTGTCCGATGAGCATCGTGAGCGGCTTCATGGCGTGGGGTGCGGGCAGCTGACCCGATGGCAGCGGGGAGGTCCTGTACTTGGTCAGCGAGGCACCGAATCCGTCGGCCGCCGCGGCCAGCTGTTTGTCGATGATTCCGGTCACCGACGACCGCAGCGTCAACACCGACATGGTCCCCACCGCGAGCAGCACGATCATCACGACGGCCGAGACGCCGAGCACCAACTGCTTGCGCAGCGGCCAGGTTCGCCACCCGCGGGGCTTCGCGTCGCTCATGCTTCCGGCCGCAAGGTGTAGCCGACACCGCGGACGGTATGAATCATGGGCGGACGACCGGCGTCGATTTTCTTCCGGAGATAGGAGACGTACAAGTCGACGATGCTGGACTTGCCACCGAAGTCGTAATTCCATACCCGGTCCAGGATCTCCTGGCGGCTCACGGCGCGTCGGGCATGCCGCATCAGGTAGCGCAGAAGCTCGAATTCGGTGGAACTCAGGGCGATCTGCTCGCCGGCGCGGGTGACGACTCGACTTGCGCTGTCGAGCTGCAGTTCACCGACCGTGAGCGCTTCATCGGACGCCGGGGTCAGGTACGCCGACCGGCGCAGCAATCCGCGAAGCCGGGCCACCAACTCTTCGAGATTGAAGGGCTTGGTCATGTAGTCGTCGCCGCCCGCCGTCAGCCCGGCCACCCGATCGTGCACCGAGTCGCGCGCGGTGAGGAACAGGATGGGGGTGTATCCCGCCGACTCTCGAAGCCGTTCCAGCACTCCGAGGCCGTCCATGTCGGGGAGCATGATGTCAAGGACGACGACGTCCGGGGTGTTCTCCTGGTACTTGGCCACCGCCTCGGCGGCATCGTGGGCAACGTCGACGTCCCAGCCCTCGTACTTGAGTGCCATCCGGATGAGGTTGGTCAACGCACGTTCGTCGTCGACGAGCAGCGTGCGGATCGGTGACCCGTCTGCCCGGTACATCCTCGGCAACTTGCCGAGGATGGCCTGCCGCGGCGCGGCAGAATCGCTGACCTGACCAGTCGTCATGGTCCCATTGTGCCCAGTCGAGGGCATTTCCCAACGAGACTCATAGACGCCTCACATGTTTGCCTTGGTCCGTTACCGCCGGAAGTCGGTGCCGACCACCACGTTGCCCTCGTTGGATCGCACCGTCACCTCCGCCACCGCCTTGGCGGGATCGGTCGTTTCGGGCACCCGCACGTTGGTCGAGTCACCGGACTGCGCCCTGACGAGGTAGGGACCCCGGTTGGGTAGCACGATCGCGATGTCACCGTCGCGCGTAACGGCATCGATGGTCCGGGGGACATCGGGGCCGAACCCGACGGCAACGTCCCCGTCGAGGGTTTCGGCGTTGAACGACTCGGTGACCGTGATCGGCTTGCGGGCGACGATGTCGCCGTTTTCTGCGTTCACGTCGATGCGGTGTGCGGTCCCGTTGAGCACGACGTTGCCGTCCGAGGTGCGCGCTATCAGCCGGTCGAGTTCGGCGTCCAGTATCAACGTTCCGTCCTCCTGCCTTGCGGTGACCGTGAGTCCCTTGGACAGGGCGGGTGGCAGCGTGACGGTGACCTCGCCCGTGCGACCCCAGTCCATGAAGGCAGGCGAGGTGGGGGTCACCCGAATCCGGGTCCCCTCGGAGTCGGAGGTGACCTGCAGCTGCTGCCTGCCGCCACGCGTGGAGTTCAGCATCCGCAGGTCGACTCTGGGCTCGCTGGCCTTCGGATCGGTCGTCACGCGGACGGTCGAGTCGGCGGCGTCGATCGTCAGTGTGCGCATGTCACCGGGCAGGTCCTTGCTGTCCGTGCTGACGCGTATCGAGTTGATGCCGAGGGCGATCACGACCAGGGCGACCACTGACGTCAAGGTGAGCACCGCCGCGACGACGACCAGGATGACTCGCAGCGCGCCGCGACCACCGGGTGTCAGCGGTGGCGGGGCGGCCGAAGCAGGTGCGGCGGGTGGCGGGGGAGCGAAGGTTGTCATGAGTGAAAACCCTTTCAGTGGTTCAGGAGTCGGGCTTGTCAGGATTCGAGGTAACGCAGGACGGCGAGGACGCGGCGGTTCTCGCTCTCGTCGGGGGTCAGATTCAGCTTGGTGAAGATGGAGGCGATGTGCTTTTCGGCCGAGCCGACCGAGACGTGAAGGGCCGCCGCGATGGCTGAGTTGGCTCTGCCCTCCGCCATCAGTTGCAGGGTTTCGACCTCGCGCGGGGTGAGTGCGTCCAGCGCCGACCGTTGGCGCGATCGGACGAGGATCTGAGACACCACCTCGGGGTCGAGCACGGTGCCTCCGCCGCCCACCGTGGCGACGGCGTCCAGGAACGACGGCACGTCGGCAACGCGGTCCTTGAGCAGGTAGCCGAATCCCTTGGTGTCCGAGGTGATCAGGTCGGCCGCGTAGCGCTCCTCGACGTAGTGCGACAGCACGAGCACCGGTGACTCGGGGTTCTGGCTGCGCAGCAGTGAAGCGGCGCGGATGCCTTCGTCGGTGAAGGTCGGCGGCATCCGGACGTCGAGGATGGCCAGGTCAGGACGGAGCTCGTTGACGATGCGCAGCAGGTCGGTGGCATCGGACACGCCCGCGACCACTTCGTGCCCGGCGTCGATCAGGATGCGTTCGATGCCTGCGCGTAGCAGCGCCGAGTCCTCGGCGATCACGACGCGCATGGCAGCACCGCCGTCACGATGGTGGACCCGGTGGCCGGGCTGGACACCTCGAAGGTGCCCCGCGCGGCGCGGACCCGCTCGTCGAGGCCGCGAAGCCCCGTGGCGTCGTCGGAGTCGGTGGCGAACGCACCGCCGACGCCGTCGTCGAACACCGACACGTGCAGGGCGTTGGTCGTCTCGTCGAACCGGACGGTCACCACGGCCTGGCTTGCCCTCGCGTGTTTGGCGACGTTCGTCAGCGCTTCGGCGACGACGAAGTACGCGACGGATTCGACCTCGTCGGGAAGGCGCCGGGGCAGATACACGTTCAGCGAGGTCGGCACGCCGGAGGTCTCGATGCGCTGGACGACTGACGATAGGGCGGCGTCGAGACCGCGGTCGGCGAGGATGGTCGGGGCGATTCCGCGCACCACGTTGCGCAGCTCGACGAGTGCACTCTTCGCGTCGTCATGCGCTTCGCCGATGAGCTTCTTGGCCTGCGGCAGATCGGTGTCGAGCTTGGTCTGCGCCAGACCGATCGTCATGGCAAGTGACACCAGGCGCGGTTGGACGCTGTCGTGCAGATCGCGTTCGATGCGGTGGCGTTCGGTTTGTGCCGACGACACGGCGCCGCGGCGAGCGTCGCTGAGTGCGTTCACCTCGTGCTTCAGCGCGGCGGTCGGCGACGGCGGCAGTAGCCACTTGTCGATGGCGGCGTCCAGCGCGGGCGCCACGATCACGATGGCGACGGCCGCTATGAGCGCTACTACGGCCAACAGCCATGCCAGCGGCGGCGAGATGAACCACAGTCCGGCCTCGGCGTCGCTCCGGCTGATCGCGGTCGCGGCGGCGGGCCCGAGGAAGGCGAAGGCCAGCAAGGCCAAGGCGAGGCCGGTCGCGAACATGTCGTACGTCAGGCGCAGATAGTGGTGCGCGGCGGCCTTCCAGAACCGGGCGCTGCTGACGTCGAGCCACAATTGGTGAGCCCAACGTTGAAACCCGCTGTAGGGAGACGTCTTTCGTGGTGGCACCGGGATTCCGAAGCCGAAGACGGCCTCGCTGCGGACGCGCTCCACTCGCTCGGCGCCGCGCATGAGGTAGACGAAGACCACGGTGGCGACCAGAAAACCGACGACCGAGGGAATCGAGGAGACGCCGACGATGAGGATGGTCAGCGGTATCCAGAACCACACCATCCCGACGGCGGCGCCCGTCACCATCGACGCGGTAGGCACTACCCCGAGGTGCTGGCGGATGCGCGAGGTGTTCTTCGGGCGGACGGACGGTTCATCGGTCGACGTGACCGGGATGTCGGACGTTACTGCAACCATGCCCATAAACCTAGGGAGTAGTGGCGCCTGCGGGTATGGCGTTTCCCCGAGACCTCCGTGGGGGTTAACCCCCGGCCCGGGTGTGCCGCGATGAGTTTGGGGATCGACGCGGGTCTGCCCGGATGCCATCAGCTCGCAACCCAGGAGAACGCGATGAACGCCACCCCCACCACGCAGACCGTCCTCGAACCGACCGGCCGCGGCCGCCTCGGCCACCGGATCGGCGTCGTGATCAGCGTGCTGGTCGGCGCGTTCCTGGTCGTCGACGCCGCAGGCAAGCTCGCGGGAATCCCTCAGGTGAAGGAAGGGACCGAGGCCCTCGGCTTCCCGGCGGTCCAGGCGTTGGCGATGGGGATCGTGTTGAGCATCTGTGTCGTCGTCTACGCGATCCCCCGGACCGCGGTTCTGGGCGCACTCGGAATCACCGCCTACCTCGGGGGTGCCGTCACCGCCAACATGCGGGTGGAGGCGCCTCTGTTCAGCAACACGTTGTTCGCGGTCTACCTCGGGGTGCTGATGTGGATCGGGCTCGTTCTTCGTCGCCCCGAATTGCTCAAGGTCGTGGGGATCGTCCGTTGAGTCGCGCGCAATCGCCTGTTCCGGCCCGCTCCCAGCGGCGACGATGAAATCATCCGCGAATGCGTGGAGCAGACGTCGGATTCGTTAGAGCCTGCGCGGCGGTGCTCGCCGTTGCCCTGACCGCCGTTCCGTTCACCGGCCGCGTCGCAGCAGCGGAACCAGTCGACCTGATCGCGAGCGTGGACGCCGCCGTCGCAGCCAGACTCGCCGAGATGGGGGCTCCCGGCGCGATCGTCGGCGTGTCGATCCCCGGACAGGTCGACTACCTGAGCGCCGTCGGTGTCAGCGATCTAGCGACGGGTGAGCCCATGTCGGTCGACGATCATTGGCGCATCGGCAGCGTGACCAAGACGCTCACCGGCACCGCGGTGCTCCAGCTGGTCGATCAGGGTCGGATCTCGTTGAGCGACCCCATCTCTCGCTACGTCGACGGGGTGCCCTCCGGTGACGCGATCACCCTGGACCTCCTCGGTCGAATGCGCAGCGGCCTGTTCGACTACGCCGAGGATGACGGCTTCCTGAACCGGGTCTACGCCGAGTCGCCGATCGGACCCGACGCGTTTGCATTGGCTCCGCGCGAGCTTCTCGAAATCGCGTTTGCGCACCTACCGAACTTCGCCCCCGGCGCCCAGTACGAGTACTCCAACACCAACACGGTGCTGCTGGGCCTGGTCGTCGAGAAGGTGACGGGGCAGCCGCTCGGCGACTACCTCGCGCAGAACGTCTATCCGCGAGTCGGCATGACGCAGACCAGCTATCCGCCGAACGGCCTGATGCCGGAACCCCATTCGCACGGATACACTCCGCTGCCGAGTGGTGGGATGGTCGACGCCACGCTGTGGAACCCGACCTGGGGGGACGCCGCGGGACGCATCGTGTCGAACTATCCGGACGTGAAGTCGTGGGCTGCCGCACTCGGCAAGGGCTCGCTGCTGAGCCCGCAGACCCAGGCCGTCCGGCTGCAGACCGCCGAGGTGGTACCCGGCGGGGTCAGTTACGGCTTCGCCGTGTTCGACGCGAACGGCTGGATCGGACACAACGGTGACATCCCTGGTTATACGACCGTGGCGGCGTATCTACCCGCGCGCGATGCGACCCTGGTGGTGTTCGTGAACTCCGATGAGCCGCAAGAGCATGCTGCGGGCCAGCTGGCTACCGTCGTGACCGAGATACTCACTCCGGAACACGTGTACCGACTTGGGGCCGCGCCGCCCACGGCGTCGCCGGATCCCGCCGAGGGCTAACTGGGGCTCCTCGCGCTGGCGGCCGTCGCCGCGTGCCAGAATCCGGTCGTGCGAATCGGAATGACCATGCCAGTGATGGAACCCGACCTCGACGCGGCCACGCTCAAGGCATGGGCGCGCCTCGTCGATGACGGCCCCTTCAGCGCGCTCTGCTGGGGTGAGCGCATCGCGTTCGACAACCCCGACTCGTTGACGCTGCTCGGAGCGCTGTCGGCGTGGACCGATCGGGTGCGCCTGGTGACGACGGTCATCGTCCCCCAGCTGCACCACCCGGTCATGCTGGCCAAGGCGCTGGCCAGTGGCGACCTGCTCAGTGGCGGGCGGCTCACGGTCGGACTCGGGGTCGGCGGTCGCCACGAGGACTACCAGGCGGTCGGCGCCGACACCTCGACGCAGACGATGCGGGGCATGGCCGAGCGAGTCGCGATCATGAAGAGGGTGTGGGCAGGCGAGCTGCTCACCGAATCCGTGCTGCCGGTGGGTCCTCCGCCGGTGCAGTCCGGCGGCCCCCGGCTGCTGGTGGGCACGATCGGTCCCAAGACGCTGCGAAGTGCGGCGACGTGGGCCGACGGGTTGGCGGGCACCACGCTCGATCTCGATCCGGCCAAACAGAACGAGCTGTTCGACGTCGCGCGTGCCGCGTGGGCGGCCGCGGGCAGGCCCGACCCACACCTGGCGACGTCGTTCTGGTTCGCGATCGGCGACGGCGACGAGCCGCGCGCGCAGGTGCATCGGCACTTGCGGCGCTACATGAACTGGATCCCGGCCGAGTACGTCGACGCCATGGCGCCGACCATGGGATGGGCGGGCAGCGAGGGCGAATTAGCCGACGTACTCAGCGGTTTCGCGGCGATCGGCACCGACGAGGTGCATCTCATCCCCACCAGTTCGGACATCGAGCAGCTCCGTCGGGTGGCCGACGTGGTCGGGGACTTCGCCTAACGACGGACGCCCCGATCCGGCTCGATCAGAACGGAAGCTGCGGGGGAGCAGGCAGCTGCGGCGGTCCAATCGCGGGCAACTGGGGCACGCCGATCCCCGGGGCGCCGACGCCGCCGAGGACCACCGGGACGCTCAGACCCGGTAGCGCGATTCCCGGCAGGCCAAGACCAAAGCCCATGTTCACGGGCACGTCCACCTGCACTGGGGACGGAAGGTTGGCAACCGCCTGATTGAGCTGATTGGACAGGGCGGGCGATAGTGCCAGGCCGTCGTCTCCCGTGGCCGACGAAGGCGGTACGTCGCAGGGCGGCGCTTCCTCGTGGACGTCGACAGGGGCGGGCTGAGGACACTTCGACGCCACCGGTTCCGCACCGGCGATGCCGGTCGACAACGACGTGATCGGAAGAGCGGCGGCGCAGACGATCGATGCGCCCACCACGATGCGCTTGAAGTACAAGATCGATCCCCTCGGATGGAAGTGCCTCGATCATAGGCGTTCCCCGCAGTTAGTGCGCCGGGGTCGGGAGACCGCTGCATTCTTGGCGCGATCAGATTGCCACAGGCGTGTGACTAGCTTGTGAGCTGGCACTTCATCGATCATTCCTGTTGCTGAACGCCTGCGAAATCTGGAGAGGGTCGCCGGTTTTCGCTTGGTGGCTACGACCGACGGGCTAGTGCGGACGTTCTCAGGTGGACGAAACTCGTTGACGTCATATTTCAGCAAAGGGAGCACGTCTGCCCGGTCCGCTGCGCGGGCGCCAGGACTCGGATGGAGGCGCGGCGCCCACCAGCCAGGCAAATCTGGGCTAGGTGGACGAGGACTCCTGTCCGTAGCCCGCGAGCCGGCGGCCGACCTCGGCGATCTCCTCGTCGGAGAGCACCCGCACCGGGGCGCCGCTCGCCATCGCTCGCAGCTGCACGTCGCACACGTACTCCAGGTACGCCACCATGCTCAGCACCTTGGGCAGAGCCGCCCCGACCAGGACGGCACCGTGGTTGCCCATCAGGGCGGCCGTGCGGTCGCGCAGCGCCGCGGTGACGTTGTCGGCCAGCTGGGCGGTGCCGAACGTGGCGTACGGCGCCACCCGGACCGGGCCCCCGAAGAGGGCCGAATAGTAGTGCGAGGCAGGCACTTCGTCGACGACGGTCGACAGCGCGGTCGACGCCGGACCGTGGGTGTGCACCACGGCGCTGTGGCTCGTCTCCCGGTACACGGCCAGGTGCAGAGCCAGCTCGCTCGACGGCTGCAACACCGCGTCGACCGGCTGGCCGTCGAGGTCGTGGATGCCCACGTCGCCCGGTGACATCGCCTCGTAGTCGACGCCGCTGGGCGAGATGACGACCAGGTCGTCGACCCGGATCGAGACGTTGCCCGCGGTGCCGACCACAAGGCCCGAGCGGCTCAGGGACAGGCAGGCCTCGACGACCTGCCTGCGTTCGGACTCCAGACGAAGGCTCATGGCTCGAGGATGTACTTCGAACCGCGGCCGGCCGCCATGTCCTCCAGGCTCGGCACCAACTGATCCAGCGGTCGGCGTTCGGTGACCAGCATCGACCCGTCGACCTTGCGGCTTGCCAGCAATTCGACGGCGGTGCGCACGTAGTTCGGGGTGTGGTGGAAGACGCCCTTGAGTGTGTACTCCTCGTAGTGCATCGCACTGGAGTCCACGGAGAACGGCGCGCCCTTGGGCGTGCCGCCGAACAGGACGGCGGTGGCACCCGGGCGCAGCGTGCGCACGGTCTGCTCCCACACCTGCGGGAGTCCGACCGCCTCGATGCCGACATCGGCACCGCGTCCGTGCGGCGTCCGAGACTTGATCAGCGCGACGCGATCCTCGAAGTCCGGCACGTCGGACAGGTCGATGATGTCGACGGCGCCGGCTAACTTGGCCTGCTCGAGGCGCCAGGGGGACTGGTCGACGGAGATGACGTTGGCCCCCCGCAGCGTGGAGAGCCGGACGAACATCAGGCCGATGGGACCCGCGCCGTGGACCACCACGGTGTCGCCCAATTCGATTCCGGTCTCGGCCATTCCGTGCACGACGGTGGCCAGCGGCTCCAGCGGGGCGGCGTCGGCGAACTCGAGGTCGTCGGGCAGCTGGTAGGTGTTGCGCGCGACGATCGCTGCGGGGATCACCACCTCCTCGGCGAACGCACCGTTGAGGAATTCGAGGTTCTCGCACAGACTCTCGCGGTTGCGGACGCAGGCCCAGCAGTACCCGCATGGCACGGTGTTGGCGGCCGTCACGCGGTCGCCAACGGCGAACTGGTCGACGCCGTCACCGACCGCGGTGATGACGCCGGCGAACTCGTGGCCGAAGCGTGCTGGCAAGGTGGGGAACAGCTTTGGGTGCCCGCGCCGGTAGGACTTCAGATCGGTGCCGCACGTGGCGGCGGCCCTGACCTCCACCAGCACCTCGCCCGGCGCAGGTTCGGTGGACGTGACGTCCTCGAACCGTAGGTCCCCCGGCCCGTAGAACATGGCCGCTCTCATCGATGATCTCCTAGCGATAGGTCGTGCAGGTCGTGTAGCAGGTCTCGGGTGTTCGAGTACAGGCGCTCGTAGATCGTGCGCAGGTCGGCATAGGCTGCGGCGGCCCACGGCCGGGGTTCGACGACGGCGTCGGTGGTGGCCAGCGCGGCCGCCGCCTCGGGCAGCGAGGCGTATTCGCCGATGGCGGTCAGCGCGATGGCGGCCGCGCCGAGCGCGCTGACCTCACCGGCGGCGCGGACCTCCAGCGGCCGGTCGAAGACGTCGGCCAGGATCTGCGTCCACAGCGCGCTGCGGGCCCCGCCGCCCATGGCGCGCAGCACCTCGACGCGCTCGCCGCGTGCGGCCTCCAAACCGTCGAGCTGCATCCGCAATTCGAAGGCGATGCCCTCGAGCAGCGACCGGTAGAAGTGCGCGCGGGTGTGGCAGCCCTGCCAGCCCAGCGTCACTCCGGACGCCTGGCTGTCCCAGTGCGGGGTCTGCGCGGCGTTCCAGTAGGGCAGGGTCAGCAACCGTTCACTGCCGACGGGCAGCGCGGCGGCGTCGCGTTCGAGCGCGGGATCCGGCGCGCCGGCCAGGTCCGGGTCGCCGAACTGCTGGCGGAACCACGTCGACAGGTAGGTGCCTGACGAGCTGAACGTCTCGACGGTGGTCTGCCCCGGCATGGCCGAGATCATCGACCGGTAGGCCCGGGCCGGCAAGTACGCGGTGGTCTCGCTGCCGATCACCACGGCGGTGCCCAGGACCAGGTAGGCACTGCCGGGATCGGTGACGCCGAGGCCGATTCCGGCGGTTTGACCGTCGCCGGTGCCGGCGATCACCGCGACGCCGTGGGGGAGGCCCCACCCGTCGGCGACCTCGGGGCGCAGCGGGCCCAGCGACGTGCCGGTGGGCACCAAGTCGGGCAGCTGGTCGCGGCGCACGCCGGCGAGGTCGAGAAGTTCGTCGGCGTAGTCGCCGGTCGCCTGGTCGAGCAGTGCGAGTGGGTCGACCGATGCGGTGCTCGACGTCCAGCGGCCGGTCATGGCGTGCACCAGATAGGTGTGCACGTCGGCGATGTGGGCGCTGCGAGAAAGGGTTTCGGGCTCGTGGTCACGCAGCCAGAGCAGCTTGTAGAGGCCCGGCGTGATGTCTGCTGGCTTGCCGCACAGCAATTCGAC
>NZ_JBEVLO010000331.1:0-5020 GCF_040509115.1 Mycobacterium sp. | reverse complement strand
TGGCGCCGCGTCGTTGCCATGACTAGTGACGAACGCGAGTTGCGCGCGGACGAGGTCGGAGCGGGCTTGCTGGAGATCGCTGAGATGCCCAGCCTCTGCCATGGCCAGCAGATCCAGTGCGGCGTCGAATGCGCCTGCCTGGACCTTGGCCGATGCCGCGGCGAGCGCGCGATCACCGCGGCGCGCCGGGTCAATCGTCAGCGTTGCCGCGCGCTCGAGGAATGCCGCTGCCGCACCGACTCCTCCGCGCGCCTGGGCACGCTCGGCCGAGCGGTCGAGCTCTGCGGCAACCTCCTCATCGGGGCCCGACGCGGCGTTGGCCAGATGCCACGCACGCCGGTCCGGGTCTTGCTGCGCGTCGGTGGCCGCGGCGAGCGCTCGGTGGACCTGCTGCCGGTCGCGCAGCGGCGCCAACCGGTAGGCCGCTGAACGGACAAGGGGATGACGAAACTTCACCCGGGTGGCGAACGACGACAGTTCAGCCTCGATAGCGGGCGCCGACGCGTCCGGCCCGATGCCGAGTTCGCCCGCGGCACGCCACATCAGCGCGGAATCTCCCGTCGGCTCAGCGGCGGCGAGCAATAGCAATCGCCGGGTCTGGTCCGGCAATGCCTCGATCCGCGAACGGAACATCTCTTCGACCGCACTCGAAAGTCGAAATGCGCCAGGCAATCCGAACCCACCGGCGAGATCGTCGGCGGTCAGTCCGCGAGGTAGCTCCATCAGCGCCAGGGGGTTGCCGCGTGTCTCGGCGACGATCTGGTCGCGCACCCGCGGATCCAGCGGCGCAGTTAGCATCGAATCCAGTAACTGGCGAGCGTCGGCTCCGCGCAGTCCCCTGAGCACCAGAGCCGGTAAGCCTGCGACGGCATCGGTCGGCTCCCTGGCCGCAAACACCAAGCCGACCGATTCCGCTCCCAACCGTCGGGCCACGAACGCCAACGCGTCCGCCGACGCGCGGTCCAGCCACTGCTCGTCGTCGACCAGGCAGAGCAGTGGCCGATGCGCGGCCACGTCGGACAACAAGTTCAAGACCGCCAGCCCAACGAGAAATCGGTCCGGCGCCGGACCCTCCGCCATGCCGAGCGCAACAGTCAGTGCGGAGCGCTGCGGCGCGGCCAGCCGACCCAACTGGTCCAACATCGGCAAGCACAACTGGTGCACGCCGGCGAACGCCAACTCCATCTCCGACTGGACACCAGACGTCCGCGCGATGCGACACCGACCGTCGGCCGTCAGGTGCTCAAGTAGCGCGGTCTTGCCCACCCCCGCTTCTCCACGGATCACCAGTGCCCGGCTGTCCCCGGAGCAGACCGCAGCGACCAGCCGATCGAGGATCGCGCATTCGTCGCGACGCCCGATCAGAGTGACCGGGGGGCCGCTCTCGGGGGCGCCACTGACCTGCACGAAGGGATTATCCGACAATCAAGGCAACGGCGCTGACGGTTCGTCTAGGAGGTCCTAGATGGACGCGCGATAACCGTAGAACTCGTGGTCTTCGTTGTAGCCGCCCTGGCCCGCACCCAGCTGAGCGAAGGACTCGACGAACTCGACGGCTTCGATCCACTTCACCTGCTTGAAGCCCAGTTCTCGTTCGTTGCGTAGCCGCAGCGGCGCACCGTGGAGTTCGCCGAGCGGCGTGCCATTCATCTCGTAGGCCAGGATCGTCAGCTCGTCTTGCATGTGGTCGATATCGTGCGCATCGTAATAGCGGCCACCTTCAGCGCCATCGGCAAAGGAATAGAACACGACCCACTTCGCTAGTGGCAGTGGACGAACCATGTCGACGATGTGCTTCATCGGCACACCACCCCACTTGGCGATACCGGACCAGCCTTGAATGCAGTAGTGCTGCGTGATCTGCTCTTGCTTGGGCATCGCCTTCAACTGCTCGTAGGTCAGTGCCACCGGATTCTCCACCAGCCCGCCGACCCGGAGCGTGTAAGACCGGAAACCGTTGTCGCGCAATTTCAGATAGGCCTCACTGATCGGCATCGTGCCGTTGGGCCAGAAGAACGGAGAGATGTGCTCTTCGGAGTACGTGGCCCGCGGGTCGGCCCACTCGAGTAGGCACTTCGCCCAGCCGACCAGGCGACGACCCATCTTCTGCACTACCCGGGGATACCGCAGCGTCAGCGGTGAAGCCGCCAGCCACGCGACCGCGACGACGGTCATCCATAGGACGTACAGCCACAACCCGACCCACGTCGCCGTGTTCAGGCCCGTGGTGATGTGGTTGAGATTGACCAACAAGCCCGTCATGAAGACCATCGCCGTGTGCACGACGATGAAGACGACGAAGTACATCAGCACGCCGAAATGCACCGAGCGCACCACCTGCCGGTTGAGGCGTCCGGATGCCAGCCCGAATCTGGCCGCGACGGCCGGCGCCTGGAGCAATCCGGTGATGAAGGCCAGCGGTCCTGCCACGAAGACAGTGGTGAAGTACGCCAGGTTCTGCAGGCCGTTGTACTGCGTCCATCCCTGGTTGGGCGGAAAGTCCAGCGACAAGTACTGCACTGCGGCCGAGATCGCGTTGGGGACCACGTCCCAATCCCGGGGTACCAGTCGCTCCCACTGCCCGGTGGTGAACAGCAGGACGTAGAACAACCCACCGAGCAGGACCCAAAGGAGATCAACGCCGAAATGCCACCAACGGGCCAGGCCGACTGAGTGTCGGATCCCCGGTAGCCCGATCCAGCCTGGCAACGCCACCGCGTCATCCTTGGAGGTCCACACGTTCTTCGGCGCCCCCTGGCCCATCCGCTCGGGTGGAACGGGACCGCGTAGACGCAGCCATTCCCGGCCGGGCGTGGAACCGGCATCCAACTGCAGGCGTGGGTGATCGGCCAGGATCTGTAACCCCGACCGGATGATGAACATCATGAAGAGCAGATTCAGGAAGTGCAGAATCCGGAGCCAGCCGGGGAACCCCGTGTCCACCGGAGGCTGAAAGGCGCCTTGTCCGGGATAGGTTTCGATGAATTGCTGCACCATCTGATAGCCCCGAACATGCTGTGCCACGGCTATTCCCACGATCAACAAAGCAGCCCCGACAGGCAAGAGCCACAGTGTGCTCAACCAGCGCTTGCCGATCCGGACGTCGGGGATCTTGGCCATCACCGCAGGCATGGCCTTGGACCACTCGTCGAGGTCGACGCGGTCAGCGGCCGCGGTGAGCTCGGCACGAAGCGGGTCGATCGATTGTGCCAATCCTCGTGGTTCCCCGGTGGCAGGGCATTCTTCGTTCACCGTTCGGTTCATCGCATCGAAGTCGTAGCTCTCCGTCATCGCCTCTCCTATCTCGGGTGCCGAGGCTGCGGTCGTCAGAAGGCGGGATTCACTCCTGAGCGTCCCGGCTGGTGGTGCCGGACCAGATCGGCCGCCCACGAAGGTGCAGTGGCCTTCTGTGGTCGTCTGAGGGCCTGTTCGACGACCAGGGCCTGCAGCACTTCCTCGAGGTGCGCCCGCGGGTACCGCGCTTCGGCCTCCGCGACGCTGGCCGCGTGCGACGCGCGCAGTTCTCTAGATCCGAACTCGATCCCCACGCCACGGCGCAGATAGCGCGCGATGGGTCCGCGGCGTTCCGGGATGCCGGGGGTGGTATGCAAAGCGATGGCCTCCCAGATGGGATCGATTTCCGCTGCGCCCCAACCGCATTGCTGCAGGAATTTGGCGGCCGCGTCGGCGCCCTCGATCTCGAACCGAGCTGGACCGTCATATCGATCGGCCGTGCCCGAGTCATGGAATAGTGCTGCAAGACAGAGTGATTCGTCGATATCGCTGACGTCGTCGAGGTGTGCCGCCTGCGCAGCCAGCAGAAAGGTACGGACACTGTGGTTGAAGATCTGGGGATGCAGCACCGCTCGGACGTGTGCGACCGCCTTGCTCACGTGTGGGGAATCCGGTATCTGCATCTCAGTTCCCTGGCCTGTCAATCGAAGGTGAGGACGAGTCGCCCGCGCACGCCGCCAGCCTCCAAGGCGCGGTGTGCTTCGGCGGCCTCGGCCGCTGGGTATGTCCGCGCCACCCGGAGGGTCAACCATCCTTGCTCGGTGAGCTTCCTGAGTTCGTCGAGCTTGTCGTTGCGATGGGTGTACTCGGGGACGAACACATCCCGGATCCTGACACCGCGCTCCTCGCCGAGGTCCGCTGACCCCGCGAGCTCCCACATGCGCACCGCCGCGATCTGTCCGCCGTCTCGGACCGCGGGCACGACTTCCGCTCCTTGCAGCGCAGCGTCCACCACCGCAGCGACGCCTTCCGGCCACCATTGTCGGATGCGTTGTCCCACACCGGGTCCGCGGGCGACGATCTGGTCGGCCCCCAGGGTGGCCACCAGATTCGCGTCGGCGGGCGCGGCGTCGGCGATGACCCTGAGGTCGTCGACCTTCGCCAGCTGAATGGCGTACCCGCCGACCGCGCCTGCGGAGCCGGTGACGGCCACCGTCTCGCCGGGACCAAGGCCGAGCACGTCCAGGGCGCGCCGCGCGGTGAGACCGTTCATCGGAAGTGTCGCGGCCTCGACGTGGGTGGTCCCCGCCGGTGCGTGAGCGGCTTGGTCGGCGTCGACGACGAGGTATTCGGCGTAGGCCCCTCCCGTGGCGTCGATGGGCATCACGATGACCATCGCCCGGTCACCTACGCGCAGATCGGTCCGAGCGCCCGGCCCAAGCTGGTCGACGACGCCGGCAGCCTCCATTCCGGGGACGTAGGGCGGTCTCAGCGGGCCGGACCGCAGCATGTCGTCGACGCCTCCGGTGCGCAGCAGAGTGTCCCCGGGGTTCACGGTGGCGGCGTGTACGCGGATGCGGACCTGACCGGGTCCTGCCTCGGGGCGGGGAAGCTCCACGAGTTCGAGAACATCGGGACCGCCGTACTCGGTAACGCCGACCGCCCTCATCGTCAGCGCGTTCACAGGCCCTGGTCGCTCAGGTCGGGATGGTCGTTCGGGCGGGATTGATCGCTGTCCCAGTGGAACAGCCGCTCGGAGTCGGCGATGGTGACGTCATTGATACTC
>NZ_JBEVLO010000330.1:0-18513 GCF_040509115.1 Mycobacterium sp. | reverse complement strand
ATCCGTGAAGTGGTGGTCACTCCGCCTCACCCATTCGACCCGCGTGACGCCGTCGAAGACGAGAATCCCTCTGGCGTAGCAATAATTCTCGCCGGGTAACGGGTCGTGATACGCGGGATCCTGTGGCGTCAGCGCCGCCTCTAGCCGGAACGTGAACTGGCCGGGCGACTCCAAGATCTCCAGCACGTAGCTGTCCTCGAGGTAGACGCCCGCCAACGCGGGAAACGGCGTGTCGTCGATCACGGGGGTGCCCGTCCTCACCCCAGCGCAGCAGTGATCTCCGGAATCGGCCGCAGGTGCTCGTCGAGCAGCACCGCCACTCCGTCGACGTCATTGCGCGCCAACGCGTCGATGATCGCGCGGTGCTGACGGTCGATCTCCGGCACCCGTTGCGGCCGGATCTGCAACGCCCGCACCGCGACCCGCTGCTGCCGGGACCGCAGCGCGTCGTACAGCTCGGTCAGGATCGAGTTGCCGTGCGCATCCACGATCGACCGGTGGAACGCCCGGTCCAGCCGCGCGACGCTGAACCAATCCTGTTCCCGCGCCGCTTCTTCCATCTGGCTGGCCAACCCGTCCAGCGGCGACGGCGCACCCGACTCGGCCAGGCACAGCTCCCGCGCGGCATGCCCCTCGATCAGCCGCCGTGACGCGTACACCTCTTCCAGTTCCCGCGACGTCACGCTGCGCACCTGCGCCCCGCGGCGGGG
This sequence comes from Mycobacterium sp., assembly GCF_040509115.1. Lineage (GTDB taxonomy): Bacteria > Actinomycetota > Actinomycetes > Mycobacteriales > Mycobacteriaceae > Mycobacterium. Next base: position 17,803 of record NZ_JBEVLO010000330.1, on the reverse strand, counting down.
GAGTAGGTCGATGAACTTCTCCGAGTTCAGCCGATGGAACGCCTCGCGCACCGGGGTTCGCGACGTCCCCACCGACTCGGAGACCCACGCCTCGTCGAGGAACCGGCCTGCGGGCAGCGTGCCCTTGATGATCTCGTCGCGCACCCACTGATACACGCGATCGCGTGCCGACTGAGTCGCACCCGCCTCAGAAACCTCGACGGCCATGTCGACTCCTTCCGATGCCCACACCGTACTGGACATCTGAGGCACATCTCACGTATACAAGAGATGTACACGAAATGTGGTCGTCGCCACACCAGTCGCACGAGCATTTAAGGGGAACAGACCGTGGAACCGAATCGCCGCTACGCCGTCTGGCTGTCCGGGCCCAACGTCGCCGCCGCCGAGATCGCCCGCCAACTCGGCTACGGCGCCGCCGTCCTGGACATCGAGCACGGCACCTTCGACCTCGCCGCCCTCGAACGCTTCATCCCGCTGCTGAAGGCCATCGGCATGGAGGTCATCGCGAAAGTCCTCGGCCCCGAACGTGGTCCGATCCAGCAGGCCCTCGACTTCGGCGCCGACGTCGTCGCCATCCCGCACGTCGAGAACGCCGCCCACGCCGCCGTCGTCACCGGTTTCGCCAAGTTCCCGCCCCTCGGCGACCGCAGCTTCGCCGGCGGGCGCACCTCGTCCTACGGTGGCTTCACCGACGACTGGGTATCCGCTCAAGATGCCAAGACGCGGTGCTACCCGATGATCGAGGACGCCGGTGCGATCGAGCAGATCGACGACATCCTCGCCCTCGACACCGTCGACGGCGTCTTCGTGGGGCCGTCGGACCTCTCGCTGCGACGCGAACGCGGCGCCTACGCCCGCACCGACGGTGACTTCGCCGACCTCGCCCGCATCGCGTCGGCCGCCCGCAGCGCAGGCAAGCCCTGGCTGCTCCCCGCGTGGAGCCCCGAGGAGAAGCGGTTCGCCGTCGAACACGGCGCCGACCAGATGGCCCTCACCATGGAGCACGGGGCCCTGCTGGCGGGTCTGTCCGCCGCGCACGACGCCATGGCCGACATCGACCGCCACGCCTCGCTCACGGGGAGCAAAGCATGAGCAACGTCGAGGCCCAACACGTCCCCGCCGCCGACCCCACCGAACGTCCCACCGGCCGCTACCGCTGGTTCATCGGCGGACTGCTCGGCGCCGGGATGTTCGTCAACTACATCGACCGGGTCAACCTGTCGGTGGCCACCCCCGCCATCATGGACGACTTCGGCATCAGCGCCGCGCAGATGGGCGTCCTGGCCTCGGCCTTCCTGTGGACCTACGCCATGCTGCAGATGCCGATCGGCAGCATCATCGACAAGATCGGCGTGCCGTGGGTCAACCGCGTCGGTGTTTTCCTCTGGGCCGTTGCGTCGTTCCTCTCGGCGGCCGCCGGCGGCCTCGGTCTGATGATCGTCGCCCGACTCCTCCTCGGCGTCGGTGAGGCACCGACCGTGCCCGCAGGCTGGAAGGCCATCGGCCAATGGTTCCCCAAGCAGGAACGCGGCACCGCCACAGCCATTTTCGACGGCTGCGCCAAGATCTCCAACGTCATCGGCATCCCCATCATGGCGTTCCTGGTGTCCACGTTCAGCTGGCACGCCGCGTTCCTCTTCACCGGAGCGCTGAGCCTCGTCTACCTCGTCGCGTGGTGGTTGCTCTACCGCACCCCGAAGGCCGCGGTCGCCGAAGGCAAGATGACCGCCGAGGAGCACGCCTACCTCAAGGCCGGAGACGCGGAGAACGAGGAGAACATCGCCGAGGGCTCGCTGCGCGGCGTCGGCTACCTGCTGCGCCGCCGCAAGACCTGGGGCCTGGCCCTGGGCTACGCCTCCTACACCTACGCCTACTACGTGCTGCTGACCTGGCTGCCCGGCTACCTCAAGCAGGAGTTCGGGGTGAACCTCCTACAGGGTGGGCTGTACTCGATGATCCCGTGGCTGGTCGCCGTGATCGCGCAGTTCCTCATCGCCGGCCTGCTGATGGACCGCTGGGTCGCCCGCACCGGCCAGGTCACCAAGGTACGGCGCATCGTGCTGGTGGTCAGCATGCTCGCGGCGCTGGCCGTCACCGGCGCGGCCTACGTCGATACCATCGGGGCTGCCATCGTGTTCATCTCGATCGGCGCTGCGGGACTTGCCGTTTCGGTGCCCGCGGGCTCGAGCATCGTCTCGCTGATCGCCCCCGAGGGTCTCACCGGCACGCTCGGTGGCATCGTCAACTTCATCGCGAACCTGATCGGCATCGCCGCACCGATCGTCACCGGAATCGTCGTCGACCGGACCGGATCCTTCGCAGGCGCATTCATCGTCACCGGTGTGGTGCTGCTGCTCGGCATCGTCAGTTATACCGTCGTCCTCGGACGGATGGACCGCATGGCCCCGCCGCCCGTGCCCGCCTGACCCTAGGAGATCCCATGGTCGTCTGCACCGTCGCCCAATTCGCCCCCGGCGAGGACAAGTCCGCCAATCTGTCGTCGATCCGCCGCCTGGTAGCGGAGGCCCAAGCGCAGGGCAGCGAGCTCGTCGTGTTCCCCGAGTACTCGATGTTCACCGTCCCGGTGATGGACGAGCGCTTCCTCGCGTCGGCCGAACGCCTCGACGGCCCCTTCGTCTCCGCGCTGAAAGCACTTGCCGCCCAACACGGCATCGCCATCGTGTGCGGCATCAACGAGGCCACCGACGAGGCCGACCGCATCCACAACACGCTGCTGGCCATCGACGCCTCGGGTGACGTCGTTGCCACCTACCGCAAGCTGCATCTCTACGACGCGTTCGGCTACACCGAGTCGACCCTGGTGCGCCCCGGCGACATCGAGGCGCCGCAGACCTTCACCGTCGGCGGCCTGCGTTTCGGCCTGCAGACCTGCTACGACCTGCGCTTCCCCGAGGTGACCCGGCGGCTGGTCGATGCCGAGGCCGACGCGGTGCTGATGCCCGCCGAATGGGTGCCCGGCCCGCTCAAGGAAGACCACTGGACGACGCTGCTACGGGCCCGCGCGATCGAGAACACCGTCTACCTCGCCGCAGCCGACCAGTGCGGCAAGTCCGGGGCGGGCAACAGCATGATCGTCGACCCGATGGGTGTCGTCCTCGCGTCGGTCGGTGAGGAGGAGGGACTCGGCACCGCCACGCTCGACCCCGAGCGGATCGAGCGGGTGCGGGAGAAGAATCCTGCGATTCGGTTGCGACGCTTCGCCGTTGTGGCGGCGACGGAATCGGTCACGCAGCCCGCCTGACGGCCCGCCTTCTGGTGGAGTACGGGGGCCCCCACGGCTGGCGCTCACGGCTGGCTACGTCGTCTTCGGGAGACATAGCCGGATGGGGAGACACGAGGAAGAGTGCGGAACCATGAACGACGAAAACCCTGAGTCAGCGCCGAGCTCGGCGTCCTCGGATGCGCCCCCGGCTGCCGGCGATGACGTCCTGGATGACCTGCGTGAGCGGCTGCGGCGGTTTCGCCATGGGCCCAGGCCCGCGGGGAGTGGGTGGGACCGCGGCGTCGAGCCTGGTTACCTCCACGAGCTGATCGAGTACTGGGCAAACCAGTACGATTGGCGCGTTCACGAGCAGCGCATCAGGTCGTTGCCATGGGTCGCGCTGGACACCGAGTCCTCGCCGATCCGAGCCATCCACCAGCGCGGCAACCCTGACGCCACCCCCGTGGTGCTGTTGCACGGATGGCCCGACTCGGTGCTGCGGTTCGAGCGGGTGCTGCCGCTGCTCCGCGACTTGGACGTGGTGGTGCCAGCGCTGCCGGGATTCCCGTTTGCCTTGCCAGCGCCCGAGGGCGGTCAGTCAGCAGCGCAGATGGCGGAGGGTGTCGCCCAAGCGATGGCTGCGCTCGGCTACGAGCGCTACGTGCTGTCCGCCGGCGACATTGGCTGCGACGTCGCCGAGGCCCTCGCGGCCCGGCACCCGGAGAACGTGGCGGCGCTGCATCTCACCGACGTCTCTCAGCTGCACTACCTCGTCGACCCACCGGCCGACTTGTCGGCTGCCGAGCGAGACTACGTCGACTACGGCCACGGTTGGCAGGCCGCCGAGGGCGGTTACATGCACGAGCAGTCGACCAAGCCGCAGACTCTCGCGGTGTCCCTTGGTGATTCACCGGCCGGGCTAGCCGCCTGGATCGTGGAGAAGCTGCGCACCTGGACTGATTGCGCAGGCGACGTGGAGTCGGTGTTCAGCCGCGAAGAGTTGTTGACCTGGGTCACCGCCTACTGGGTCAGCGATGCCATCGCGACCTCGTTCGTCCCATACGCCGAGGGTGGAGCCAAGTCCTGGGGTCGGATACCGGCCCCGACGGCGGTGACCATGTTTCCGCGCGATCTGGTGAACGCCCCGCGCGAGTTCGCCGAACGGTTCTTCAACGTCCAGTCCTGGCGCGAGTATTCAGGGGGCGGGCACTTCGCAGCATGGGAGCGACCGGAAGACTACGTCGAGGGTGTCCGCGCCGCAGTCGCCCTAGCCAATGGGTAACCGGGCCAATGGGTTCGGCCCTCCGAGCGCCAACGCGCCGCAAACCGACTACGCCAGGATCGCTGACAGCTCGCTGCGCGGCACCGAGACCTGCTGTGGCCCAGCGGCTTCGATCGTCCACATGCCCTGGCCGATGACGAAGATCACGGCGTCGTCGGTGAGGGCGAAGTTCTTGTACATGTCCGCGCCGAGGGGATTGGCGTTCACGGGGGCGCCCTCCAGGCGGTTCTTCAACTCCGTCTCCACGATGGGGTCGAGGACGGTGACCGGATCGGTGCCGGGCTTGAACAGCGTCTCGAGCGTGATCGGCGCCTGCTTGGCCAGGTCGTAGTTGAGCGCGTCGTAGTACGTCTCCGGATGGGCGCCACCGACATTGACGTACTCCTCGAGGACGACGCTCGTCGTCCCCGACTCGGGACTGCCCGACCGGTAGGTCGTGGACTTGACGTCGAGGGCCTTGGGCACGTCGCGCACGGGTGGCTCGCTGACCACCTCGACGAACTGGTCGCGCTGCCGAGTGAGGACCTCGCTCAGCCCCTTCTGGTCGGGGTAGTCGGAGGGGAAGCTCATGTCGATCGTGTAGCCGTCCGCCTCGGAGTGCACCGTGCAGACCCGATCGGGACCGACTTCTCCGCCGAGGTCGGCGCACGCGGACGGGCCGCTGGCCATCGTCGTGGCGGCGGCCGATGGCGTCGTGGTCGTCGATGAGGACGCAGTCGTCGCCGGGGGAGTGGTGACGGTTTCCGACGACGCGCCAGGCGCGGTGCCGCCACCGCAGGCGGCGGTGATGAGCGTGGCGCTCAACAGGGCCATCACCGATGATCTCGCTGCCATACCCGGCCCCCTTCGTGTTGCAGACAGTGTGGATCACGGCCTCGCCGGGCAACCTCGAAACCCAGGAACTCATCAGGGCGCGATGTCGCGGGCGCCCCAAGCCGAGGCGGTGGCGAATGCCGTCGCGTCCGCCCTTGAGCCGGAATAGCCGGGCGGCGGCGCAGATTCGCGACCGCTGTCCGCCGCGGCTACCGCCGGTCGCGCACCGCCAGGTAGTGCTCGGAGACCGGCACCCCGTCGATGTACTTCTCGACCGCCTGCTCGATGACCAGGTCCTGCCCGGTGAGCCGGGTGTAGTGCTGCAGCGTGTGCTCGCCCCAGGACCGGACGACGAAGGTCTCGACGAACGTCGACTCGCGTTCGACGCTGCGGAAGAGCCGCCACTGCGACGCCCCGGTCCGTTGGCGGGACCGGCCCAGCACCGCCATCGCCGCTAGGAAGGCGTCCTCGTCGGCCTGCGCCACGCGGTAGGACGTCAGCACCAGGACCGGCCCGTCGAGCGGTTCGGGCTCGAAGATGAGCGTCGGCTCGGGCCAGTGCGACGACGGCGTCAGATCCAGGCTGCTCGTCTTCTCGTGCAGTGGCCACCACGTCGAGGACAGCGCGCACACCACCAGCAGTGCGGCGCTCACCAGCAGGCTGGTCGAACTGGTCGTCGACGCGGCGATCACGCCCCACACCACCGAGCCCAAGGCCTGCCCGCCCATGAAGATCAGCTGATACACCGACAATCCGCGGGCGCGTACCCACGCAGGCAGGTTCAGCTGCATCGACGCATTCAGCGTCGACAACGACAACAACCACGACGCGCCCCCGATCACCAGGGCCGCCAACACGGCCGCGAAGATCGGCACCAGCGCCAGCACCACGGTGGTCACCGCGAAGCCTGCCGCACCGACCGTCAGCAACGCGTTCGGGCCGAACCGCGACCGCAACCGCGACAACAGGAACGCGCCACACACCGCACCCACCCCGAGGGCACCGAGCAGCAACCCGTAGCCCGAGGACGACAACGCGAGTTGGTTCGCCGCGATCACCGGCAGCAGCCCCCACAGTGCGCTCGCGGGTCCGATGAACAACGCCGTCCGCAGCAGGATGCGCCGCACGATCGGCGAGCTCCGGATGAACCGTCCGCCTGCACTCAGCGCGGCCAGCGCGCGCTCGGGCGGATAGTCGCGCTCGACGGCGGGGCGACGCCACCAGACGAGCACGACCACGATGCCCACGAAGGACACCGCGTTCAGCGCGAAGACCAGCGTCGGGCCCGACAGCGACACCAGCACGCCTGCGATCGCCGGACCGATCGCCCTGGCTCCGTTCATGCTCATGCTGCCCAACGCCGCGGCGGCCGGAATCTGTTCGGCAGGAACCAGATCGGGCTGAATCGCCTGCCACGCAGGCGCAGTGAGCGCCTGCCCGCAGCCGACGACGAACAGCAACATCAGCAACACGGCGGGGGTGGTCAACCCGGCACCGGTCAAGGTGGCGAGCAGACCCACCCCCGCCGCCATCGCCCCCTGCGTCGCGATGAGCAGGCGACGCCGGTCGACCAGATCCGCGAGGACTCCCGACGGCAACGCCAGCAGCACCACCGGCAGCGTCGTGGCGGTCTGCACCAACGGAACCAGGACCGCGGCGCGCGGATCCCCGACGAGCATCCACTGCGCCCCGACGGTCTGCATCCAGGTGCCGAGGTTGGAGACCAGCTGCGCGATCCACAGCGCGCGGAAGACCGGCGACCGCAACGGCGCCCACGTCGAGATGGGCCGGGCCTCTTCCTTCGACGATGTCATCCGCCGCTCCCCTCTGTGGACCCGTGGCCACGGTCGAAGTGCGTCATGTCGACGCGCGTGCCCTTTCCGAGCGCGTGGTGCCGTCGGGCGGCTTCGCCGCCACGATGAACTCCGAAAGCCGCTGCATCGCATCACCAGCGCGGTGCTCGCGACTCGACGCCAAGACCGTGTGCCGCACCGCCGCCGATTCCGCAAGCGGCAGCACCACCACCCCGTCGGTACCCGTCAGGCGCACCGCCAGCTCACTCAAGACTCCGACCCCCAAACCGGATCGCACCATGGACACCAGGGTGTGCGGGCTCGCCACCCGTCGGCCTGCACCCACGTGAACGTCGGCAGCCCCGAACATGGCGGCCACTTCGGGGGACAGGCCCCGTGCGCCGTCGCCGCTGCCCGGTGTCACCACCGACTCGTCCGCGAGGTCGCGCAGGGACACCTCTCCAGCACCAGCCAACCGGTGCGCTGGTGCCACCAGCAGTCGTAGCGGCTCATCCCACAACGGGACCCATTGCAGTTCGGGAACATTGGTCACATAGGGGAGTGGCACGACCGCAAGATCGGCTTCGTGGCGCAGCAGCATTCCCGGCAGGGTCGCCGTTGGGCCCTCCATGACCCGCACCTCGATGTTGCGCTCCGCCTTGCCGAACCGGTCGATCAGCCGCGACACGAACACGCCTGCCACGCTGGCCATGCACGCCAGCCGGACCGCCCCATAGGTCGAGCCCCGAAGCGCCGACATCTCACCGCGGGCGCTCTCCAGCGTCGCCAGCACGTCCTTCGCGCGCCCGAGGAAGATCTCACCGGCCACCGTCAGTCGCACCGGTCGTACTGCGCGGTCGACCAACACGATCCCCAACTCGGCTTCCAGCTTGGCAACGTGCTCGCTGACGCGCGACTGCGCGCGCCTCAGATCTTGCGCCGCGGCCAGGAACGCACGGTGTTCGGCCACGGCGACGAATGACGTCAGCCAGTCGAGGTGCACCCGCCGCACACTATCCGAATAGCGGATTTGGAGTATCCGAAATCGCCGGGTTCAGGCAGCTGGCCGCCGCTTTACGCTTCCCGACGACCGTGACCCGACTCACAATGAGGAGCCCCATGACCACCGGCCAGATCGACGGAACCACCCATGACCGCACCCGCTACCGCAACGCCATGGGCCCACGCGGCGTCATCGGCATCATGACGCCAGGCCCCAACGTCGTCGTCGAGAACGAGATGATGGACCTCCGCCCGCCCGGCGTCATCAACGCCGTCGACCGCTACTACGTCCCGAACCAGTCGATCGCCGCCGACGAGGACTGGTCGATCATCATGCGCCACGTCGCCGCCAATCTCGACGACTCCGTGCGCCGCCTGAACGAGGCGCTGATCGATCATCTGGTCCTCGGGATGTCCTCGCAGAGCTTCATGGGCGGCGTCGAGGGAAGTTTCGCGCTCCTCGACCACCTGCGCGACGTGTCCGGCGTCGACGTATCGATGGGCGCGCAGGCGTCGGAGGCCGCCCTGCACGAGGTCGGTGCCCGACGGCTTGCCCTCGTCACGCCGTACTACCCCGTGATCGAGAAGAACGCGGTCAGCTACTTCGAGGGGCGCGGGTTCGAGGTGGTGCACGTCGAAGGGTTGAAGTGCCGCAGCATCATCGAGGTCGCCTCGCAGGGCGAGGAGCGACTGAGCGAAGCCGTCCGGATCGCCGACCAGCACCGCCCCGATGCCATCATCCAGCTCGGCACCAACCTGCGCTTCGGCGCCCTGGCACCGGCCTTGGAACACGAACTCGGCAAACCGGTGTGGGCGGTCGGTACCGTCATCTACTGGCATGCGCTGCGTGCCATGGGAATCGGTGACCAGTACGAAGGCTTCGGCGCCCTGCTCGCCAAGCACTGAGAGGGACACGGAAATGTCGATTCAACTCATCTCCATCGCCGCCCTGGTGGCGGTGTTCGTCGTGTCCACCGTTCTCAACGTGCACATGGGTGCCCTGGCCTTCGTCGCCACGTTCGTCGTCGGCGTCGGCCTCACCGACATGTCCGAGAAGGAGGTATTGGCCGGATTCCCGGCCAGTCTGTTCGTGATCCTCGTCGGCGTCACGTTCCTGTTCGCCATCGCCAAGGCCAACGGCGCCATCGACTGGCTGGTCGACTCCGCGGTGGCATTGGTGCGGGGCCGGGTATGGGCGTTCCCCTGGATCGTGTTCCTCATCGCCGCCGGCCTCGCAGGCATCGGCGCGGTGCCGCCTGCAGCCGTCGCGATCGTCGCCCCGACGGCGATGCGACTGGCCCAGCGCTACCAGATCAGCCCGCTGCTGATGGGCCTGATGGTCGCCAACGGCGTCAGTGCCGGTGAATTCTCGCCGATCGGATTGTTCGGCATCATCGTCAACGACGTCGCCGTCGCCAACGGGGTGACGTCCTCGCCAATCCTGTTGTTCCTCAGCTGCTTCGTGATCAATGCGGTGCTCTGCTACGGGCTGTACGTGGCCATCAACCAGCGGGCTCGCCGTTCTCGTCGCAGCGATGACCACGGCGCCGACGGCACGTCCGGCCCCGCACCGCGTACCGGCGGCACCGACGTCCAGGTCATCGACACCGAGGTCGCACTGACCATCCGACCGCCGATGACCCGCTCGATCGCGGCGACCCTGACCGGTCTGCTGGTCATGGTCGGCATCGTCACCTTCACCGACCTCGACATCGGCTTCGTGGCAATGACACTCGCGGTGCTGCTCAGCATCGTCTCGCCTGGCGCGGCGAAGGAGGCGCTTCCCAGGATCGCGTGGCCCTCGGTCTTCCTCATCGTCGGCATCGTCACCTACGTCGACCTGCTGCAGGACCTCGGCACCGTCACCTACGTCTCCGACGCGGTATCGCACCTGAACTCGCCCCTGCTGATCGCCTTGCTGATCTGCGTGATCGGCGCGGTGGTGTCGGCCTTCGCCTCGACGACCGGGATCCTCGGCGCGCTGGTGCCACTCGCGGTGCCGTTCCTGCTCTCGGGTGACGTGTCGTCCGTGGCGATGATCATCGCGCTCAGCCTCGCCTCGTCGATCGTCGATTCGTCACCGTTCTCGACGTCGGGTGCGCTCATCGTCGCCAACGCCGCGGAGGAAGATCGCGACCGCGTGATGAGCCAACTTCTGCGCTGGGGCCTGACGATGATCGTCGTCGCACCGGTGATGGCGTGGACGCTCTTCGTACTGCCGGGTTGGTGAGCGGAGCCCATGCCCCGACGTGCCCGACGGCGTCAGCTCACGCCGTCGGGACGTCGCCGCCAGCCTTGTCGCCCTCCACGAACGCCTCGGTGATCTGCAGCGGTCCGAACGGCCAGGTGTGCTCGGCCTTGGCGTAGCCGAGGAAGGCGATGCAGCCCAGCACGATCCAACCGAGTGACAGGCCGATCGACAACCACGTCGCGGAGACGTAGACGAAGACCCACCCGAGCAACGCGATGATCGTCGGCACCGGGTACAGCAGCTGGCGGTACGGGCGCACCAGATGCGGCTGGCGCCTGCGCAATACGACGATCGCCGCCACCTGAGCCAGTGACTGGATGATCACCAGCGTCGCGACCGCTGCGTTGATGATCGTGGTCAACGTGAACAGCGATCCGATGATCGTGATGGCGCCCATCGTCAGCACCCCGGCGGTGGGCAGGTGCAGCTTCGGATGCAGCTTGCCGAACATCGACAGGAACACCTTGTCGCGCGCGGCCTCGTAGGGCACGCGCGACCCACCGAGCAATCCCGCGAACACCGAGCCGATGGCCGCGACCACGATGAGCACGGTGATCACCCGCGCCGCCGTGGAGCCCCACGCCTGCTCCAGCACGGACGACGCGACCGACGTCGCGGTCTTGACCTCGTCGAGCGGCAGCGAGCCGAGCACCCCGATCTGCAGCAGGAAGTACAGGCTCATGATGCCGACGATCGACAGCACGATCGACCGCGGGATGGTGCGGCCCGGATCGCGCATCTCGGCACCCAGGTACGCCGTCGTGTTGTACCCCAGGTAGTCGTAGATCGCGATGATCAGGCCCGCGCCGAGGCCCGCCCAGAACGTGCCGTGGCTGCCGAACGCGCCCGGGGTGAACGCGAAGGCCTGCGCTCCGTCGAAGTGACTGAACGCGGCGACGATCGTGCTGAGCACCGCGACCAGCATGACGACGAACAAACCCGTCGTCAGCTTGCCGATCTGACCGATCTTGCGGAACAGCGCCACCATGATCAGCAGGGTGATGACGACGCCGATGCCCTTGCCCAGCAGGGTGTTTCCGCCGTCACCTGACACACCGGGGATCAGGTAGCCGAGGTACTGGACCAGGCCGATGATGCCGGTGGACATGATGAGCGGGATGAACAGCACGGCGCTCCACACGAACAGGAACGGCATCAGCCGGCCGGTGCGGTACTGGAACGCCTCGCGCAGATAGATGTAGGTGCCGCCGGCGCCGGGCATCGCGGCGCCCAGCTCGGCCCAGATGAGGCCGTCGGCGAGGGCGAGGATCGCGCCGATGATCCAGCCGAACATCGCCTCGGGGCCGCCGATCGTGGCGACCATGGCGGGGATCGTGACGAACGGCCCGATGCCGCACATCTGGGTCATGTTGATCGCGGTGGCCTGCAGCGGGCCGATCTGGCGTTCGAGCGTCGGCTGCTTGGACGTGGCAGCACTCGTCGGGGGTGAGCTCACGTTGCACCTCCTGGATTGTTTGTTCGTTAGGAAAGTTTCTTAACATACTCGGTCGGGGTGTGGAAGAGTTCGTTTGTAAACTTCTTGACCAACGGGACGGGAGGTGGCGGTGGAGGACCGCGTGGCACCGCAAGCGGGAACCCCGGCGAGCATGCGTGCGCTCAACCAGCGGCTGGTGCTCGACCGGATCCGCGACCACGGCGAGGCGACGCGCCCCGAGGTCGCAGGCAGCATCGGGCTCTCCAAACCGACGGTGGGACAAGCGCTTCTGGATCTCGAGCAGCACGGCCTGGTGCGGGCGATCGGCAGGCGCGCGGATCGCCCAGGGCGGGCAGCGGTGGTCTACCGCACCGCGCCCGATGCGGGCTACATCGTCGGGGTCGACGTCGGTCGTCGCGCGCTGCACGTGGCGGTCGCCGACCTCGACGGCACCGTCGTGGCCCGCGTCGAGCAGCCCAACCGCGCCCGTTCCGGCGCCATGCTGGTGCGCACCGTCGGAGAGTCCGTCGACCGCGCGGTCGCCGAGGCGGGGCTCACCGACGACGACATCGTGGTCACCGTCCTCGGCACGCCGGGCATTCCCGACGCCGCAACGGGCACCGTACATCGCGCGCCAAACCTGCCCGGCTGGGAGCGACGTGGCTTGCTCGGCGAGCTGACCGCACTACTCGGCGCTGGCGGCTCCACGGTGATCGTCGAGAACGACGCCAACCTCTGCGCCGTCGGTGAGCACGCCAGCGGCGCGGCCCAGGGCATCGACGTGGTGGCGTGCCTGACCGTCGGCACCGGCATCGGATTGGGAATCCTACTCGGCGGCAGGCTGTTTCGAGGCGCCCACGGAGCGGCGGGGGAGATCGCCGACCTGCCGTACGACCGCGTTCCCGCGGGCGTGGCGGCGCACCGGCCCGGTCCGGTCGAGGTCGTGGCCGCCGGTGACGCCGTGGTGGCAGCGGCCCGCGAGGCCGGCCTGAGCCTGACCACCGCCAAGGCGGTCTTCGATCTCGCCCGCGACGGCGACGCCCGCGCGACCCGGGTCGTCGCGGACGAGGCGTCCAAACTCGCGCGGGTGGTCTCGGTGGTGACCGCCGTCCTCGATCCCGGCCTCATCGTGCTGGCGGGCGGCATCGGCCGCAACGCCGACCTGCTCGCCGACCCCATGCGCCGCGAGCTCGCCGAGACCATTCCGCTGGTACCCGACATCGTCGGGGGAGACCTTGGGGACGACGCCGTCCTCGTCGGGGCCATCGCCACCGCCATGGACACCGCGTGGGATCTGGTGTTCGAGCGCCGCGTCCTCGGCCGCACCGCCAGCAGAGCCTGAGCCCAGCCACAGAAAGCAGTCAATGGACGTCATCATCAGGACCGACGATGCCGCATGCGGCAGCACCGTCGCCGAGGTCTTCGACCACGCCATCCGATCGGGCGCCCGCACCCTCGGCCTGGCGACGGGATCCTCGCCGCTGTCGGTGTACCGCGAGTTGATCCGCAGACACCGCGACGAGGGGCTGACCTTCGTTGCGACGCAAGCGTTCCTGCTCGACGAGTACGTGGGGCTGGCGCCGAGCCACCCGCAGTCCTACGCCCACGTCATCCGGGCGGAGTTCACCGACCACGTCGACATCGATCCGCAGCGGGTGCACGGACCGGACGGGGTGGCCGACGACGTCTTCGCCGCCGCGGACTCCTACGACGCGTCGATCGTCGCGTCGGGTCCCGTCGACGTGCAGCTGCTGGGCATCGGCGCCAACGGCCACATCGGGTTCAACGAGCCGGGTTCGTCGCTGGGCTCACGCACCCGGGTGACGACGCTGACCGAGCAGACCCGGCAGGACAACGCGCGGTTCTTCGCGAGCATCGACGAGGTGCCGCGCCACGTCATCACCCAGGGGCTGGGCACCATCGGCTCCGCCAGGCACCTGGTGCTGATCGCGACGGGACAGCACAAGGCCGCCGCCGTGGCCGCGGCCGTCGAGGGTCCCGTCACCGCGAGCTGCCCGGCGTCGATACTGCAGCTGCATCCACACGTGACGGTGGTGGTCGACGAGTCGGCGGCAGTCCGGCTGCAGAACGCGGACTTCTACCGGTACGCGGACGCGCATCGGCCGTCCCGGCGGGGCTGACGTCGCTGCCTGCTCACACGGCTTCGAGCGCCACCCGGTCCCCGGCCCGGATGGCGCCCGCCCCGATCACCTCGAAGTAGGCGCCTGCGCACGGCAGGACCCCGAAGTCGAGTGCGGCAACCCGGTTTTCGGCTGCGGGCGTGCGCAGCGCGCGAGGGTCCCTTGGCAACGAGCCGTGCTCCAGCGTGGGTACGACACACCGTGGCGTCGGGCTGATGGCGCGCAGCCGTGCCTGCCCCACCACCAGGGTGCGGCCCGTCCACTCGTTCTCCGCATATGCGGGGTATCCCGGCGGCGTCGCGATCACCAGATTGGGGCGATAGCGTTCCACCTCCGTCCCGATGCGCTCGAGGGTCGCGGTGGTGATCGCGTGCACCGGTGCGTAGTCGGTGAACGCGGTGCCCGGGGTCGCCTGCGCCAACTCCAGAAGCGGCGCGTCGACCTCGGCATCGAGGCCGAACTCGAGCACCTGCTCGGGGTCCGCCCGCTCCACCGAGGCGCCCGACGGTCGGGAGTCGGCCAGCCGAACCGGCCGGGCGAGCAGTTCGGAGAGCCGACCGTCCACCTCGTCCGCATCGGCCGAGACCGTCGCCCCGTCCGGCAGCCGGATGCTCACGCGCCCGGAATCCACACTCGCGCTGCACATCAGAAGTCCCCGCCACAGCCGCGCCTGCTTGGCGCTCGCCACCCGACCGGTCTCCTCGTCGATCAGCGCCAGCCGTCGATCGTCCTCGACGCCCTTCTCGTCGACGAACAGCGCGTCAACGGCCTCGCCCAGCATCGACTTCACCGGGTAGCGGTACAGGGTGCCCACGTGCATCTGCACGTCCACTGCGGGAGTACTCATGACTGCACCCTAGTTCGCGACAACGCCATTAATCGATGGCACGAGGGGCCGTACAGTCTTCCCATGCGTGATCGCACCGCCGGTCTGTCCGCCGCCAATCGCCACGCGCGAGAGTTCCTCGCAGGCCTCGACGAGCGCTCCGTCGCCGCGCGGGTCGACGCCGGCGCCGTTCGGGAGATCCTCGGCGGCCAGATTCCGGAGCGGGGTGAGGACGCCGAAGCGATCATCGACGCGTTGGCGGCGGCCGCCGAGCCGGGTCTGGTGGCCACGGCGGGACCCCGTCACTTCGGCTTCGTGATCGGCGGTGCGCTGCCCGCCGCGCTGGCGGCGGACTGGTTGGTGTCGGCGTGGGACCAGAACGCCGCATTTCACTCGCTGTCGCCGGCGGCCGCCGCCATCGAAGAAATCACGGCGGCGTGGATACTCGATGTCCTTGACCTGCCGGCCAATTCAAGCGTCGGGTTCGTCACCGGCGGACAGGGCGCCAACACCACCTGCCTCGCGGCAGCCAGGAACGCGGTGCTCGCCAGGGTCGGTTGGAACGTCGAGGACGACGGGTTGATCGGCGCGCCCCGCGTCCACGTGGTCTGCGGCGAGCAGGCCCACGCGACGATCGACACCGCGCTGCGGCAACTCGGGCTGGGCGCCAAGACCGCGGTCCGCGTCGCCGCCGACGAGCAGGGCCGGATGCGGCCCGACGCACTTGCCGATGCCCTCGCCAGAACCGACGGGCCCACGATCGTCTGCGCGCAGGCCGGGAACGTGGCCACCGGTGCCTTCGACGACTTCCAAGCGATCGCCGACGCCTGCGCCGGGACCGACGCCTGGCTGCATGTGGACGGCGCGTTCGGTTTGTGGGCGGCCGCGGCGCCGTCGTTGCGTCACCTGACCCGTGGTGTCGCGCGGGCCGATTCCTGGGCGGTGGATGCCCACAAGTGGCTGAACGCGCCGTACGACGGCGCGATGGCGATCGTCGCCGATGCCGCCTCCCACGTCGCGGCGATGAGCCTTGCCGGGCCCTACCTCGTCGCCGACGCAGGCCAGCGCGACGGCACCAACTACGTGCCGGAGAGCTCTCGACGCGCCCGCGCCGTGCCGGTCTACGCGGCGCTGCGGTCACTTGGCCGATCCGGGCTCGCCGACCTGATCGACCGCAACTGCGCCCAGGCCCGGCGGATGGCGCACCGGCTGGCGGAGATTCCGGGTGCGCGGATCCTCAACGACGTCGTGCTCAACCAGGTGCTGGTGCAGCTGCCCGGCGACGACGACACGGCACGCGCGACGGTGGCCGCCATCCAGCGCGACGGGACGTGCTGGCTGGGCGGCACGACGTGGGACGGTCGCTACGTCCTGAGGGTGTCGGTGTCCAACTGGTCGACGACCGACGACGACATCGAACGGTCGGCCGACGCCATCACCCGGGTGGCGACACGGCCACGCCCTCCGTGCCACGATTGATTCATGGCCGATGAACTGACCTCCGAACGCGAGTTCAACGCACACAACATCGCCGAGTTCCGCGCCAACGGCGGCAAGGTCGGCGGACAATTCGAGGGGTTCCCGCTGCTGATCCTGACGTCGACGGGCGCGAAGAGCGGCGAACCCCGCGAGAACCTGATCGGCTACTTCGACATCGCCGACAAGATCTACGTGGTCGGCTCGGCGGCCGGGCGCGACGCCAGCCCCGGCTGGGTGTTCAACCTGCGTGCCCAGCCTGCGGCCAAGGTCGAGATCGGATCGGTTCCCCAGCGCAAGGTCGTCGCCCACGAGCTGCCCAAGGCCGAGCGCAACCGGATCTACGCGCTCGTCGTCGAGCGGGCGCCCGGCTTCGCCGAGTACGAGAAGAAGACCGACCGGGTGATCCCCATCTTCGAGCTGACCCCCAGCGGCTAGTTGCTAGTCCGCGGCAACGCCGCTCAGCTGGTGTATAGCAGGCGGCCCCACTCGTCGGCGACGGCCGTCGCGGCGACGGAGTCCGCGACGCGCGTCATGGGGCTACTGGCCGCCGCGACCAAAGCCCGACCGAGGGCGAACGGCGACAGTCCCCATCTGTTGGCCACCTGAACCAGCTCCGAGAAGGCGTCCTTGGGGCCGCACCGCCGCAACCCGACCAGGACTCCGAGGGCTAGGTCGAGTACCCGCGTCCCGGAATGCTCGTCAGCCCATGGATCGGCGATGCGACTGCTGTCATTCACGGGCGACTTCCCTTCGCGGTGCTGCGGATCGGCCATGGGTGCAAGAGGCCGACAGGTCCAGACCATATCGCCCGCATCGGCCGCGGTGCCGACTATTTGGCTGAGAAAGTGCTGTCGGCTGACCGGGATCCGGCACCGCAGCGCATGTCGACGTTGCATAATGGGTCGACGCGCCCAATCGATCGAGGAGGCGACATGGCCGCGCGGCAACCACCACTGGAACGAGTCGGACTGTTCTCGGATGGCGTGTTCGCGGTCCTCATCACCGTCCTGGTGCTCGAACTCGCCCCGCCCGAGGAGGCGACGTTCCACGCATTGCTCCCGTTGTGGCCGACGGCGTTGAGCTACGCCATGAGTTACCTGTTCATCGCGATCGTGTGGGTCAACCACCACCACCTGTTCGGCTACGCCGACGTGGCCACACCACGGTTGGTGTGGATCAACTTCGTTCACCTGTTCTCGGTGTCGCTGCTTCCCTTCACCACCGAATGGATCGCCGAGAGTCGGTTGGCAGCGGCACCGGTGTCGCTCTACGCGGGCCTCTTCGTCGTCGTCAACGCCACCTATCTTGCACTGTGCTGGGAGGTGGTCGACCGCCCCGACCGCGAAGACGTCACGCAGATGATGCGGCGTCTGCTGACGATGCGGTCGTTCGTCACGATCGGAGTATTCGCTGCCGCATCCGTGATCGCCACGCGGTGGCCCGCGGTCGCGATGGCGTTGATCTGCCTGTGCCTGGCAGGCTACCTGCGCCCCGACGTTCCCAAGGAGCGGGTGTCCGCGGTCGGCGGAGCTGCCTAGGCCGGGTACGCGTCCCC
>NZ_JBEVLO010000329.1:0-23089 GCF_040509115.1 Mycobacterium sp. | reverse complement strand
TCGGCTGAACTCCTACTACGCCGACATCGCCGGGCTGGCACCGCGGACACGACAGATGGTGATGGCCGCGGGCAGCGTCGAGTGGACGGTGGTGAGCACCGAAGTCGAGGCGTTGCAGCTGGAATACAACTGGATCAAGGAGTTTGACCCGCGGTTCAACATCCGCTACCGCGACGACAAGTCCTACCCGGTGCTGGCGGTCACCCTCAATGAGGAGTATCCGCGGCTGTTCGTCTATCGCGGCCCGCGCCGCAAGGGCGTGCGCTACTTCGGCCCGTACTCCCATGCCTGGGCCATCCGCGAGACCTTGGACCTTCTCACCCGAGTGTTCCCCGCCCGCACCTGTTCTGCGGGAGTGTTCAAGCGGCACAATCAGATCGGCCGCCCGTGCCTGCTCGGCTACATCGACAAGTGTTCGGCTCCGTGCGTTGGACGGGTGACCGCCGAGGAGCACCGCAAGATCGTGCTCGACTTCTGCGACTTCCTCGCGGGCAAGACCGATCGGTTGGCCCGCGACATGGAGCAGCAGATGACCGCGGCCGCGGAGGAGCTCGACTTCGAGCGCGCGGCCCGGCTCCGCGACGACATCGGGGCGCTCAAGCGGGCGTTGGAGAAGCAGACCGTGGTGTTCGGTGACGGTACCGACGCCGACGTCGTCGCGTTCGCCGACGACGAGCTGGAGGCCGCCGTCCAGGTGTTTCACGTCAGGGGCGGCCGGGTCCGCGGTCAGCGGGGCTGGGTGGTCGAGAAGTCCGGCGAGCCCGGAAAGTCGGGGCAGGAACACCTCGTCGAGCAGTTCCTCACACAGTTCTACGGCGATCAGGCCGAGCTCGGCGGCGCGGGCGCCGCCGGAGTGGACGATGCCACCAACCTCGTTCCCCGGCAGGTCCTGGTGCCCGTGCTTCCCGACAACGCCGACGAGCTCGCGGCCTGGCTGAGTGGCCTTCGGGGCTCCAACGTGCAGCTGCGGGTGCCGCACCGTGGTGACAAGCGCGCGTTGGCCGAGACGGTGCACCGCAATGCGCAGGAGGCGTTGCAGCAGCACAAGCTGAAGCGCGCAGGCGACTTCAACGCCAGATCCGAAGCGCTGCAAAGCATTCAGGACTTCCTCGGACTCACCGACGCACCGTTGCGCATCGAGTGCGTCGACATCAGCCACGTGCAGGGCACCGACGTCGTCGCGTCGCTGGTGGTATTCGAGGACGGGTTGCCCCGAAAGTCGGACTACCGGCACTACGCGATCCGCGAAGCGGCGGGTGACGGGCGTTCCGACGACGTCGCGTCCATTGCCGAGGTGACGCGTCGCCGCTTCGCCAGGCACGTCGCCGACGCCCAGGCGTCCGTCGTCGAGGACGGCAAGGCCACGGAGGACGGTCCTCGCACGAGCGCCCGTCCGGCGAGGTTCGCGTATCCGCCCAACCTGTTCGTGGTGGACGGCGGCGCACCGCAGGTCAACGCCGCCGCCGCCGTACTGGACGAACTCGGCGTGACCGACGTGGCCGTGATTGGGCTGGCCAAGCGTCTCGAAGAGGTCTGGGTGCCCTCCCCAAGGGGAGAAGCGGCCGAACCGATCATTCTCCCCCGCAACAGCGATGGCCTCTACCTGCTGCAGCGGGTACGCGACGAGGCCCACCGCTTCGCGATCAGTTACCACCGCAGCAAACGCTCCAAGCGCATGACCGCGTCCGCGCTCGATGCCGTGCCAGGTCTGGGAGAGCACCGCCGCAAGGCGCTCGTCACGCACTTCGGGTCGGTGGCACGACTGAAGGATGCGAGCGTCGAGGAGATCATCGCGGTGCCGGGAATTGGAGTGACCACGGCGAACGCCGTCCTCGAGGCGCTCGGGGTGCCTACGATCAAGCACGAGGCGGGGACACAAGGATGACGAACCAGGGGACCAACAGCGAGATGCCAGAGGCGGATCGCTAGTGACCGACGGGTTTCACGACGGTTTCATGGACGGACGCCGCGCCGACGACGAACTCGGTGCAGGCATCGACGTCGTCCTCGTCACGGGGTTGTCGGGTGCCGGGCGGGGCACCGCGGCCAAGGTGCTCGAGGATCTCGGATGGTACGTCGCGGACAACCTGCCGCCGGAACTGATCGCCCGCATGGTCGATCTGGGTCTGGCGGCGGGTTCGCGCATCACGCAGTTGGCGGTGGTGATGGACGTCCGGTCGCGGGGCTTCACCGGGGACCTGGAGTGGGTGCGCAACGATCTGGCCACCCGCAACATCACGCCGCGGGTGTTGTTCCTCGAGGCGTCGGACGACATCCTGGTGCGACGGTACGAACAGAACCGCCGCAGTCATCCACTGCAGGGCAATCAGACTCTGGCAGAGGGCATTACCGCCGAGCGCACCTTGCTGGCGCCGATTCGCGCGGCGGCCGATCTGGTGATCGACACGTCATCGCTGCCGGTCCCTGCGCTGCGGGAGACCATTGAGCGTGCGTTCGGCGCGGAAACCGTCGCCCACACCAACGTGACCGTGGAGTCGTTCGGCTACAAGTACGGGTTGCCGATGGATGCCGACACGGTGATGGACGTCCGGTTCCTTCCGAACCCGCACTGGGTAGACGAACTGCGCCCGCACACCGGGCAGCATCCGGCGGTCCGCGACTACGTGCTCGGGCAACCGGGCGCGGTCGACTTCATCGACACCTACCATCGGCTGCTGGACGTCGTCATCGACGGATACCGCAGGGAGGGAAAGCGCTACATGACCGTCGCCATCGGATGTACGGGTGGCAAGCATCGCAGCGTCGCGATTGCGGAGGCCTTGGCAGGCCGGTTGCACGGTGATGGTGAGTTGACGGTGCGCGTGCTGCATCGAGATCTGGGGCGCGAATGAGTATGCGCATCGTCGCGCTGGGTGGCGGCCACGGTCTGTACGCCACGTTGTCGGCGGCGCGACGGCTCACCCCGCACGTCACTGCCGTGGTGACGGTCGCCGACGACGGCGGTTCGTCGGGCAGGTTGCGTAGCGAACTCGACGTCGTCCCGCCAGGCGACCTGCGAATGGCGTTGGCGGCGTTGGCCTCCGACAGTCCGCACGGCCACCTGTGGGCAACCATCATTCAGCACCGGTTCGGCGGCAACGGCGCACTCGCTGGCCATCCGATCGGCAATCTGCTGTTGGCGGGACTCAACGAGGTGCTCGCCGATCCGGTTGCGGCACTCGACGAGCTGGGCCGCATCCTGGACCTCAAGGGTCGCGTGCTGCCGATGTGCCCCATCGCCCTGCAGATCGAGGCCGACGTGGCGGGGCTGGAGGCGGATCCCCGCATGAGTCGGGTGATCAGGGGCCAGGTGGCGGTCGCGACGACGGTCGGCAAGGTGCGGCGCGTGCGCCTGCATCCGGGTCACCCGCCCGCCACCCGGCAGGCGCTCGACGCGATCATGGCAGCCGATCTGGTGGTGCTCGGACCGGGCTCGTGGTTCACCAGCGTGATTCCGCACGTCCTGGTTCCGCAACTGGTGGCGGCCCTACAGGCCACCAAGGCGCGCCGGGCCCTGGTACTCAATCTGGTCGCCGAGCCGGGGGAGACGGCGGGCTTTTCCGCCGAGCGCCACATCCACGTATTGGCGCAGCATGCGCCGGGATTCACCGTGCACGACATCGTCGTCGACGCCGCCGGTGTGCCCGGCGAACGGGAACGCGATCAGCTTCGGCGGACCGCCGCCAGTCTCGACGCCTACGTCGAGTTTGCTGACGTGTCCAGACCTGGTACACCATTACATGACCCGGCGAGATTGGCCGCGGCGCTGGAGCGGGTGCGGCTACGCGGTGGGGTACCCCAGACGCCGACGGTTCCGACTCCCGCCGCGCAGTCGGTCGACGAGAGGTGACGATTTCGTGGCGATGACAGCCGAGGTCAAAGACGAGCTCAGCCGACTCGTGATCAACTCGGTCAGCGCGCGGCGCGCTGAAGTGGCATCCCTTCTCCGGTTCGCAGGCGGCCTGCACATCGTCGCGGGCCGCGTCGTGGTCGAGGCCGAGGTCGATCTGGGCGTCATCGCGCGACGCCTGCGCAAGGACATCCACGATCTGTACGGCTACAACGCGGCGGTGCACGTGATGACCGCGGGCGGCATTCGCAAGGGCACCCGGTACGTGGTGCGGGTGCAGCAGGACGGTGAGGCGCTGGCTCGCCAGACGGGTCTGCTGGATCTGCGTGGCCGCCCGGTCCGTGGGTTGCCGGCCCAGGTGGTGGGCGGCAGCGTCGGTGACGCCGAAGCTGCTTGGCGCGGCGCGTTTTTGGCGCATGGCTCGTTGACGGAGCCCGGCCGGTCGTCGTCGCTGGAGATCAGCTGCCCCGGTCCGGAGGCGGCGCTGGCCCTGGTCGGTGCGGCGCGCAGGCTCGGCGTCAGCGCGAAGGCCCGCGAGGTGCGGGGCAGTGACAGGGTGGTGGTGCGCGACGGCGAGGCCATCGGCGCGCTGCTGACTCGGATGGGCGCCCAGGACACCCGCCTCACGTGGGAGGAACGCCGACTGCGCCGCGAGGTGCGGGCGACCGCGAACCGGCTCGCCAACTTCGACGACGCGAACCTGCGCCGATCGGCGCGGGCGGCGGTGGCCGCGGCCGCGCGGGTCGAGCGTGCACTGCACATTCTCGGCGACACGGTTCCCGACCACCTGTCGGCCGCGGGACGGCTGCGGGTCGAGCACCGACAGGCTTCGCTGGAGGAGCTGGGCAGGCTCGCGGATCCGCCCATGACGAAAGACGCTGTGGCTGGTCGCATTCGCCGCCTGCTGTCGATGGCCGACCGCAAGGCGAAACAGGACGGCATCCCCGACACGGAGTCCGCCGTGACGCCGGACCTGCTCGACGACGCCTAGGTGTGATGTCAGGGGAGGTCGGGTGTCCGCGCCGCCGGTGAACTCCGTGCGACGAAGGGGGCCGAGAATCGCCGACGATTCACGACGGGTACTCGTTGCGGACCTGCCGCGGGAACTAGCGTGGCGACATGGACCTCCTCAGGGTCGGCCTCGCCCTCCCGGACCCGCCGTTCAACGGAATGACCGACGGCGGTGGCCTCGACATCGACCTGATCCATGCGCTCGCAGCGAAGCTCGGTACGGACGTACGACTGCAGCCATACCAGGGCGCTGACTTCAATGGCATCTTCGACCGGCTGACGACGGGGGAGTACGACTGCGTCATCGCGGGCACGACGGTGACGCCCGAGCGCGAGCGCGTGGCGGCATTCGCTCCGCCCTACCTCGTCTCCGGCCAGGGGCTCGCCGTCGACACCCGCAGGCATCCCCGGGTGCGATCGATCGACGACCTCGCAGGCCTCACCATCGGCGTCCAACGCGGCAACACCAGCCAGCCAATCGCGGAGGGCCTCGTCGCCGAGGGAAAGGCCAAGGCGGTCCGGATCTACGACTACGGCGGCATCCGGGCCGCCCTCTCGGACCTCGCCAACGGAGGCTGCGACGCGCTGGTGAAACTCGCGCCGGTGCTCACCGAACTGGTCAAGGACGTCGCCGACGTCGAGGTCGTGCAGCGCGGCATCTCGCGCGAGGAGATCGCCATCGCCGTCGGGCTCCACGACGGTGCCCTCGGGCAGCGGATCGCCGCGGCGCAGGCGGACCTGGAAGCCGACGGCACCCTGCAGCAGCTGCGCCGCAAATGGCTGGGCAACCCGTATCGCGACCAGGGGTTGAGCAGGCTCTGATCGGGTTGATGGCTGGCACCTGGCCGCAGAGCGACCCGGGGAGGCGACACGTCGCATTACCGGATCATCTGGGTCGCAACACCGGATCATCTGGACGGACACCGCGCGCCTGACCAGTCCGCGCGCGGGTTTGGCGCCCCGACTAGGCTGACCGCGGGCATTAGTCAATCGATCAAGGAGTGCAGAAGTGACCATCCGGGTAGGCATCAACGGCTTCGGCCGAATCGGGCGCAACTTCTTCCGGGCACTGGATGCGCAGAAGGCCGCGGGCTCCAACGCCGACGTCGAGATCATCGCCGTCAACGACCTCACCGACAACGCCTCGCTGGCGCACCTGCTGAAGTTCGACTCGATCCTGGGCCGGCTGCCCTACGACGTCAGCCTCGAGGGCGACGACACCATCGTCGTGGGCTCCACCAAGATCAAGGCGCTCGAGGTGAAGGAAGGCCCGGCCGCGCTGCCGTGGGGTGACCTGGGTGTCGACGTCGTCGTCGAGTCCACCGGCATCTTCACCGCGCGCGCCAAGGCGCAGGGCCACTTGGATGCGGGCGCCAAGAAGGTCATCATCTCCGCGCCTGCGAGTGACGAGGACATCACCATCGTGCTTGGCGTCAACGACGACAAGTACGACGGAAGCCAGAACATCATCTCCAACGCGTCGTGCACCACGAACTGCCTCGGCCCGTTGGCCAAGGTGCTCAACGACGAGTTCGGCATCGTCAAGGGCTTGATGACCACCGTCCACGCCTACACCCAGGACCAGAACCTGCAGGACGGTCCGCACAAGGATCTGCGTCGCGCCCGCGCCGCCGCACTGAACATCGTCCCGACGTCGACCGGCGCGGCCAAGGCCATCGGTCTGGTGCTGCCCGAGCTGAAGGGCAAGCTCGACGGCTACGCCCTGCGGGTGCCGATCCCCACGGGCTCCTGCACCGACCTGACCGTTGAGTTGGCCAAGGCGGGCACCGCCGCCGAGATCAACGCCGCCATGAAGGCTGCCGCCGAGGGCAAGCTCAAGGGCATCCTCAAGTACTACGACGCCCCCATCGTGTCCAGTGACATCGTCACCGATCCGCACAGCTCGATCTTCGACTCCGGCCTGACCAAGGTCATCGACAATCAGGCCAAGGTCGTGTCGTGGTACGACAACGAGTGGGGTTACTCCAACCGCTTGGTGGACCTGGTCGCGTTGGTCGGCAAGTCGCTCTGACCGGATAACCGTGTCGATCAAATCACTGGCAGACCTTCTGAACGAAGGCGTCGAGGGTCGGGGCGTGCTGGTGCGCTCCGACCTCAACGTCCCACTCGACGACGAGGGCAACATCACCGATCCGGGCCGGATCCTCGCCTCGGTGCCCACCCTGAAGGCGCTGTCCGACGCCGGAGCCAAGGTCGTCGTCACGGCCCACCTCGGTCGTCCCAAGGACGGTCCGGACCCCAAGTTCTCGCTGGCGCCCGTGGCCGCGGCACTCGGTGCGCAGCTGGGCAGGCACGTCCAGCTCGCCTCCGACGTGGTGGGCTCTGACGCGCTCGCCCGCTCGGAGGGACTGACCGACGGCGACGTGCTGATGGTGGAGAACATCCGCTTCGACCCGCGGGAAACCAGCAAGGACGACGCCGAGCGCCTCGCGCTGGCCAAGGCGCTCGCCGAACTGGTCAGCGCTGCCGACGGTTCGCCGGGCGTGTTCGTGTCCGACGGTTTCGGCGTCGTGCATCGCAAGCAGGCGTCGGTGTACGACGTGGCCACCCTGCTTCCGCACTATGCGGGCACGCTGGTGGCCACCGAGGTCAAGGTTCTCCAGCAGCTGACCAGCTCGACGGAGCGCCCGTACGCCGTGGTGCTCGGCGGCTCGAAGGTGTCGGACAAGCTGGCCGTCATCGAGAACCTCGCCACCAAGGCCGACAGCATCGTCATCGGCGGCGGCATGTGCTACACCTTCCTTGCCGCACAAGGACTTTCGGTCGGCACGTCACTGTGCCAGCCGGAGATGATCGAGACCTGCGCCAAGTTGCTCGAGGACTACGGCGACGTGATCCACCTGCCGGTCGACATCGTCGTCACGGAGAACTTCGCCGCCGACTCCCCTCCGGAGACCGTGGCCGCGGACAGGATTCCCGCCGACAAGATGGGCCTGGACATCGGCCCCGAGTCGGTCAAACGCTTCACCGCCCTGCTCTCCAACGCCAAGACCGTGTTCTGGAACGGCCCGATGGGGGTGTTCGAGTTCCCCGCCTACGCGGCGGGCACCAAGGGCGTGGCCGAAGCCGTCATCGGCGCCACGTCCAAGGGGGCGTTCAGCGTCGTCGGAGGTGGCGACTCGGCGGCTGCGGTGCGGCAGCTGGGTCTGCCCGAGGATGGCTTCTCGCACATTTCCACCGGTGGCGGAGCTTCGCTGGAATACCTTGAGGGCAAGACGCTGCCGGGGATCGACATTCTCGATCAGCCCTGACTCACCCCCGCTCGACAACCGAGGAGACCCGTGCCCCGCAAGCCGTTGATCGCCGGCAACTGGAAGATGAACCTCAACCACTTCGAGGCCATCGCGCTGGTTCAGAAGATCGCCTTCTCGCTGCCGGAGAAGTACTTCGACAAGGTCGACGTCACGGTGATTCCGCCGTTCACCGACCTGCGTAGCGTCCAGACGCTCGTCGACGGCGACAAGCTCAAGCTCACCTACGGCTCTCAGGACGTCTCGAAGCACGACTCGGGCGCATACACCGGTGAGATCAGCGGTGCCTTCCTGGCCAAGCTCGGGTGCACCTTCGCCGTCGTCGGCCACTCCGAGCGTCGGACGTATCACGACGAGGACGACGAGCTGGTGGCCGCCAAGGCCGCGGCGGCCCTCAAGCACGGACTGACGCCCATCGTCTGCATCGGCGAGGGCCTCGAGATCCGCGAGGCCGGTGAGCACGTCGCCTACAACGTGAATCAGCTGAAGGGCTCGCTGGCCGGATTGTCGGCCGAGCAGATCGGGTCGTGCGTCATCGCCTACGAGCCGGTGTGGGCGATCGGGACCGGCCGCGTCGCCAGCGCCGCCGACGCCCAGGAGGTGTGCGCAGCCATCCGCACCGAACTCGCGGAGCTGGCCTCGCCAGGCGTCGCCGACGCGGTGCGGGTGCTGTACGGCGGCTCGGTCAATGCCAAGAACGTGGGGGAGATCGTCGGGCAGGCCGACGTCGACGGCGCGCTGGTCGGCGGCGCGTCCCTGGACGGCGAGCAGTTCGCGATCCTCTCGGCGATCGCCGCCGGCGGGCCGATTCCCTGATCGGGTGGGGCGCCCGGTAGTCTGGCGCTCATGGTTTTGGGCCTGCAGATCACCCTCCTCGTCACCAGCGTCCTGGTGATCCTGTTGGTGCTGCTGCACCGCGCCAAGGGCGGCGGCCTGTCGACACTGTTCGGTGGCGGCGTGCAGTCCAGCCTCTCCGGATCGACCGTCGTGGAGAAGAACCTCGACCGATTGACGTACTTCGTCACCGGCATCTGGGTCGTCTCCATCGTTGCCGTCGCGCTCGCGATCAAGTACGGGATCTAGCACCGGCAGTAATTCACCGGCCACCGACGTCGCGCAGGATCGCGGCGGTGGCCTCGGAATGACCGTGCTCGGCCCACCCCAACGGCGTCGCACCGTGCTCGGCGTCCACCACGTTCGGATCGGCACCGCAGTCCAATAGCGCACGCAGCAGGTCCACGTCGCCGATCCACGCGGCATGGTGAAGCAACGTGTGCCCGTCGAACGGTGCGTCGAGGTCACCGCCCCCGGCCGCCACGGCCCGCACCCCGTCGGGCGTGGCCGCCGAGGCGATCGGCGGTTCGGGGCGCTCCGGTCGCCATGGCGACGGCGAAGCCTCCGGGCGACCGTCGGCGAACCCATGCGCCGCCAACAGCTGGAGACGCTCGGTGAAGCCGTGATCGCGGGCCCAGTCGACCTGCCGCTGCACCATCTCCACCGGACCCTCCAGCGCCTCGCCGAGACGACGGTGCCACGAGCCGCCGGTGCCGCGTCCCAGCCCGTGCTCCAGCAATACCCGCAGATGGCCGTCGTCCCTGCCGAACATCCGGTTGTACAGCGTTTGAGCGTCGTTCGGGTCGGCCCCGCGCGCGAGGAACAATCGGGCGAGGACGTCGCAGGCGGGATGCCGCGGTTGGCGGCCAGGGCCCGCCTCGCCCTCGCCGAAGCACAGCGTCAGCAGGGTGAACGGCGTCGGCAACCCCAGCCACAGATATCCGGCCTCGGGATCCGCGCCGGCGTCAAGGAGGATGCGCGCGGTTTCCACGGGATCCCGCTGCGGCACGCGCGAGGCGGCGAGATAAAACAGGGCCGTCCACCCGTGCGGGCCGCCCAAGGCGTGGGCGCCGGCGGGATCGTCGGCCAGCTGGTCCGCCACGGCTGCCGGATCACCCACCGCCGCGGCGGCGAACAGGCTTCGGGTCTGCAGGTCGGGGTGGTCGCGCAGAACGGCCTCGGCAGCCGCCCAGCGCTGCGGGCCGTCGTTCTGCGAGTACGTCAGGCACGCCAATGACAGGAAGCGCGAGAGCGGGTCCTCGGCCGGGGCCGCCGTCGGGTCGCGGCGAAGGTCCTCGGCGGTGCGCAGATACGCCCGCAGCCGGGGCCAGCTGCTGAAGCCGACACTCGCCGCGACGACGTGTTGGGCCGCGGTCAACGCGAATGCCGTTGGCTCCGAGGGTGTTCCGTCGGGATGATGACGGGACACCATGGCGAGAGCGTCCTCGTGCCCGGCGTCTGAGCTGTCGCGCACGGCGCGCTGCAGGCGGCGAGCGTCGCGTCGGAACCGTTCCAGGGAGGGATTGTTGGGGAGCGACGGGGCCACGGCGGCCTCCTTTCGTCAGCCCGCGGTCCGCTGCGTCGGGCCGAAAGGAGACAGGCCTGACCGATACTCATTCCAGGAGGGCTGAGCCCTTTTCCGCGGACCGGAGGCGCCCAGGACGCCGGCGCCGACGCTACCTGACTAGTCGTCGGTTGGAAACCACTGCGCCTCATACCCCGTGCCGAGCACCTGGACCTCGTCGAGGTGTGCTGGATCGACGGCGGACGGGTCGACGCCGAGCACGGTGCCGTTCGCCAGCGTCCCTGGCGTGATCCGGTTGCCCACGCACCAGACCAGGGTCAACGGGCCGCTGGACCCACGTCGGGGCTCTTGTCGGCGAAGCCCACCGGATGGGGTTCGCGGAGACGCTGGTGCGTCAGCTCACAGGATGCCGCCGAGGCCGGGCAGGTTGCCGACGACGGGAGCATCACCGAGAAGGCCGCCGCCCCCACTGACGGGGCGGTTGCTGGTGCAGTCCGGCCCAGGGCCCGGGGTGGCTCCGACCTTGACGCAGCACGTCGTGGGGCTGCCCGCAGGCGAATTCGGGCACTCCGGGCCAGCGCTGGCCGTAGCGGCGAACCCGAAGGCTGCGAAGCCGAACGACGCGGCGCCGAGGCCTGCGATCGCGAATCTCGACAGGGCGACGGTGGTCCTTGACGTCATGAGCACTCTCCAACCTGTGTTTGCTATACGTCGAGCATGCCTCATCGGCTCCGCCTTCTCAAGAGTTTGCCGGCGTGGCGTCGAACGGCCTCGTTCTGCGGCCCGTTCCCGGTACGTCGATACTTGGATCCATGGCCGACGCTCCTGATACCGCCCTCGAACCGATCGGGTCGGTACGCCGGACCCAGGTCGGCCGCGAGGCGACCGAGCCCATGCGCGAGGACATTCGCCTCCTCGGCGCGATTCTCGGTGACACCGTGCGCGAGCAGAACGGCGACGAGGTGTTCGACCTCGTCGAGCGAGCCCGAGTCGAGTCGTTTCGGGTCCGCCGCTCCGAGATCGACCGCGCCGAGCTCGCCAACCTGTTCGACGGGATCGACATCAACAAGGCCATCCCGGTCATCAGGGCGTTCACGCACTTCGCGCTGCTGGCCAACGTCGCAGAGGACATTCACCGCGAGCGTCGCCGCGCGGTCCACGTGGCCGCCGGGGAACCGCCGCAGCGCAGCAGCCTGGCCGCCACCTACCTCAAACTCGAATCCGCCGAACTGGATTCCGCGACCGTAGCGGACGCCTTGACCGGCGCGCTGGTGTCGCCGGTCATCACCGCTCACCCCACCGAGACCCGGCGCCGGACCGTGTTCGACACGCAGCACCGCATCACCGAGTTGATGCGCCTGCGGATGCGCGGGCACGCCCGCACCGATGAGGGGCGCAACATCGAGCTCGAGCTGCGCCGCCACATCTTGGTCCTCTGGCAGACGGCCCTGATCCGATTGTCCCGGTTGAAGATTCAAGACGAGATCGAAACCGGGCTGCGCTACTACCCGGCCGCCTTCTTCGAGGTGATCCCGCAGGTCAACGCCGAGGTGCGCACCGCCCTCCAGGCCCGTTGGCCCGATGCGCACGTACTCGAAAAGCCGATCCTCCGGCCGGGGTCGTGGATTGGTGGTGACCGCGACGGCAACCCGAACGTCAACGCCGACGTCGTCCGACTGGCCACTGGCAGCGCGGCGTACACGGCACTGGCGCACTACTTCGTCGAGCTGACGGCGCTCGAGGAGGAGCTCTCGATGTCGGTGCGGCTGGTGAACATCAGCGACGACCTCCAGGCGCTCGCCGACACCTGCGGTGAGCCCGCGCGCGCCGACGAACCCTACCGGCGCGCGCTTCGCGTGATTCACGGACGGTTGACGGCGACGGCCGCGGAGATCCTCGACCGGCAGCCCCAGTATCAGCTCGACCTCGGGATGGAGCGGTACGCGACGCCCGCCGAGTTCCTCGCGGATCTCGACGTCGTCGACGCATCCCTGCGCGCCAACGGCAGCGCGGTGCTGGCCGACGACCGCCTCGGCCGTCTGCGGGAAGCCGTGCACGTCTTCGGGTTTCACCTGTCGGGGCTCGATCTGCGGCAAAACTCCGAAGTGCACGAAGAGGTGATGGCCGAGCTTCTTGCGTGGGCTGGCGTGCATCCCGACTACCGATCGCTTTCCGAGGACGACCGCGTCGAGATCCTCGTCGCCGAACTGGCCACCCGCAGGCCGCTGGTGAGTCCGGGAGCGGAACTGTCCGAGCTCGCCCGCAAGGAACTCGACATCACGGCAGCGGCCGCACGGGCGGTCCGGGTGTTCGGTCCGTCGGCCGTGCCGAACTACATCATCTCGATGTGCCAGTCGGTGTCGGACATGTTGGAGGCGGCGGTCTTCCTCAAGGAGGCTGGGCTGCTTGATGCGTCGGGCGATGAGCCCTACGGCCCCGTCGGCGTCGTCCCACTGTTCGAGACCATCGACGACCTGCAGCGTGGCTCGTCCATCATGGAAGCGGTGCTGGACATTCCGCTGTACCGCGCGCTAGTGCACGCGCGCGGCGAGCAGCAGGAGGTGATGCTCGGGTACTCCGACTCCAACAAGGACGGCGGCTATCTGGCCGCCAACTGGGCGCTGTACCGGGCCGAGCTCGACCTGGTCGAGATGGCCCGCAAGACCGGAATTCGCATGCGCCTCTTCCATGGTCGCGGCGGGACCGTCGGCCGAGGCGGTGGCCCCAGCTACGACGCCATCCTCGCGCAACCGCCCGGCGCGGTGAAGGGTTCGTTGCGGATCACCGAACAGGGTGAGGTGATCGCCGCCAAGTACGCCGAGCCGACCATCGCCCACCGCAACCTGGAAACCCTGCTCGCGGCGACCCTGGAGTCGACGCTGCTCGACGTCGAGGGTCTCGGGGACGCGGCCGAGCCCGCCTACGAAGTGCTCGACGACCTCGCCGCCCGTGCGCAGCACGCGTACTCCGAATTGGTGCACGAGACACCGGGTTTCGTGGAGTACTTCAAGGAATCCACTCCGGTCAGCGAGATCGGTTCATTGAACATCGGCAGCAGGCCGGCCTCCCGCAAGCCGACCACGGCGATCTCCGATCTCCGCGCGATCCCATGGGTGCTGTCGTGGAGTCAGTCGCGGGTGATGCTGCCCGGCTGGTACGGCACAGGCGCCGCCTTCGAGGAGTGGGTCGCCGGAGGCGACGGCCGGCTCGAGGTGCTGCAGGATCTCTACCAGAAGTGGCCGTTCTTCCGCTCCGTGCTGTCCAACATGGCGCAGGTGCTCGCGAAGGCGGACATGGGACTCGCGGCCCGGTATTCCGAACTCGTCGCCGACGAAGCCCTGAGGCACAGGGTGTTCGACAAGATCGTCGCCGAGCACGACAGGAGCATCAAGATGCTCCGGCTGATCACCGGTCAGGACGACCTGCTCGCCGACAACCCTGCGCTGGCACGATCGGTGTTCAACCGGTTCCCGTACCTCGAGCCGCTGAACCACCTGCAGGTGGAGCTGCTGCGGCGCTACCGCTCCGGTGACGAGGACGAAAAGGTCAAGCGCGGAATCCTTCTCACGATGAGCGGGCTGGCGACCGCACTGCGCAACAGCGGGTAGCTCCCGCCAGCCGGTAGTCAGTCCGCGGCGCGCAGCAGGGCCACGTCGGAGACCATCCGAATGTGTTCTGCCATCGCTTGACTGGCCCCGGCTGGATCCTTTCGGCGCACCGCGTCGGCGATCTTGCGGTGTCCTTCCAAAGATGCCCGGGGTCGATCTGACTGCGACAGCGATTCGATGCGCGTTTCGCGCACCAGTTCGGCGATCTCGCCCATGAGTCGGGCCAGAAGCGGGGAGTGAGCGGCCGTCGTGATGGCGGCGTGGAAGTGCTCGTCACCCCCGACGCCGCGCTCGCCCTCCCTGATCTCGGTCTCCATGATCACCAGCGCATCGTCGATCTCAGCCATCTCGGCCTCGCTCCGACGCTCGGCGGCCAGTTCGGCGAGCTTCACCTCGAGCGCCTCGCGCGCCTCGATGACCTCGGGAATGCGGTCGGCGTGCTCGCGCAGAGCCATTACGGCCGAGTCGCCGACAGGACGGCGGACCAGGACGGCGCCGTCGCCGTGGCGGACCGAGAGCAGCCCCTGGACCTCGAGTGCCACCAGGGCCTGGCTCAGGGAGGCCCGGCTCACGCCGAGCTGGGCGGCCAGTTCGCGTTCGGGTGGCAAGCGCTCACCCGGTTGCATGTTGCGGTCAGCCATGTGGGCGCAGAGCTGCTCGACGATCACCTCGTAGAGCCGGGGGCGCGCTACCGGTCGAATTTGCTCAGCCACTGACTCACTCACTCTCTTTTCCTTCGGGCCAGGATACCGGTGGGTAGGACGTATGACGACGACCACACCACCCCTTGACAGTGATCTGGTTCACCTGATTCACTGCTAGTGACCCAGTGGCTAGGCCAATTAGCCACCTGAAGACTGGAGAAGGCCATGCCCGTTGAAGTCGTACCGATCCTGGCGTTGGTGGTGATGTTCGTCGCCGCAACGGTGCTGCCGGTGAACATGGGGGCGCTCGGTTTCGTCGCAGCGTTCTTCGTTGGCACCGTGGCCGTCGGGATGGACGCCGACCAGATCATCGGCGGCTTTCCCAGCAGCCTGTTCCTGACCCTGGTCGGCATCACCTACCTCTTCGCGATCGCGCAGAACAACGGCACCGTCGACCTCCTGGTGCGAGGGGCCGTCCGGCTGGTACGCGGCAAGGTCGCCCTGATTCCCTGGGTGATGTTCGGCGTCACCGGGGTGCTGACGGCCATCGGGGCCCTCGGCCCCGCCGCGGTCGCAATCGTCGCGCCCATCGCGCTCGGCTTTGCCTCCCGGTACAAGATCAAGCCCCTGCTCATGGGCATGATGGTGGTTCACGGTGCCCAGGCCGGCGGATTCTCACCGATCAGCATCTACGGCGTCACCGTGAACAACATCGCGTCGAAGGCCGGCCTGGTGAACAGCCCGCTCACCCTGTTCCTCGGCAGCCTGCTCTTCAACGCCGCAATCGGCGTGGCCCTGTTCGTCTTCCTCGGCGGCCGCGAGTTGATCGGCCGCAGCGTGCACGACGAGGACGGCCTGCGTTCCGACGACGACGCCGGCACGGTCGGAGGCGGGAAGTCGCCGGCCACCGTCATGCGCGGGTTCGGCACGACGACCACCAAGGCGCCGTCGCAGGCCGTAACCGCCGAGAAGGCGCCGCCGCTGGCGACCGCGGTGAAGGCGATCACGTTCGAGCAGATCCTCACCCTCGTCGGCCTGGTGTCACTAGCGGTGTTCTCGCTCATCCTCGACCTCGACGTCGGGTTCGTGTCGATGACCGTCGCGGTCATCCTGGCCCTGGCGTCGCCCAAGGCGCAGAAGGGCGCCATCAACCAGATCAGCTGGTCGACCGTCCTGCTCATCGGTGGCGTGCTGACCTTCGTGGGAGTCCTTCAGGAAGCCGGCACCGTCGAATGGGTTGGCAACGGCGTCGCGGCACTCGGCGCGCCGCTGCTGGTCGCGCTGCTGCTCTGCTACATCGGTGCGGTCGTCTCGGCCTTCGCCTCCTCGACTGCCATCCTCGGTGCCACCATTCCGCTGGCGGTGCCCTTCCTGATGGCGGGCGAGGTCGGCGCCGTCGGCGTGGTCGTCGCCCTCTCGATCGCCTCGACGATCGTGGACGTCAGCCCCTTCTCGACGAACGGCGCCCTGGTGCTGGCCAATGCCCAGGGCGTGGACCGGGACGTCTTCTACAAACAAATACTCAAGTACAGCGCCCTGGTGGTAGTCATCGGCCCGCTAATCGCCTGGGCGACCCTGGTGCTCCCCGGCTGGCTCTAGACCCCGTCTCGCGACGAGCGGCGGCATGCGGTCTGCGCATGACGCCGCTTCGTCGTGTCTGCCGATGCCGCTGAGCTGCGGGTTCTCATCAAAGCGATGGTTGACGGACGAGCAACGTCGTGGTCCAATAAATTGGCTAGTCCACTCATCCACTAGGTCAACTCTCTTGAGGAGCATCCCGCATGCCACTGAACACGACAGGCAGAACCGGTCCGCTACAAGGCACCGTGGTGCTCGACCTGACGCGCGCCCTCGCCGGTCCGCACGCGGCGATGATGCTGGGCGATCTCGGCGCCGACGTCGTCAAGGTCGAAAGCCCCAAGGGTGGTGATGACACCCGCACCTGGGGACCGCCGTTCGTCGAACCCGCCGATGCCGAGCGGGAATCCACCTACTTCCTCAGCGCGAACCGAAACAAGCGCTCGATCACCCTCGACCTCAAGACCGACGACGGCCGGGCGACCCTCGAAGAGATGGTGGTGAAGTCCGACATCCTGATGGAGAACTTCCGAACCGGCGTCCTCGACCGACTGGGATTCTCGCCGGAACGATTGGCCGAACTGAACCCGCGGCTGGTCATCCTGTCGATCAGCGGCTTCGGCCACGACGGCCCGGAGGGCGGCCGATCGGGTTACGACCAGATCGCCCAGGGCGAGGCGGGGCTGATGTCGTTCACCGGCTCGGGACCCGACGACGTGCAGCGGGTCGGAGTGCCCATCGCCGACCTGCTCGCCGGAATGTACGGAGCGTTCGGGGTCCTGGCCGCACTGCGCGATCGCGACCGCACCGGCAAGGGTTCGGTGGTACGAACGTCGCTGCTGGCCAGCGTGGTCGGCGTGCATGCGTTTCAGGGCACGAAGTGGACCGTCGCCGGTGAGATCGGCGAGGCGCAGGGCAACCACCATCCCTCGATCTGCCCGTACGGCCTGTTTCCCACCGCCGACGGCGCCGTACAGATCTCGGTGGGGAGCGAGGGCCTGTGGCACCGCTTCTGCGAAGGATTCGGCATCGACCCCGACCGCGACGGAATGGCCACCAACCCGCAGCGGGTAGCCAACCGCGCCGAGGTCGTCGAGGAGGTCTCGAAGCTGTTCTCGACCCACGACACGGCGCCCCTGCTGAAGCTCCTCGACGCGATGGGCGTGCCTGCGGGCAAGGTGCGCAACGTCCGGGAGGTGTACGAGTGGGAGCAGACCACATCGCAGGGCCTGCTCATCGACGTCGAACACGCGACGCTCGGCGCGGTCAGGCTGCCCGGCCCGCCCCTGCGCTTCTTCGAAGCCGACGGAACCGAGACGACGGAGACGCGCCACCTCGCGCCACCGGTGCTCGGTGGGGACGAGGACCTGGTGCGCGCCTGGTTGAAGGAAGCGGTCTGATGCGCAGGCTGTCGGCACCGGAACTGCTCGACGTCCTGGCCGACGCCGACAGCTTCGAGTGCTGGGACTCGCCCGTCGTCGAGCACGCCGTGGACTCCGCATATGCCGAGGAACTCGCGGCGGCCAGGGCAAAGACGGGCCTCGACGAGTCCGTGATCACCGGCGTGGTCACGATCCGCGGTCGCAAGGTGGCAATCCTGTTGAGCGACTTCGCCTTTCTCGCCGGTTCCATCGGCGTGGCGGCGGGGGAGCGACTCGTCACCGCCATTCACCGCGCCACCTCCGAGGGGCTGCCGCTGCTGGCGTTGCCGACCTCCGGAGGCACCCGGATGCAGGAGGGGACAGTGGCATTCCTGCAGATGGTCAAGATCACCGCGGCGATCACCGCCCACAAGGCCGCCCATCTGCCCTACCTCGTGTACCTGCGTCATCCGACCACCGGGGGAGTCTTTGCCTCTTGGGGATCGCTTGGCCACGTCACGGTCGCCGAGCCGGGGGCGCTCATCGGTTTCCTCGGTCCCCGCGTCTACGAGGCGCTCTATGGCGACCAGTTCCCCGTCGGCGTGCAGACCTCGGAGAACTTGCAGACCCACGGGCTCATCGACGCAGTTCGGCCGCCGGAGCAACTCGGCGAGATCGTCGACCGCGCCCTGCGCATCATGACCGACGCCCCTCGCATGCGCCCCCAGGTGACGGACGCTCCGGACTGGCCGATTGCAGACGTCCCGGCATGGACCTCGGTCCAGGCGTCGCGCAGACGTGACCGGCCAGGGGTGCGGGAATTGCTGTTCAATGCCGCAGCAGACGTGTTGCCGCTCAACGGCACTGGGCAAGGGGAGTCCGATCCGGGCCTGATCCTCGCGCTGGTCCGGTTCGGCGACATGCCCTGCGTGCTGCTCGGGCAGGATCGCAGCGGGCAGACGCCTCTGACTCCCTTGGGCCCGGCGGCGCTACGCGAGGCCCGTCGGGGTATGCGTCTGGCCAGCGATCTTCGGCTTCCGCTCGTCACGGTCATCGACACCGCCGGTGCGGCGCTGTCCAAGGACGCCGAGGAAGGGGGGCTCGCCGGCGAGATCGCCCGTTGCATCGCCGAAATGGTCGACCTGGAGATCCCCACCGTGTCGCTGCTGCTGGGCCAGGGCACCGGCGGTGGCGCGCTGGCGCTGGTGCCCGCGGACCGGGTCCTGGCGGCGCAGCACGCGTGGCTCTCCCCCCTACCCCCCGAGGGTGCCAGCGCCATCGTGCACCGCGACGTTGCCCATGCGCCGAAAATGGCCGTGCAGCAGGGCATCCGCTCCCTCGACCTGCGCCGCGACGGCATCGTCGACCTCATCGTCCCCGAGCTACCCGACGCGGCCGACGAGTCACGTCAGTTCTGCGAACGCGTCGGCGCGGCCCTGCACCGGTCCCTGAGCGAGCTGGTGGCGCAGGACGCGGACATGCGTCGCATCGCCCGCGGGAAGCGCTTCAACCGGGTGGGCCGCTAGCGGTTCGCACATACTGCGGCGTCACGTCTCCTGCATATTCGACGTCACCGATCCACCGCCGCGATCCTCCTGGTCCAACCGGATCGGTTGCCCATGTGGCGTGCGATCGGCCGCCAGCGCCCACGCCGCCCGGTAGCGCGTCAAACTGTCGCGCGATGCCAGGCGCTTGGTCACGACGAGCCGCTCCAGCGCAGCCAGCCAGTGTTCGTAGTAGGCGGCGCCGTCGTCGGGTTGGCCGGCGGCCGCAGCGATCTCGGCTCCGAGCGCGTCTGCCCACTCCCGTGCCGTGAACACACCGGACTCCTGCATCGCCCGCACCATGGCGAACGCCCGCGCCTGCCAAGGCGCACCGAAGGCGGGTTCGCTCACGACGTGGGCTCCAGGTACGGCTCGAACGCGTCGATCGACACGGTGGTTCCCGGCTCGCCGTCCTCACCCCATAGTTCGCCGCCGTCGAAGCGGACCGTGTACAGCCACTGCGGGTCCTCGCCGTCTCCACGGACGACGCTGTCGGGGAACACGTTCGGGGCGTGAACCCGCTCGACGACGCCGACATGCCCTCGGACGTAGCGCGGCAGCCGGGTGTGCGATCGCGGATGCACGTTGCGGGCCCGCACCCGATCACCGGGCTGGAACAGCGGCGCGGCCTGCGCATCGCGGACGAACGAACCCCGTTTCAGCACCCGCGGCACCCGATCCGCCGTGAACGGACCGTTCTTGAGGTCGCGTCCCGCAACGGCCGACCGCCCGTCGTCGAGCTCGTCCTGGGTGACCAGGCCGTGCTCGATCAGGACGAGCTCGAGTCGGCGCAGCCATCGTTCGTAGTACGAGCTGGACAGGTAGACCACCGGCGGCAGACGCTCGATGCCGTGACGGCCCACGTCGATGTTCCACGTTCCCGACGCGCTCATCGCGCTGCTCATCGCATACGCGCGACCCTCCCACGGGTGATGGAATCTCGGCTCGTCGTGCTCCGGCCTGACGGGGCCGAAGCCATCCATTCCGCCCATGTCGTGGATGCCGTCCATCAGGCGTCGACACCGACCGGCTCGGAACCGCTCGTCGGCAGCCCCACACCCACCATGCTGTCCCTGCTGACGAGGGCCGCCAGCCGGTCCTCGTCCCACCCGTCGGTACCGGGAGGGCGCATGGGGAGCACGAGATACCTGGTCTCGGCCGTCGAGTCCCAGACGCGGATGTCGACGGTCGGCGCCAGTGCGAGTCCGAACTCCGCGAGCAC
Source organism: Mycobacterium sp. (assembly GCF_040509115.1). GTDB lineage: Bacteria > Actinomycetota > Actinomycetes > Mycobacteriales > Mycobacteriaceae > Mycobacterium. The sequence goes on along the minus strand of NZ_JBEVLO010000329.1, from coordinate 2,640 downwards.
CTCGCGTGGCTTCTTGACCGTCCGCGACCGATAGGCGTCGGATTTGTACCACACCGGCGGCAGCCCGAGAACGTCCCACGGGTAGCAGGAACAGAGCGTGCAGACGACCACGTTGTGCACGTCGGAAGTGTTCTCCACCGCGATGAGTTGATCGCCGACGCGCCCGTCGTCGGCGAACGTGGCGACGGCGGTGGTGGCGTCAGCCAACAGCTCTGCGCGATAGGTGGGGTCGACCCACGCGCGCGCCACCGCCTTCGCTCCGATGTGGGGACCGATCCTGGTCTCGTGGGCTTCGACGATCCGGTCGAGCGCCTCGGAAGTCAGATAGTCCTTCTCGGTGAGCACCGTTTCGAGCGCGCGGACGCGCAACTCCAGCTCGGACAGTGACGAGAAGTGATCGCCGTCGTTCGCGGACATGGCTCGACCATAACCAACGTCATCGGTGCGCGTATCGAACCCGACAAAGCTCCGCGGACCGCGCGACACCGCCGATCTGCGCACCCACCGGTCGTGGATACGCGTCCCACTCGGGCGTCATCCCGTACCGGCCGACCAGCCTCGTCATCGCCATCGTCATGGCGGACAACGAGAATGGCTGCGCCGGACACGAGTGTCTGCCGTGCCCGAAGGCCGTCACCAGCATCGGCGACGCCAACGCGCCCGCGTCGACGAGAAGATGACGGTGCCAACGATCGGGATCCCACGTCTGCAAACCGGGCGCCGACGTCGTGTTGAGCAGGGGCAGCAGGGTGGCGATGATCCATCCCGGCGGAACCTCCACGGCACCCACGCCCGTGTCGAACACGACCGGTTTCATCACGACCCGGGCCATGATCGACCGCTGCGCCAACCGGATGCTCTCCAATGCGCAGCGCTGGGCCAGATCGGCGTCGCCCGCGGCGACGCGCCGCAGGTGCTCCGGGTGCTCGAGCAGGTCGACGATGGCCCAACCGAGTGCAGCCATCAGGTTGGCCATCGACGCGACGTGGATCAGCGCGACGTCCATGGCGATGCCTCGGCAGCGCACGTCCGCCGGCTCCCCGGACCACGCCTCGACGATCCTGCCGAAGAGCCCATCACCGGCGGCCGATCCCGAATCATGCTGGCGGACGGCATCTTCGACGATGTCGGTCACGGTGTGGAGGGCGGCCCGCTCGGCACGCTTCTCCGATGCCTCGACCGCCGCCATCGCGTCGGGATGAACGAAGGCCTCGGAGCCGTCGAGCACGTCGAACGCGGCCACCAGTCGCTCGAAGGTGTCGCCGTCGGCGCAACCGGGACCTGCCCACGAGGCCAACCCCATCCGATGACCCAGCCGCCGGGTCATGCCGAAGAGTTCGACGGATCCCGCCTCGCCGAGCTCGTCCTCCGTGGCGTCCAGCGCGTGACCGAGATTGGCCAGATACGACGAGACGTCGTCCCGGCGGAACAATGCGTTGGGCAGCAACCGCCGACCCACGAAGATCTCGTCGGGTAGTTTGCGCCGCAGCATCCGGTAGTCCGCCATGCCCTTGCTCGCCGATTCCTCCGGCAGGGCGTAGAGCGACTCGACCCCCGTGGGGGAGAACGTGAACAGATGGTCGCTGCCCCCGCTGCGCACCACGAACGAGTCTCCGCACGCCGCGCGAGCCGCCGCCACCGCCGCGACCGCATCGGGAACCTGGACGTCCCACGGCAACCCGACGCCGTCTGCGACGGGCAGGAGGTCGAGCGGGCTCGTCACTAGCCCCGACTTCTCAAAGGCCCGTGCTCTTGCGTACCGCGTTGACGGCGCCGCGCACGGCGTTCTCCGTCGCGGCCCACGGCGCCATCACCTGTTCGCCGATGCCCACGATGCGTTCCACCCGCTCGACGATGGCTTCCAACCGCTCCACGACCCCGATCAGGCGCGGGGCCAGTTCGTCGATGCGGGTGATCGTCTCGTTGAACCGCTCCAGGGTGGCGTCCAGGCCGGTGGTCGACTTGTCCAGGACGGCGAGCGTCAGGCCGAGATCGGTCAGCAGCGTGTCGACCTGTTCGACGGTGACGTCGGCATTCAGCGCGGCTTGCGTCAGGGTCTTGATGCGTTGCCGAGTCGGTGACTGCCTTCGCCGACCATCGCCTCTGTCTGCCATGGCAATCAGTATGGGGGCTCACTGTGCATCCTCGGCGCAGCCGGTCCCCGTCAGAGCTTCCTGAGCCGCCGCTGAACCGACATCACCGGAACGTTCGTCGCCATGCCCCTCCTCAGACTGGGCCGCAAGGCACTCGTGTTCAGGAGCACGAGGTGTCGCAGTCCGTGCACCGGCTGCCATCGCGTAACCCCCACGCAGGAGTGCCGTGGGCGATATGCGCGTATTCAGTGGCTGATCGAGACAACCGACCTGAAGCGCCATGTGAACCCCCCGACTCACGAGAGCTTCACAGTACGACTAACTGACGAGGGCGTCGACTACTTTCGTCCGCCGGGTGTGAGCTACAGCTTCGAAGCGGCCGCTTCGTCGAGCAGCCACACCGTGGCCACCCGCCCTGCGGCACCGGCGGCAGGCACGTCGTCGGCGGTCGCCCCGCCGATCGCTGCGGCCACGGCATCGGCCTTCTCGGCGCCCGCCACCACCAGCCACACCTCGCGCGCACGGACGACAGCGGGCAGCGTCAGCG
>NZ_JBEVLO010000328.1:0-32514 GCF_040509115.1 Mycobacterium sp. | reverse complement strand
TGGCAGTGCCTCCGCGGTTACGTGTTGCCGAACCTCGCTGGGAGGTGTCAGCTACCGGCTGCCGGAACCTCACTCGCCAAGGAAGGGGATGGCGTTCGGGAACTCGCCGTAGCTCCTCGGCTCGGAAACGCTGGGCGGTTGTGCCTGGATGGCGACGTGACCGTCCCGCGTGGTGGTCGTGGTCGTGCCTCCGCCGTCCAGTCCGGCGATGGGTGCGGCGACGGCGATCGGCGCGGCAGCAATCGCGGCTGCGGCGGCGGCGGTCATCAGTGCGGGGGCGATGAAACGACGAATCATTTTGACTCCTGGTGCTCATTGGGTGATCGGACATTTCATATCCGGCGAATCGCGTCTGGGTTCGGAACTTCGATCTGCTGGGTACAAAATCGAATCTAATGAGACCTCACCAATAAAGCCCGGTGTTCATATGATTCACAAATGTGCGGGCGTTGACGCACGCCCAGCGAATTTCTCGGAGTGCTACGCCGACGAGTCGCGGAAGTTGCGTACGGCGCGGATCTTGTTCATCACGTCCAGCGCTGCCACCTTGTACGCCTCCGAGAACGTCGGATAGTTCAGGACGGCGTCGACGAGGTACTCCACGGTCCCACCACAGCCCATCACCGCCTGGCCGATGTGCACCAGCTCCGTGGCTGCGGTGCCGAAGATGTGCACGCCCAACAGCTTTTGATCCTCGGTCGACACCAACAGCTTGAGCATGCCGTAGGAGTCACCCGCGATCTGCCCGCGGGCCAGCTCGCGGTAGCGCGATACGCCGAACTCGTAGGGGATGGCCTTGCGGGTCAGGTCGGATTCGGTGGCGCCAACGAAGGACACCTCGGGGATGGTGTAGATGCCGATGGGCTGGAGGTCGGCCATGCTCCTCGCCTTCTCCCCGAACGCGTGGTACGCCGCAAGCCTGCCCTGATCCATGGACGTCGCCGCCAGTGCCGGGAAACCGATGACGTCGCCGACGCTGAAGATGTGGTCGACCTTGGTGCGGAACTGCTCGTCGACCTCGATGCGGCCACGGTCGTCGGTGGCCAGGCCCGCCGCCTCGAGGTCGAGGCCCTTGGTCCGTCCGGTGCGTCCCGCCGAGTACATCACCGCGGCAGCGGCGATCTGCTTGCCGCTGGCCAGCGTGGTCAGCGTGCCGTCCGGTGAGACGTCGACGCTGGTGACTTCCTCGCCGAAGCGGAAGGTGACGGCGTTGTCGCGCAGGTGGAAGCGCAACGCTTCGGTGATCTCCGGGTCGCAGAAGTCGAGCATGGTGTCGCGCTTCTCGATGACGGTCACCTTGGTGCCGAGGGCGGCGAAGATCGACGCGTACTCGATGCCGATGACGCCTGCCCCGACGACGACCATCGAGGTGGGGATGAAGTCGAGGTCGATGATCTGGTCGGAGTCCAGCACGCGCTCGTCGTCGAAGTCGACGCCGTCGGGCCGACGCGGTGTGGTGCCCGTGGCAATGACGATGAAATCCGCTGTCAGCGTGCGGTGTTCGGCAGCATCCACGCCTTCGACCAGCACGGTGTGGGCGTCGGTGAAGCTGCCGTGGCCGACGTAGAGGTCGATGTGGTTGCGCGTCAGTTGGTCGCGGATGACGTCGATCTCCCGCCGGACCACGTGTGACGTGCGTTCGTGGAGGTCGGCGGGCGTGATGTTCTGCTTGACGCGGTAGCTGGCGCCGTAGAGCTCGCGCTGGTTCATGCCGGTCAGGTACAGCACGGCCTCACGAAGCGTCTTCGACGGGATCGTTCCGGTGTTGACGCACACCCCGCCGAGCATCTGGCCGTGTTCGACGACGGCCACCGTCTTGCCCAATTTGGCCGCCGCCACCGCCGCCTTCTGGCCGCCAGGGCCCGATCCGATCACGATGAGGTCGTACTCAGTCTCCGTCGCCATGCCGAGGGGGATACCCAAATCGACGGACCCGAGCCAGCCCGGAAGGATGTCGTGCGTGCTCGCCGTCTTCGAAGCCTTCGCCGTGATTGGGGTCGTCGTCGGGGTGGGGGCGATCGTCGGACGGACGGAGGTGCTTGGCGAGAACGCGCGGATGGTGCTGAATCGCGTCGCGTTTCACATCGGTGTCCCCGCCCTGCTCCTGCTGAACCTGTCCGAGGCGACGTTGGAGCAGATCTTCTCCCTGGAGTTGGCGGTCTCCGCACTGGCCGCACTGCTCGCGTTCGCGGTGTGCTTCGCCGTCTTCACCCTGGTGCGCCGACGCAACGGCGGCGATTCGACCATCGCGTCGTGGACGGGGTCCTACGTCAATGCGGGCAATCTCGGTATCCCGTTGAGCGCGTATGTCTTCGGCAATACCACGGCCATCTCGGCGATCATCCTCTTCCAGTGCGTCGTGATGGCGCCGATCGGCATCGCGGTACTGAACTCCGCCGTCGACCCGAGACCGTCGCCGTGGCGGCAGGTGCTGGCGTTGATCGTCAATCCGATCATTGCGGCCAGTGTGGTCGGCGTCGTGCTCGCCGCCACCTCGGTGCAGCTTTCGGGACCCGTCGCCGATTCGGTGCGTCTGCTCGCCGACCTCGCCATCCCGACCGTGCTGCTGGCGTTCGGCATCTCGCTGAGCAGCCGCACCGATGCGTTGCCGCGGGCCGACCGCGGCGACCTGGCCATCGTCGTGGTCTCCAAGATGGTGCTCATGCCCATGCTGGCCTACGCCATCGCCCGGTGGGGCTTCGGCGCCAGCCCTTCGCAGGTCCTTCTCGTCACGGTGCTGGCGGCACTGCCGTCCGCGCAGAACATCAATGCCTACGCCGGGGTGTACCGGTGCAACGAGTCGTTGGCCAGGGACGCGACGTTGGTGTCGACGGTCGCCGCGGTGCCGATCATCGCCGCGATCGTGGCGCTGCTGCCTGGCTGAATGCCCACCCGGTCGCTGTTTCGCGTACAAAGGTCGGGGTAAACGGCCGCGGTGTCGATGGCATCCATGGTTCGCTGGCTGATCGAAACCGACGACTTCGAGGGGGAGCCACGATGAGAGGTCGACGCGCCGGTCGCGCGGTCGTCGTTGCGGCACTGGGCGCCTGGATCGCGCTGGCGGGAACGGTGATTCCGGTCGCCTCCGCCGAGCCGTGCCCGGACATCGAGGTGGTGTTCGCCAGGGGGACCGGCCAGTTCCCCGGTCTCGGCGACGTCGGGCAGGCGCTGGTCGATGCGGTGCGCGCGCAGGCGGGCGGCCGGACCGTTGGCCAGTATGCCGTCAACTACCCGGCCAGCGGGAACTTCGCCGACCCGGTGGAGTTCCCGAGGACCGTGACCGACGGCATTCGCGACGAGGCCTTCCGCGTGCAGTTCATGTCGGAGGCCTGCCCGGGCACCAGGCTGATTCTGGGCGGGTACTCCCAGGGCGCCGCGGTGACGGGTTTGACGACGGCCGCCACGACGCCTGCCAGCGTCCCGCCCGAACTGGTTCCTCCTCCGGTGTCGCCGGACGCCGCCACGCACGTTGCTGCGGTCGTCCTGTTCGGCAAGCCCGCGGGTGACTTCGTCGCCAAGTACGAGGTGCCGGGCATCGGCGTCGGTCCGATGTTCGCGGACCGGGCGTTGGAGTTGTGCGCGCCAGGAGACTCGGTGTGTGACGGTATCGTCACCGGCCTGCCGAACGAGGCGCACACTAGCTACGTGGTCAACGGCATGGCCGGTCAGGGCGCCGCGTTCGCGGTGAGCAAGCTGTAGGGGACGAGCGGCATGAGCTTCGAGAAGGGCATCACCGGTCTGGTGGTGATCGACCCGTACAACGACTTCATCTCAGAGGGCGGCAAGGTGTGGGATCGCCTCAAGGAGGTCGCCGAGGCGAATCAGTGCGTGCCGCACATGCGCGAGGTTCTCGACGCCGCGCGCGGCGCGGGCATCCGGGTCTTCTATGCGTTGCACCACCGGTATCGGCCTGGCGACTACGAAACCTGGAAGTACGTCGCCCCGATTCAGCGGGCCGCGTGGGGGCGCAAGACCTTCGAGTACGGGACGTGGGGCGGTGAACTGCACCAGGACCTGGTGCCCCGAGACGGTGACGTCATCGCCCAGGAACATTGGTGTTCAAGTGGTTTCGCCAACACGGACATGGACCTGCAGCTCAAGAAGCACGGCATCCACCAGTTGATCGTGATGGGTCTCATCACGCACACCTGCGTCGAGTCGACGGTTCGGTACGGCGCTGAACTCGGGTACGACGTCACCGTCGTCGGCGATGCCACCGCCACGTACTCACAGGCCGAGATGCATGCCGCGCTCGAGGTCAACATGCCCAACTACGCCGCCGTGGTCAGCACCGCCGAAGTGCTCGACGCGATCGCCGCTACGAAGGATCGGTAGCCTCGGAAACCGCCCACTGGCCCGGCTCCGCGGTGACGATGCGATCGACGATGCCGGCTTCGTCGAACGCGGTGCGGACGTCGGTGAAGTCCTCGCTGTAGATCGACCAGCCCGCGATGTGCGCGATGACGACGCGAGGGACCGCGAGCACGGCGGTGACGTCGGCGGCCCGCTGGCCGGTGAGCGTGAGTGGGCGGCCCTGGTTCTTGGTGGCCAGGCGGGACGCTCCGGCGAACAGGACCGCGACGTCGATCGACGGAAACCGCTCGGCGATCTGAGCGGCGGGCAGCATCGCGGCGTTGTCGCCGCTGACGTACACCGTCGGCAGGGAGTCGGCCTGCAGTACGAAGCCCGTCACTTCGGCGTTGACGTGTCCGGACGCGTCGCGGGTGCCGTCGATGGGGCCGTGCACCGCCGGTGTCGCGCTGATGGTGATCTGCCCGGGTCCGTCGCGGCGCTGCACCTGTGCGGTCTGCCACGTCGGCAGACCGATCGCACCCCCGCCGAGGCGGTCGGCAGCGCCGGGTCCGGTGATGATGACGGGCACTTCGGTGGTGGCCCACCGTCGCCCCGCGACGTCCAGGTTGTCGTTGTGGTCGTCGTGGCTGAGCAGGACCGCGTCGACGGGACCAAGCTGGTCGGCGGCGATCGCGGGCGGGGTCAGCTTGGCCATGTTGCCGTAGTCGCGGGGTTCGTCGAACGTCGGATCGGTGACGAATCGCGTTCCTGCATAGTCGATCACGACGGTGGGTCCGCCGATGAGGCCGATCGCGAAGGACTGGCGGGTGGCGTCGATCATTCGTCGTCCGGGTCCTCAGCCCACGTAGCCGTCGGCCACCGTCAGCGCGGCGTCCAGTGCCCTGAGCCCCTCGGCGACCTCGGCGTCGCTGATGTTGCACGCAGGCACCGCGTGGATGCGGTTGAAGTTCGCGAACGGCAGCAGGCCGTTGGCCTTGCACGCCGCGATCGTCGCGTTCATCGCCGGGCTGGAACCGCCGTACGGCGCCAGTGGTTCGCGGGTCTGCGGATTCGAGACCAGTTCGATGGCCTGGAACACCCCGAGCCCTCGGGTTTCGCCGACGGACGGGTGCTTGGCGGCGAGGTCGGCGAGGCCGGGGCCCAGCACGTCCTCGCCGATGCGCTTGGCGTTGGCAACCATGCCCTCGTCCTCCATCGCGTTGATGGTGGCGACGGCGGCCGCACACGCGAGCGGATGCCCCGAGTAGGTCAGCCCACCGGGGTAGGCGCGGTCGGCGAACGTCGAGTAGATCGCGTCGTTGATGGCGACGCCGCCGAGCGGCACGTAGCCGGAGGTGACGCCCTTCGCGAACGTGATCAGGTCGGGCGTCACGTCGAAGTTCTGAATGGCGAACCACTCACCCGTACGGCCGAACCCGGCCATCACCTCGTCGGCGATGAACACCATGCCGTACTTGTCGCAGATCTCCCTGACGCCCTTCATGTAGCCCGGCGGCGGCACCATGATGCCCGCGGTGCCGGGCACGGACTCCAGGATGATGGCCGCGAACGACGTCGCGCCCTCGTGCTGGATGAGGCGCTCCAGGTACTCGAGCGCACGCTCGGACTCCTGCTGCTCGTTCTCGGCATGGAACGACGAGCGGTACAGGAACGGCCCGTTGAAGTGCACGACGCCGCTGCTGGCGTAGTCGTTGGGGTAGCGGCGCGGGTCGCCAGTGAGGTTGATCGCGGTGTCGGTGCCGCCGTGGTACGAGCGGTAGCGCGAAAGCACCTTGTAGCGGCCGGTGTGCAGGCGGGCCATCCGGACCGCGTGCTCGACGGCGTCGGCGCCGCCGTTGGTGAAGAACACCCGGTTCAGGTCGCCCGGCGTGCGCTCGGAGATCAGTCGGGCCGCCTCCGAGCGCGCGGCGTTGACGTGTTGCGGGGCGACGGTGCACAGCTTTGCCGCCTGCTCGGCGATGGCCGCGACGACCTTCGGGTGTTGGTGGCCGATGTTGGTGAAGACCAGCTGCGAGGAGAAGTCCAGCAGCTTGTTGCCGTCGCCGTCCCAGACGTAGGAGCCCTCCGACGCGGTGATCGTCATCGGCGCGATCAGCGCCTGCGCCGACCACGAGTGGAAGACGTGTTTGCGGTCCAGCTCGTAGGCGTGGGCGGCCTCGGCCTTGGCCGTGGCGAGGTCCTGTCCGCTTGGCAGCATCTCTGATGCTTCGGTGGTGGTCATGGGTCGGGTGCTCCTGACTCAGTTGTTCTGCGGGAAGCCGAGATTGATGCCGCCGCGGCTACTGCCTGATTGTGCGCTCCGCGCACGGGGGTCCAGCCAGCGCGTGGTGACAACCTTGCCACGGGTGAAGAAGTGCACGCCTTCGGTCCCGTGTGCGTGGGTGTCACCGAACAGTGAACTCTTCCAACCGCCAAAGCTGTAGTAGGCGGTGGGGACGGGAATCGGCACGTTGATGCCGACCATGCCGACCTCGACCTCGTTCTGGAACCGCCGGGCCGCGCCGCCGTCGTTGGTGAAGATGGCGGTGCCGTTGCCGTAGGGGTTCGAGTTGATCAGGTTCAGGGCCTCGTCGTAGGAGTCGACGCGGACCACCGACAGCACGGGGCCGAAGATCTCGTCGGTGTAGACGCTCATGTCGGGGGTGACGTTGTCGATCAGGGTGGGGCCCAACCAGAAGCCCTCAGGATCGCGCCCGTCTTCAGCATGGTCGGAAATGCCGCGGCCGTCGACGACGATGGTGGCGCCGTCGGCCTCGCCCGCGTCGACGTACGACGCGACGCGATCGCGGTGCGCCTTGGTGACCAGCGGCCCCATGTCGGCGTCCCTGGCGCCGTCCGTCGTGAATCCTGGGCCGGTCTTGAGTCCCTTGGCGCGGTCGGCGATCTTGGCTACCAGGTCGTCGGCGATGGGGCCGACGGCGACGCATGCCGAGATGGCCATGCAGCGCTCACCGGCCGAGCCGAAGCCCGCGTTGACCATGGCGTCGGCGGCGAGGTCGAGATCGGCGTCGGGTAGCACGATCGCGTGGTTCTTGGCACCGCCAAGGGCCTGCACCCGCTTGCCGTGCAGGGTGCCGGTCTCGTAGACGTAGCGCGCGATGGGGGTGGAGCCCACGAAGCTGATGGCCTTCACGGACTCGTTGGTCAGCAGTTCGTCGACGGCCACCTTGTCGCCCTGGAGCACGTTGAAGACACCGGCGGGCAGGCCGGCCTCGGCCCACAGCTCGGCGATCCAGAGGGCGGCCGACGGGTCCTTCTCGCTGGGTTTGAGGACGACGGTGTTGCCCGCGGCGATGGCGATGGGGAAGAACCACATCGGCACCATGGCCGGGAAGTTGAACGGGCTGATGACGCCGACGACGCCGAGGGGCTGGCGGATGGAGGCGACGTCGACGTTGGTCGAGGCGTTCTCTGTCATTCCGCCCTTGAGCAGATGGGCGATGCCGCAAGCGAATTCAACGACTTCCTGGCCGCGGCTGACTTCGCCGAGGGCGTCGGAGACGACCTTGCCGTGCTCGCTGGTGATGATCTCGGCCAGCTCGTGCTTGCGGGCGTTGAGCAACTCCCTGAACGCGAACAGGATCGTGGTCCTCTTGGCCAGCGACGTGTCGCGCCACGCGGGGAAGGCGGCCGCGGCGGCGTCGATGACGGCGCGTGCGTCGGCGACGTCGGCCAGGGCGACCTCGCCGGTGATCTGACCGGTGGCCGGATTGGTGACCGGGGAGGTGCGTTCGCCGGTGCCTGCGAACTTCTTGCCGTCGGACCAGTGGGCAATGGTGCGGACGCGGGTGCTCAGTGTCATGCCACCAGTGTCTGATCGAGCGAATGCCGACCGTGCCGACAATGCGTAACGCAGGCTGCGGCTTGTTTTACGATGTGTCAAATGTTGCCCACCGTGCGGGAGGTCTTGGCGTTGCCGGTACTGCAGGCCGGTGACCCCGAGGTGGTCTGCGGAGCAGATTCCCCCGGCGTCCTGGACCGACCCGTGCGGTGGGTTCACGTCAGCGATCTGACCGATCTGTCCAACCTGCTCGGGGGTGGGGAGATGGTGCTGACCACCGGGCAGGCGCTGGCCGATCCGGCGCACCGCGACGAGTACCTTCCGCGGCTGGCCAGGGCGGGTGCGGTGGCGGTGGTGATCGAACTGGGACTGCACGTCGACGCGGTGCCACCCTCGGTCCTGAGCATCGGAGCCGCCCTCGAACTGCCGGTGATCGCATTGCGCCGGGCCGTCCGCTTCGTGGAGGTCACCGAGGAGGTGCACCGGCGGATCGTCGCCGAGCAGTACGCGGAGGTGGACTACGCCCGTCGCGTGCACGAGGCGTTCAACGGGCTCAGCATGCGTCGGGCGTCGGTCGACGAGATCGTCGCCGCTGCCGCCGACATGCTCGACACCCCGATCGTGCTGGAAGACCTCAACCGCCAGGTGCTGGCGTTCGGCCGCCGCGACGTCGCATTGGAGGATCTCCTCGGCGATTGGGAGCGGCGCTCTCGGCTCGGGCCGGTGGCGGGGGCAGGCACGTGGGTGGCGCGACCGGTCGGTCCGCACCGTCAGGAATGGGGTCGGCTGGTGGCGCCGCGTGGGCGCGCGGACGACGTCGAGGCCGACGATCGAACCATCACCACGCTCGAACGCGCCGCGCAGGCGCTCGCGTTGAACCGGATGGTCGAGCAGGACCGCACCTCCCTGGAACTGAGGGCGCAGAGCGGTCTGGTCGGCGATCTGCTGCGGGGCCGGATCCGCGACGAGGCCGACGCCACGGCCCGCGCCTACGCCCTCGGATTGCGGCCCGCGCTGACCTACGTCCCCATCACCGTGCGGCTGCAGGAGAGTGCGAACGTCAACCAGGTGCTGATTCAGCAGCGCCGCAGTCAAGCGCTGGATGCCGTCATCCATGCGGTCCGGGCCGGCGGGCACACCGCCCTGGCGGTCAGCAGGGACGACGGCCAGATCGATCTGCTGTTCGCTCCCCGCGCGCGCGTCGGTGCGGCATCGAAGGACGGTGACGAGATCCTCACCGAACTCGCGACGGCCATCCGCCGCGCGGTGACCCGCATCGACGGGGTCGGGCAGTGCGTCGTCGGCGTCGGGCCGGAGTCGACGCGGCTCATCGATGCGGCGGGCGGTTTCGCCGAGTCGGAGCACGTGGCCGAGGTGGCGTTGGCGATGGCCAGCACGGACGACGGCAAGCCGTTCTACCGGTCGGCCGACGTCAGATTGCGTGGCCTCGTCGCGCTGATCCGTGCCGATCCCCGTGTCCAGGCCTTCGCCGAGACGGAGTTGCGTGGGGTGCTCGAGCGTCGCGCCAAGTACGGCGACGACATGTTCGACCTTCTCCGAAGCTTCTTGGAGGTGGGCGGTAACAAGGCGGAACTCGCCAAGCGCATGCACCTTTCACGCCCGACGCTGTATGCGAGGTTGGCCACCATCGAGCGTCTGCTCGGGGTCGATCTGGACAGCCCGGAGTCACGGACCTCGTTGCACGTCGCCATGATGGTGGTGGCGAGAAGTTGAGTCGGGAAGGCGGTGACCGAAGATGAGCGCGGACGTCATCGTGATCGGCGGGGGTATTGCGGGGGTGTCGGTCGCCTACGAACTGTCCAAGGCGGCGAAGGTCGTCCTGCTGGAGACCGAGTCGACGCTGGCGTATCACACCACCGGGCGGTCGGCCGCGGCGTTCCTGGAAACCTATGGGGGAGAACAGGTCCGCGCACTGACGACCGGTAGTCGGGAGTTCTTCGAGCAGCCGCCGGACTTCGTCGACGCGGTGTTGATGACGCCCCGTCCGTTGCTGCAGTTCGCCACGGAGGGCCGCGGCCACGTCGTCGAACGGATGCACGCGGAGGTGTTGCCGCTGGTCTCGGACGCCGAACTCCTCGACGAGGCGCGCTGCCGCGAGCTCTATCCCGTACTGCGCCCCGGGGCCGCCGAGCGCGGCATGTACGAACCGCGCGCCATGGCACTCGACGTCGCGGCCCTGCACCAGGGTTACGTGCGGGGCGCCCGCCTCGGCGGCACCGAGATCTTCCGCGACGCCAAGGTGGTTGCGCTGGAGTACGGCGCGGGCAACTGGTCCGTCACGACGTCGGACGGTCGAGTGCATCGGGCCGCCGCGGTCGTCAACGCCTCCGGTGCGTGGGCCGACGTCGTAGCCGAGTCGGCGGGGTTGCCCGGCGTGGGTCTGCGACCGTTGCGTCGCACCATCTTCATGGTCGCCTCGCCGCTCGGCGAGGGCGGCCGGAACCTCCCGAACTGCACGGAGGTCGACCAGTCCTTCTACGCCATGCCGGACGGGGCGCAGTTCCTGTGTTCCCCGGCGGACGAGACTCCCTGTCCGCCAAGCGATGCCAAGCCCGACGAGCTCGAGATCGCGCGGGCCATCGAGGTGATCAACGACGTCACCACCCTCGGGATCCGCAGCGTCAACTCGTCGTGGGCGGGGTTGCGCACCTTTGCCCCCGACCGCAACTTCGTGGTGGGCGAGGACCCCGAGGCGACGGGCTTCTTCTGGCTGGCGGGCCAGGGCGGGTACGGCATCCAGACGGCCCCTGCGGCAGCGCGGTTGGGCGCGGCAATGGTTCTGGGGCAGCCTGTGCCGCCCGATCTCGTCGCCCGCGGGCTCGACGTGGCGCGGCTGGCCCCGCGGAGGCCGTTCGACAGTCAAGGAGTAGACGCAGCCGGGGAGTAGACGCAGCCGGGGAGTAGAGGCAGCCAGGAGTAGGGGAGAAGCCGTGCACGCCAAGCGCATCACCGCGAACCTTCGGGTGGCCGACGTCGACGAGGCCAAGTCGTTCTACCGCGACTTCCTCGGGCTGAGCGCCGAGGACTTCAACATGGGATGGGTGGCGCGATACCGCTCACCGGATACGTCCGCCGAGGTTCAGCTGGTCACGCGCGACGCGACCGCGAGCGAGGACTCGGTGATCTCGGTCCACACCGATGACGTCGACGCGGCGTACGAGGAGGCCCGGAAGCTCGGCCTGGAGATCGTGCACCCGTTGACCACGGAGGCGTGGGGGGTGCGCCGATTCCTGGTGCGGGCGCCCGACGGCAACGTCGTCAACGTCGTGCGGCACCGCGAGTAGGCCGCCTACGCGCGGCTGACCAGCCCGTCGAGCATCAGGTTCATGGTGAACGCAAACCGGTCCAGTGGGGTGCCCGACGTCAGTTCGGCGGCGTGGCGCTTGGTGTGCGGGAAGGTGTCGGGCAGCGCCGCGAACCTGTGGAGCAGTTCGTTGCGGCTGACGGCCCACCCTTCCTGGTCGACGCGGCTGTCGACGAGGGAGGTCTCCAGGCAGAACGCGTTGACGTAGAGGGTGAGGGCATCGATGGCCCACGCCGCGGTCTGCGGGTCGAGGCCGCCGGCCAGCGCGATGCCGAGCATGCCTTCGTTGACGCGCACGGTGTCCTGATTCGTCGGGATCCCGGCGAGTGCCGCCCTGGAGATCCCCGGATAGCGCAGGTACTGATCCCGCATCTGATTGCAGACGTCGATGAGCTGCTCCCGCCACGTCCGTGGATCCGGTTGAGGGAGTTCGATTTCGGAGCACAGTCGCCCGATCAGTAGGTCGTCGAGATCCTCTTTGTTGACGACGTGGGCGTACAACGACGCCGGGCCTGTTTCGAGGACGCCTGCGACTCGTCGCATCGTCAACGCGCCGTATCCCTCGCGCTCGATGATGCCGAAGGCGGTCTCGACGATGGCATCGACGGTGATGGGCTTCTTCCGTCCCGCCGACGGTCCGCGACGGGTGGAGGCGACAGTGGCGTCGGCCACCGACTGCTGGTGGCGAGCGGCGCGTCGCCGCTGGGGAGGCGTGGCCATGCGACGCAGTCTAACGGTTGACGAGCGGGGTTCGATTTGACACGAACACTGTTCGTAAGTAGAACGGTGTTCGTGAACATCGCTTCCCGATCCGCCGTCGCCAGGGCCGAGCCCCTCGATCCGGCCTTGATCAAACTCGCGCTGGCCGTCCTCGTCGGCGTCATCGCCGCGATTCTCGACCTGACGATCGTCAACGTCGCCATCACCACACTGCAGGCGCGGCTCGGCGCCAGCGTGTCGACCGTGCAGTGGGTGAGCACCGGCTACGCCCTTGCCGTGGCCATCACCATTCCCGTCAGCGGGTGGATGTTCGAGCGGCTCGGCGGTCGTCGCGCCTGGCTGCTGGCGCTCGGCATCTTCGCGACCGGCTCGGCGCTGTGCGCCGCGGCGTGGTCGATCGAGAGCCTGATCGCGTTCCGCATCCTGCAGGGCGTCGGCGGCGGAATGCTCCTACCGCTGTCGCAGACCATCCTCGTCACCGCAGCAGGCCGGGACCGCCTGGCGCGCGTGGTGCCGTACATCGCGATCCCGTCGCAACTCGGACCGGTTCTGGGTCCCGTCGTCGGCGGTGCGATCCTCGGCATCCACGGCACCGCGAGCTGGCGGCTGATCTTCCTCATCAACGTCCCCATCGTCGCCGCCGCGCTCTACCTCGGCTGGCGCACGGTCCCTTCCACGAGGTCAGGGCAGACGCGTCGGCTGGACCTCCTCGGTCTGGCGCTGCTCTCACCGGCGTTGGCGCTGCTGGTGTTCGGGTGCTCGCGCGCCGGGGTGACCGGAGGGTTCGACAGTGCCGGGGCGATCGTTCCACTCACTGCGGGCGCCGTCCTCCTGGCGGGCTACGGCGTGCACTCCCTGCGGTCGCGCGTCGATCCGCCGCTCAACCTGCGGTACCTGAAAGTCCGTGGCTACGCGACCTCCTCGGCACTCGTGTTCGCGTCGGGCATCACCCTCTTCGGCGCGTTGTTCCTGTTGCCGCTCTACTACCAACAGGTGCGCGGCGCGTCAGCGCTGGAGGCCGGGCTGCTGCTGGCGCCCCAGGGCGTCGGGGTGGCGGTCGGAACCATCCTCGGCGGCCGCCTCATCGACCGGATGAAGCTCGGCTATCGGGCGCCCGCGTTGATCGGGATGGCGCTGCTGACGATCACGACGGTGCCGCTCGTGTTCGCCGGCTCGGCAACCAGTCAGGATCTGCTCGGCGTCGTCATCCCCATCGCCATCGCCATCCGAGGCATCGGCCTCGGTCTGACCCTCGTCCCGGTCATGACGGCTGTGTACGTGGGACTCCCGCAGGAAGCGATCCCGGCGGCCACCACCGGCGTCCGGATCTTTCAGCAGATCGGCGGTGCGCTCGGCACGGCCGTGCTCGCCGTGATCCTTCAACACTCGCTGCCCGCCGGTGGCGCCCATGCCTTTGCGATCACCTTCACCTGGGTGCTCGGCCTGACCGTCCTGGCCTTCCTGCCTGCGCTGCTGCTGCCGGGGCGGAGCGCCCAAAATGACTGAGAGAGAGAAGAACTCGATGACTTCGACGACGGAGTACGACGTGCTCGTCGCAGGGGCGGGGCCGGTCGGACTGATGCTGGCCATTGAACTGCGACTGGCAGGAGCCGACGTGCTCGTCGTCGAACGACGCGAGTCGCCCGACCCCGCCGTCAAGGCGGAGGGCATGAACATCGCGTCCGCCGAGGCGCTCGACCGGCGCGGACTACTCCCCGAGGTGGAGGCGGTGCTGGCCCGGTTGTTCCCGGCGGCCCGGGCGGCAGGCGCGGCACGCGGGAACTATGCGCCGTTCGCCGGGCACTTCGGTGGAATCCAGGTGCCCGCAGCCCCCATCGACCGCGACGATCCCCTGCTGGTCGGCCGTGGCCAGTCCGGCTGGAACCTCCAGATCCCGCAGATCGAGGTGGAGCGGATCCTCGGGCGGCGTGCCGCGGAACTCGGCGTCGAGGTGCGTCGCGGAGTCCAGGTGCGTGGCCTGGACGACGACGGTGCCGGGGTCACCGTGTCTCTCGACGGTGGGCCCGGCGTGCGTGCGGCATGGCTGGTCGGCTGCGACGGCGGCCGCAGCCTGGTCCGTCGGCTCGCGGGTTTCGAGTTCACCGGCACAGATCCCGAGATCACCGGTCGTCAAGGAGTTTTCACGGTGGACGGGGCGGAGGGGTTGAAGCGCGGTTGGCAGCACACCGCAGCCGGGCTCTACGTCTGCGGCCCCATGCCGGGCCGCCTGCGCACCATCGAGTTCGACGGCCCGCCGATCGACAGGGACGCACCGGTCACCGCGGCCGAGATGGAGGACAGCGTGCGGCGCGTCAGCGGGGTGGACGTCCGCATCACCGGGATCGTCAGCGCCGCCCGCTTCACCGACAACGCGCGGCAGGCGACGACCTATCGGCGGGGTCGCGTGCTGCTGTGCGGCGACGCCGCTCACGTGCACTCGCCGTTCAGCGGCCAAGGCATGAATCTCGGGCTCGGCGATGCCGTCAACCTGGGTTGGAAGCTCGCCGCGACCGTACAGGGGTGGGCGCCCGACGGGCTGCTCGACACCTACACCAGCGAGCGTCATCCCATCGGCGCCTGGGTGCTGGACTGGACGCGGGCTCAGGTGGCGGTGATGCGCGGCGACGCGCAGAGCTCGGCGCTGCGCGGTGTGCTCACCGACTTCCTCGGAACCCGGGACGGCGCAACGCACTTCGTGAAGCGCGTGTCTGGGCTGTGGCAGCGTTACGACTTCGGAGACGACCATCCGCTCGTCGGTGCGACGATGCCCGCCCTCCCCTTGGTCGGCGGCGCCAGGCTCGCCGACCACGCGCATGGTGGGCGTACCCTGCTCGTCACCGACGACGACCGATTGGCCGCACTCGCCGAGCCGTACGCCGGGCGTCTGCAATTGGTGCGGGGAGAATCCGGCGTCGGCAACCTCTTGGTGCGCCCCGACGGCTTCGTGGCGTGGGCGTCGGACGACGGCTCCGATCACGCCGGGTTGGCGGCGGCGTTGACGCGCTGGCTGGGTCGCTGACGGTCGCGGCGTGTGATCGATCGCGCCCGTGGGTATACCGGCAGGTCATGGCGAAGTATCGACTCAACGAAGAGGCGGTGGCCAAGGCTCGCACGCTGATCGATGGCAAGCAGTACGTCCTCGACAGCGACTGGGGTGACGTGCAGCCGAAGGCCGACGCCCAGAACGCGTTCCTGGAGAACCACGGCTGGGACGAATACGCGGAATGGCACCTCGGGCTGACCGAGGGGGCGACGGACGAGACGAAGGCGCGGTATGCGTTCGTCTACGGCGACTTTCGACGCGTGCACCGCACGGGCCTCATCGCCTGCGTGTACCGGGCCTCGGAATGGCGACACAAGGACGTCGAACTGGCGGCGCACGAGCTGTTGCAGTACCTCGACAAGGTGACCGGCTGAGCCAGGGGTTGGGCGCGACGGTGGCTCCGTCCGGTCATTCCGTCCCCGACTTGCCGATCTGCAGGTGCAGGTGATTCGTGGGCGCCGTGGTCGGATGGTCGGGAGTGAGGATGAAACCGCCATCGCCGATCGAGGTGGGGACGTCCTGACCGTCGGGATCCTGGGAGCGGTCCTGCCACTGCCCGGCCGCGAACTGGTAGACGCCGCGGAAGAAGGCTTCGGCCAGGGTGCCCGCACCGTCGAGGCGGTAGCCCGTGGTGTTTTGGGTGCTTTGGGTGCATTGGGTGCTTTGGGTGCTTTGGGCGCTTTGGGTGCTTTGGGTGCTTGGGGCGCTTGTGGTGCTTGGGGTGCTTGGGGTGACGGAACCCCAGTCGCTCAGCACGGTGAGGTGGAAGTCGGTGTCGTCGCCGACGCGACGGGCGGCTCCGGTGAAGTCCACTGCCCGGCCCTGGCCATGGCAGTCGACCCGGCCACCCGAGGCGTCGCCGCTGATCCCCACGTGGAACAGGTCGGTGGCACCGAACCGGTTGGACAGGTATTGACACAGCCGCACCAGGGCCAAGGCATTGCGGGGATCGAGGAAGGCGGGTGCCGCCGCCGCCTCGCCCCGCCGCACGACGACGCCTGCGACGTTGCCTGCCTCCATCGCACCGGTGACGGGGTTCAGACCGCCGAGGTTGACGTGGTTCTCGTCGCTGTGACCCTCGAACGCAATCAGGCCCTCGTCCACCAGCATCTGAAGTTCGGCGAAGGCGTCGCCCTTGCTCAGGGTCCTGGCGGGCTTGGTCATCGGGGGTCTCCTCTACGTCACGGTCCGGCGCTGTGGGGTCGTCGAGACGCAAAGGTAGGAAAACGGGACTGCGCGCGGCACGCGTAGTGGGCTACGCGGAAGGGATGCCCGGGAGCGTCAGGACAGAAGCCGGAGAAACCAAGTAGTCCACTACGCTGTCGGGCCGCGCCCCTCGGGGACCAGCATGGGTAGTGCCTTGATCGCATCGGGTTAGGGACCGATGGGACCGGGTGTGCAACACCGGACCGGGGGGATCCGGTGTTGCAGGTGGCCGTCGCCGGTCCGGGGGGTCGGCGACGGTCACCAACCGGCCTTAGGACGCCCCGGGGCCCAGCTCTTGCCGGATCACCACGGCGAGCGCTTCCCGATCCGATACGCCCAGCTTGATGCACGCCCGGTAGACGTGACCCTCGACCGTGCGCACCGCCACCGACATTCGGTCGGCGATCTCTCGGTTGGACAGCCCCGCGGCCACCATGGTGGCGACCTCCCGTTCACGGGGACTCAGCGGCAGGGGGCGCACCGCGGTCCTGATCGCAGGGGTGCTCGCGCCCCCACAGGCGCCAGCCAGATGTACTGCCCGCGTGATGGATTCGGCACTTGCCTGCCGATCACCCGCCCTGTCGTGCAGCGGTGCTGCCTGGGCGGCCGCGTCGGCCGCCGACAACAGGTAACCGGCTTGCTCGAAGTCGTGGCTGACGGCGTCGAGCGCGTCGACGTCCGACGCTGCGACGGCAGCGGCGTGGCGACTCTGGAGATTGACCACGCCACCGTCGACCTTCTTGACCAGTGCGGCTAGTCGGCCCGCGACGCTCCGGTCGCCGAATCTCGCGGCGTGGTGCAGGGCCTCGGCCTCGACGGCGTGCTGCCCCGAGCGGTGGGCCGCATTGGCCGCGGCCCTGGCGAAGTCGACGGCGGTGCGCTCGCCGCCGCGGGCCGCAGCGAGCCACGCCTTCGCGATCCCGGCGTGCGGATCGTGCAGCGCCATGTGCGGGCCGATGTGTTCATTCGCGTCGGCGAGGACCCGCTCGGCGTTCTCGGTCTGGCCCAGTGCGGCGTAGGCACGGACGAGCAGCAGGCGCGCGACGAGTCGCCATGGCATCGAGTTCTCCGCGTTGAGCGCCGCGAGAGCCTGCTCGAGTGAGGACACCGCGTCGGGGAATCGCCCGCGGTAGGTGGCGACGCAGCCGGCCATGATCTTGGTGATCGCCCAGCCGACGAACTGGCCCGATGACGAGAAGCGGGCGCACTGGGCGACCTCGTCGTCGGCGGCGTCCAGTTCACCGGTGTAGACGAGCGACAACACCACGCCGTAGCGGATCATGAACCGGATCATCCCGTCGGTGGACTTCAGTTCGCTGTTGCACCGCGCGGCGATCGCCTCGAATTCACTGCCCCGGCCCGCGACCGGTAGCGCCAACCCCGACCCGAACGCCGCGAAGTCGATGGCCTGACCGGGCGCATCGGGGTTGCTCAGCACCGCCCGTGCGGCCGCGAGACCATCGTCGATCCTGTTCTCGTGCACCAACATCGCCGATCCGACCGCATCGATGACGGATCTGAGCATCGGATGCGTGACCCGCTGTTCGAGCAGGGTCAACAGCTGGTGGGCGCGCTCCACGTCACCCATCGACCAGAACAGGATCGACAGCCTCGGCAGACCCCACAGCACCACCTGCATCTCGTCGAGTTCGGCCGGGTCGAAATTTGTCAGGATGTCGTCGGCCTCGGCGGCCCGACCCTGCCACAGCAGCGTGCGGGACAGCAGCTCTGCTGCGCGCAGGTCGCCGTCGCGCTCAAAGGCCATCCGCGCCAAGCGTTCTCCGAGCGGAAGGTTGGCGAGGAAGACGGCGTCCTTGGCGGCGCTGACGAGAAATGAGCTGTCGGCAGCCTGGTCGCTGTCGGCGTAGAGTTCGGCCAGCCGGATCCTGCTGCCCGCCGAGTCGAGATCGCGTTCCCGCAACACCTTCACGATCTGCCCGCGCAGCTTGCGGGCGGTCGCCGTGCCGATTCGTCGCCGCACCACGTCACCGAACAACGGATGGCTGAAGCGGGCATTGAGTCTGCTGCCGTCGTGATCCATCCGAATCAAACCCTGCATCTCGGCGGCGTCGACGGAGTCCTCGCCCGCGAGCTGACACAGGATGTCCAAGTCGAGCGGTTCGGACAGCGCCAACAACCTCAGTGCGTCGATCCCCTCACCGGCGTGTTCGAGGCGAGCCTCCAGCAGTGCCGCCAGACCCGACGAGATCACGGTGGCGCCGCGCAGCTGCCACACGCCGTCGACGACCTTGAGCTTCTTCGCCTCCAGAGCGCCTTCGACCATGTGCCGGACGAACAGGGGGTTGCCGCTCGACGACGTCCACATCACGTCGGCGGACAGCCCCTCCAGCGTGCCGCCGAGCACCTTTTCGATCAGGGAGATGCACTGCACCTTCGTGAACGGCTGCACGTCCAGCCGTTCCAGGTACCCGTCCTTCCACAGCGACGTCACCGCATCGGGCACCGGCTCGCCACTGCGCACGGTGGCCACGATGCGTCCGGTCTGTTCGACGGCGATCTGATGGAGAAGCGTCGCGGAGAGCTGGTCGAGCAGGTGGGCATCGTCGATGCCGACGATGGTGTCATCCTGTGCCAGAAGCGAATCACGGGCCGAACCGATCAAGGCGATGGGGTCGCGGGCCGCCGACGACTGCACCCATTGTGCGAACGCGCCGAGCGGAATGCTTCGGGAGGACTCCGTGCACGCCGCCCATTGAACGGGTGTCGACATGGCGGCCGTCACGGTGCGTGCCAGCGTCGTCTTGCCCACACCGGCAGGACCGATCAGCACGACGCCACGCCTGTCGTCGCCGCTCAGCGCGGAGTGGATCTTCTCGCGTTCCTCGGAGCGGTCGAGCAACTGCCACCGGCTGCTCATGACGCGAGTGTAGGTTCTGCGCGCCGTTCATGGCGGTCGGAAATCGATAGTCGCGACAATTGGATTCCCGTGGATCCCTGGTCTCGGCTCACTCGGGGACGTCGACGGTGACTGGCTCGAGCAGCGGCTGGTGATTCTTCTCGTGCCGGAACGTGCTCGACGCCTCGTAGACCTTCAACTTCAGCCGGTTGATGGACCCGAGTGGGCGGTGCGCGGCCAGCCCGGTCCACGCGTTGAACGACAGCACGTCGTCACCGAAGATCCGTCGTTTGTCGCCGTAGGCGTCCTGCGCGGGGAACGTCACGGTGGCCACCCTTCGGTGCGGCGAAACCGACTCCGGCCAGGCCACCGTCGCATCTTCGATCGGCATCGTCACCGGGTCGGTGCACAGTTGGACTCGTAGCTCGTACACCGCGCTGTCGTGCCGGAAGAACTCGACGACCATGTCGCGGAACGCTTCTGGGCCGGCGTCGTCTGGCATCAACTGGCTGCTCAACACCTTCACCGAAGGTGAGAGCGGCGCGAGGCAGAACTTCGCGACGTAGTCGCCGTAGCGGATCGGCGCCGACGAGAAGAAGGTGTTGCCGAGGATGGGGATGTTGGGTTCCACGAACAGTTCAAGCGCAACGGGTAGTTTGCCGCCGAACCGGTGCAGGACGGGCTTCACCCTGGCCAGGACCCATTGGACGACCATCATCACCCTGTCCGGGAGTCGGGCCAGCAGCCAGGCCAGGGGCATCCCTCGGACCAGGTAGGCGTGGGCGTCCTTGAACGGGAATTCGCGGTGGGTGACCAGAAGGAAGTCCTGGGTGGTCGCGCCGTCGTCCTGCAGTCGGGGCCCTTCGACACCAAGGACCTTGAGTCCGAGTCCCCGGATCCCGCGCAGGCGATCGTGCCGCAGTGCACCCGAGGTACTGGAGAGTCGTCCGAAGACGGGGTAGGTGGCGGCCCTGGCGAACAGTCCCTGGGCCAGTTCCTCTGGCAGGTCGGGGTCGACGGTGAGTTCGCCGATGAGGATGCCGTGACTCTTGGCGTGTGCGTCGCGGATGGCGTGCCGATACTTCTTGTAGGCCCACACGTTGTTGCCGTGCAACTTCGCCACCAGCTTGTCGATCAACTCGGCTTCGTCCTGGCGGGGGTGCTCGAGGTCCTCGCGGTAGCGGATGGGGGTGGGGGCTGGGGATGTCATGGGCGCCTCATTTCGATCCAACCGCGGTCCATTGCTTGAAGGGATTGGCGACCCCGCGCAGGGCGGGTTCAAGCGACGGGCTGTGTCGCAACAGCACGGTGCGCATCGAATTGGCATGCACCCACTGCATTCCCGCGTCCGTGTAGACCTCGGCGCGGAAGTCACGGGTCAGGAACCGGTCGCTGCTCAGCCGACGCGATGCCATCAGGGTGAAGACACGGAACGCCGTCTCGCTGAATCCGAACCCGGCGGGCTTCTTCTCGGCGTACAACCCGATCATCAGATCGACCCGCTCGACGTCGCCGTAGACCTGCCGGAGCTCCTCGGCCCACACGGGGTCGTCGGTGAGCTCCTCGAACGTCTCGGCGGGCTTGAGGCGGAACAACCGACGAAACTCGTTGTAGCGCGGGACACCACGCTCGCGGATGCGCAGAACGTCCGCGGCCGCGAGGTCGATGAGACTTCCGTCGGCGCGCTGGTGCGCCTGCAGGTGCACCGGGAAGTTGTGCAGGGTGATCTCGCCGGGATGGCTTCGTCCCAGTGAGTACAGCACGTCGTCCATCGGTATTTCGGTCAGTCGATCGCGGATGTGCCGCACGGTGAGGTCGGGGAGTTCGTGGGTGGCCAGGATGCGGTTGTCCGCGGCGGAGCGGAACTCGTAGTCGTCCGGGATCAACGGGTGCATCCGGTATACGGCGACGAACTCCTCGGTCAACGAGTAGGGCACCCCGTGGTGGTTGGTGGGGGAGCCGGGAATGCCCTGCAGCAGTTCGCTTTCCGTGAGCCGGCCAAACATGCGGGCGAAGCGTTCACCCAGCAGACCGAACCAGTTGGCGCGCATCGCGAACACCGTGGTCGGGTGGGCGATGATCGCGGGCGTCCAGTCGATGGTGTGGATCTTGGCCAGCAGTGCCGAGTTGACCAGGCGCGCCTTCTCATAGATCTGTTGATCACTGAGGTGCGGATTCGCCGCCACCAGATGGTCGCAGATCGCGTTGTGCTCCCGCAGGAACAGCGAGTGGACGGCGGCCAGGCCGAGCCACGAATTGCCTGCGTTGCCCGAGAGGTCGTCCAACTGCTCCACGTCGCGTGGCGGCAGCAGCTGTTCGTCGATGCGCAGCTTGCCCATGTACCCGGCCCGGAGGGCATCGGCGTAGGCGCGGGTGTTGCCGTAGATCTGCGAGGCGTCCCACCAGTGCGAGTCCCCGGTGACGAACGTCGGAGCGCCGAACCCGTCCGGGCTCGGGTCGGGTGCGGTGCGCTTGATGGTCATCGGAGGGTCGGCCCACTGATCGCGCTCGTCGAGCGGGATGTCCCACGGGTCGCCGTCGGTGGTGCCGTGGCTGACCCAGTCGTGCACCTCGAACTGAATCCATGCCGCGGCAAGCACGTTGAGCGTCGTCGCAGGCCGAAAGCGATCGCGGGTCAGCAATCGTTGGCTGACGGTGCGTGGGCTCGGCGAGAGCAGGTCCCCCGGAGCGTCCGGATGGGTGCGCCCGACGGGGACGTTGCGGCCGAACCTGCTACCGGTCGATCCCATCAGCGGGTCGTCAAGGTCGTTGTGAGTGCCTGCTATGGTCCGGGCCGTCTTGGCGTCGTAGTCGGCGGTGGCCAAGGAGTCAGGTGGCCGGTCGGCCGGGCCGCGGCCGGTGCCGTGCAGATTCTTGGCCCGCAATTGGGTGCGAATGCCGATGAGCACCGCGAGCGCGATCGGTCGTGGAAGGTGGGACCAGCCGAAACGGCGATCGATCGCCTCGGCCACGCGCGCCATCCGCAGTGCCGCCTTCACGGCGCCACCGTCGGCTGAATCAGTACCCCATGCATGTCGCGACCCCCGTCACAAATGGCAGACGAGCCGCCGACTTCAGGACGGTATCAGTCCAACGGCTGGTGAGCGCGGCGAATATGCACACACGCAGCGGCGGATCGGTCCGACTCATTCGACACACCCGCTGACTTCGACACTGGCCGCCCGATTGCTCCATGCCGCAGGCAACTCGAGCACGTCGGCGAAGAAGGAGACCGACTCGCCCCCGAAGTTCGGCTCTTCCCAGATTTGGACCTTCATGCCCGCCGGGATGAGCATCGTCGAGAGTGCGCCTGCGCCCAAGGAGTTCGCGGCCAGGTCGGGATAACTGCCCGCCTTCAACAACAGCGTATGCCGTGACCACCGGGAGTCGACCGCGACGACGTGGTCGACGACCGGCGGCCCGTCGGCGACCTGGTAGACGATCAGTGACGAGATGCGGTCGGTCCAGTTCAGTGGAACCTTGAGGCTGTCGGCGGTGAAGTCGATGAACGACCCTTGGAACCAGACGTGGCCGTAGCCGCGCACCGCGAGCCCGGCGGGCACCTTCAGCGCGCTGATCTGATCGTCGCCGATCGAGAGCAGCCTCTTGGTGTCCTCGTAGCGACCGATCGACAGCTTCTGCGATGGGCCGGGGATGCCGATCCAGTCGGCCACGTAGTCCGCGGGGGTGAAGATCTCGACCTGCTCGGTGGAGTGCTCGACCCGTTTCGGCAGCACGAAGCCATCCGGGAGCACCGGCGCCTCCTGGTCGACCGCGCGGCCGTGGCGACCCACGCCATCGAGCCGCTCGGTGACCGCGGCCATCCAGCGGGACACGGTGGTCGCGTCCGGTGGCGACTTGAAGTACGTGGGGTGCAACAGGATGGCTTCGAGGTCGTTGCGGATCCCGAGTAGTCGCATGCGCTCCTTCATGACGTCCTTGCGCACCTCTTCGTGGCGGCTCGCCAAGGCGCGCCAGTTCGGCTCCTCCGGCATCTGCCGGACGGACTTCGCGAACGTCTTCAGCCCCGCCATCACCTCCTCGACGGTTCCCGGGCGGGAGATCGGGTCTTCGGTGCCGTCCCGCTGATAGACCGACACGCGTACCTCGCAGCGCCGCCTCAATTCGTCCATCTGCTCCTGCAGGCCGGTGTCGACGGACCCCGACGCGAAGAGTCCGTCGAGGCTCGCCTTCAGCGAGATTGCGAGGTCGCGTTGCGTCTGCCGCTGCTCCGAGCTGATCGAGAGCACGGCGATGTACTCGCCACCGGTTTCGCTGCCGCGCTTGACCGTGCCCTCGATCTTGGCCCTGGCCACCAGGAACGTCGACGTCGAGTTGAAGCGCACCTCTTCGGCGAACGTGAATTTGCGCTCCGCGCCGAACATTCCGGAGCGGGCCTTGACGGCTAGGTTCAGACCGAGCGACTCATACATCTGCTCGGCGGAGTAGACCAGGGTGGTGTCGTAGTGCGCCGCCGTGAGGGGGAGGGTGCGCCGCTGAAACGCCATGGCGACCAGCGTGGCCGGTGCGCGATTCGGGAGGGTGAGTAGTCCGCTACTCGAACTCGGTCTGATTCGGCCCCATGCGGCTGCGTGGTCCCGGCGGTTCCGACCAAACATGTGTGTGCTATACACATATAAATGTCCTCGTCTTACGACCGCCTCGATGACGCGCTGGCGCGCATCCACGCGGTGCGGCAGCGCCCGTCGTGGCGTCGCCGACTGTTCGAGGGCCACCCAGCGGTCGGCTCGCTACCGGCGCTGCGAGTCCTGCGTGCCGTCGAACGTCACGAGAGCACGGGCGACGCCGCGTCGGTCGGGGACGTCGCCGAGTACCTGGCGGTAGAACATTCGACTGCCAGCCGATTGGTCGGCGGCGTGGTGGCATCCGGGTTGCTGTCGAAATCGGTTGCGCCAGATGATCAACGCCGGTACCTGTTGGCGCTGACCGAGGACGGCCGCCGCGCGCTCGGTGAGATCACCGACCGACGGCGACAGATGGTGGCCGACGTGGTCGACGGGTGGCTGGAATCCGACGTCGAAATGCTGCTCGGGCTACTGGATCGCCTGGCGGACGACTTCGAGCGCGGCCCTGGCGCATGAGTACGGTCGCTGATCCCGCGGTGCGCCCGCGCGGCGCGCTTCGCCTGATGATCGATCCGACGTTCGGTGGGCTCTTCTGGGCGAAGATCCTGTCGGTCGTCGGGGTGTGGACGCACTGCATCGTTGCCGCCGTGGTGGTCTTCGACGCCACCGGCTCAGCACTGATGGTCGGCCTGGTCGGTGTGGTGCAGTTCGGGCCACAGTTGATCTTCAGTCCGCTGTCGGGCAAATGGGCCGATCTCGGCAACCCGGTGCGCCAGATCCTGATCGGCAGGCTCCTGTGCGTCGTGGGCTCGGGTGGCATCGCGGTGTTCCTTGCCGCGATGCCCGGATTGACCGGCGCTGGCGCAGCAGTGACGGTGCTGGTGGGATCGACCGTTCTCGGCATCGGGTTCGTCATCGGCGGCCCGGCAATGCAATCGATCGTGCCGAGTCTCATCCGCGACGGCGAGCTCCCGACTGCCATGGCGCTCAACAGCGTGCCGATGACCATCGGCAGGTTGGCGGGGCCGATCCTCGGTGCCGTGCTGACCGCACAGCTCAGCGCCGCTGCGGCATTCGGTGCGAGCGCGGTGCTGAGCCTCGTCTTCGCCATCTTCGTGGTGATAGCCAAGTTTCCGGCGCCGAAGAAGCGTCGGAGCGACGTGGACTACTCCGTCCGGGCGGCGCTTCGGTACGTGCGCGACGACCATTCGCTGTTCCTGGCCCTGATCGCGGTGGCGACCGTGGGACTTGCCGCCGATCCGTCGATCACGTTGGTGCCCTCCATGGCCGCCGAGCTGGGCGGTGGCACCCACCTCGTCGGGGCGTTGTCGGCAGGGTTCGGCGGCGGGGCGGCGCTGGGTCTGGTCGCGCTCGGTCTGACACGCGGCAAGGTGAGCCCGCCGAGCACGTCAGCCGTCGGCCTGTGGTTGCTGGGACTCGGGTGTCTGCTTCTGGCCGTCAGCAGTGGAATCGTCCTGGCGATCAGCGGATTCGCGTTGGCCGGCGTCGGGTTCGGTTGGGCGATGGCGGGTTTGGGCACCGTGGTGCAGGAACGCGCCCCCGACGAGCTCCGCGGGCGCGTCATGGCGCTCTGGATGGTCGGCTTCGTGGGCTCCCGCCCCGCCGCCGCGGCCGTCCTCGGTGGCACGGCCGACCACTGGTCGGTGCACGGCGCGTTCCTGATCGCCGCGGTGCTGACGTTGGTCGTGGCCGTCTTCTGGCAGCTGCACGCCCGCCGCGGCCTCGGGCCGAGCGTGCCCATGACCTTCGTCTGATCAGACGTGCAGGATCAGCGCGTCGCCCTGGCCGCCGCCACCGCATAGTGCGGCGGCACCGGTGCCGCCACCGCGGCGCTTCAACTCCAGCGCCAGGTGAAGGGCGATGCGCGCCCCCGACGCCCCGAGCGGATGGCCGATCGAGATGGCGCCGCCGTTGACGTTCACCTTCTCCGGGTCCAGGCCCAGCTGCCGAGTGGAGGCGATGCCGACGGCGGCGAACGCCTCGTTGATCTCGACGAGATCCAGCGACGCCGGGTCGATGCCCTCCTTCGCGCACGCCGCGACGATCGCGTTGGCGGGCTGGGACTGCAGCGAGGAATCCGGCCCGGCGACCACGCCGTGTGCGCCGATCTCGGCGAGCCAATCAAGGCCCAGCTCTTCGGCTTTGGCCTTGCTCATCACCACGACGGCGGCGGCGCCGTCGGAGATCTGCGATGCCGAACCCGCGGTGATGGTGCCATTGCGGTCGAACGACGGCCGTAGGCGGGACAGGGAATCGGCGGTGGTGTCGGCGCGGATGCCCTCGTCCTCGCGCACGACGACGGGATCGCCCTTGCGCTGCGGGATCTCGACGGGTACCACCTCGTCGTCGAAGAGTCCGTTCTTCCACGCTGCGGCGGCCTTCTGATGTGAGGCCGCGGCGAAAGCGTCCTGCTCCTCACGCGTTGCGGCGACGGCTCCCTCGTTGCGCTCCTCGGTCAGGGCGCCCATGGCCTGCTCGGTGAAGATGTCGTAGAGCCCGTCGTAGGCGAGATGATCGGACATCGTGACGTCGCCGTACTTGAAGCCCTGCCTTGACTTTTCGAGCATGTGTGGCGCCTGCGTCATCGACTCCTGGCCACCTGCGACGATCACGTCGAACTCGCCTGCGCGAATCAGCTGGTCGGCCAATGCGATCGCGTCGATGCCGGACAGACAGACCTTGTTGATCGTCAACGCGGGCACGTTCATCGGGATCCCCGCGGCAACGGCGGCCTGCCTGGCCGGGATCTGGCCCGCGCCTGCGGTGAGGACCTGTCCCATGATCACGTACTGCACCAGGTCGGGTGCGACGCCGGACTTCTCCAGCGCGGCCTTGATGGCCAGACCGCCGAGATCGGAGCCGGAGAACCCGGCCAGTGAGCCCATCAGCTTCCCGATCGGGGTCCTGGCGCCCGCGACGATGACGGACCGGGTGCTCACGAGTCGCCCTCCTCGGAGCGGTCGACGAGGTCGTCGGCGATCGAAAGGGGGGCGCCGGTGGCAGCGAGGACGTGGTCGACGCTGACTCCGGAGGCCGTCTCGCGGAGGACCAGCCCACCGTCGGTGACGTCGATGACGGCGAGATCGGTGATGACGCGGTGCACGACGGCCTGGCCGGTCAACGGGAGCGTGCACGTTTCGAGAATCTTCGAATTGCCTTGGCGGTCAGCGTGTTCCATCACTACGATCACCCGTGCGGCGCCGTGCACCAGGTCCATGGCGCCACCCATGCCCTTGACCATCTTGCCGGGCACCATCCAGTTGGCCAGGTCACCGCTGGCCGAGACCTGCATACCGCCCAGAACGGCGGTGTCGATGTGGCCCCCGCGGATCATGCCGAACGAGAGGGCCGAGTCGAAGAACGCCGCGCCCGGCAGTGCCGTGACGGTCTCCTTGCCCGCGTTGATGAGGTTCGCGTCGACCTCGTCCTCGGTGGGGTACGGCCCGGTGCCGAGTAGACCGTTCTCGGAGTGCAGCGTGACCCGGACCGCCGGGTCGAGATACCCGGGGATCAGTGTCGGCAGGCCGATGCCGAGGTTGACGTACTCCCCGTCGCGCAGTTCTCGGGCCGCGCGTTGGGCCATCTGGGTTCTGGTCCAGCCACGGATGGCGGTCCCCGTGTCGGTCATGCGGTCACTCCTGCCGTCTCGCGCGTGGTGCGCTTCTCGATGTGCTTGGTCTGCGGCCCTGTTTCGACGATCCGCTGAACGAACACCCCAGGCAGGTGTACGCGGGCCGGGTCGATCTGGCCCGGCTCGACCAGGCGCTCGACCTGTGCGATGGTCACCCGGCCCGCCATCGCCGCCAACGGGTTGAAGTTCATCGCCGCCTTGTCGAACACCAGGTTGCCCGCGGTGTCGCCGACTTCGGCGTGGACGAGGGCGACGTCGGCGGTGATGCCCTCCTCGAGGACGTAGCGCTTGTCGCCGAAGACGCGGGTCTCCTTGGGCGGCGACACGATCGCGACGGACCCGTCGGCCCGGTAGCGCCACGGCAGTCCGCCGTCGGCGACGGGGCTTCCCACGCCCGCGGGGGTGAAGAACGCCGGGATGCCTGCGCCGCCTGCCCGCAGCCGCTCGGCGAGGGTCCCCTGCGGGGTCAACTCGACTTCGAGCTCACCGGCCAGGTACTGACGGGCGAACTCCTTGTTCTCGCCGACGTAGGACGCCGTCACCCGGCGGATCCGGCCGAGGCCCAACAGGATTCCCAGGCCGTGCTCGTCGACGCCGCAGTTGTTCGAGTAGACCTCCAGGTCTCCCACTCCGGTGTCGGCGAGGGCGCCGATCAGAACGTCGGGGATGCCGCACAGGCCGAACCCACCGACGGCGATGGTCGCTCCCTCGGCGATGTCTGCGACGGCGTCCGCCGCGCTTCGGACAACCTTGCTACTCACGTCGCGCTCACCTCTTGCTCTCATGGCGACCATTCAGTGGACGATCGCCGCTCAGGTGTTACTTCATCAAATGGGCACGTCAGAGTGAATGGGGCGAGAGAAATTGGAAGCATATTGCTCGGGGGTCGAACGCAATTGCGTCGGATTGTCCACTGAGTGAACGTAGGATGCCGGGATGGGCGACAAGCCGAACGTCATCGGACGCGTGACGGCCCTGCTGCGTGCGATCGGCGAGCACGAGCCGTCCGGTGCCACGACGTCGGAGCTCGCCCGGGATGCGAGCCTGGCCCGGCCGACCGTGCATCGGCTCCTGACGGCGCTCGTGGTCGAGGGATTCGTGGACCGCAACGAATCGACGGGGCGGTGGACTCTCGGCCCCGAGATGTATCTGCTGGGTTCGATGGCGGCCGAGCGCTACGACATCACCGACAGCGCCCGGGGCATCCTGCGCGACCTCGCCCGCGACACCGGCGAGAGTGCGTTCCTCTCGGCCCGGCGCGGCGACGAAACGGTCTGCCTGGCCAACGAGGAGGGCAGCTTCCCGCTGCGCTCGCACGTCCTCCACGTCGGCATCAGGTTTCCGTTGGGGGTGGCCTCGGCCGGGCTGGTCATCCTGGCGCACCTCCCGGACCGGGAGGTCGACGACTACCTGAGCCGTGCCGATTTGGTCCCGGCCTGGGGTCCGACCCATGACGAGGCGCCGCTTCGGGGACGAATCGAGCAGGTCCGGCTGGACGGGTACGCCATCAATCCGGCGCTGCTGGTCGAGGGGAGCTGGGGGATGGGAGCCGCGGTCTTCGATAGGCGCAAGCAGCCCGCATGGGCATTGAGCCTGACCGGGGTCGAGACCCGGTTCTCCGCCGACCGGCGACCGGCACTGGGCGCAAAGCTGCTCGACGCCGCGCACGCCCTTGGTCAGCGGCTGGCGATGGCACCGGCACTTGCCGAGTGACTACGCCGTCGGGAGTGGCCGCCCGGTGGGCCGCATGCCGTCGAACAGCAGGGTGAGATGGCGGCGGGTCGCCGTGGGTTGGCAACCGTGCTCGTCCTTCTGCACGATCGCCAGGGCCATCACGACGATCGCCTTGAGATCGGGGGCGGTCAGGTCAGGCCGCACGACGCCTGCCGTGATCGCGCGCTGCAGAAGGTGGTCTCGGGCCGCGGCGTAGGCGGCCATGGTGTCCATGCCCATCACGGCGTGCCCGGCGGCCAGCGACACCAGCACGGGGTGCGCCGCGAACGCGTCCACGGTCGAGGTCAACGACGTGACCAGATCGGTCCACGGGTCTGGGCCGTCCGCGACGATCGCCGTGGCGATCTCCTCGGTGAAGACGTGCTCGGCAACGGCCTTGATCAGCTCCTCGCGGGTACCGAAACGGCGGTACAGCGTGGCGATTCCGACGCCGGCCCGGTTGGCGATCTCGTCCAATGAGACTGCGGGACCGTCGATTTCGAAAGCCATCGCCGCGGCGGTGACGATGCGAAGGTGGTTGCGCGCGGCGTCCGAGCGCAGACCATGGACCGTCACTCCTTGGCTATCTGCAGCGCGCCAGAGGGACACAGGCCAACCGCGGCGCGGGCCGCCTTCTCCTGATCGGCGGGCACGTCCTCGACCAACGTCACCACGATGCCGTCGTCATCCTGATCGAAGATCACGTCCGCAGTCATAACACACATGCCCGCGCCGATGCAGACGTCGCGGTCGGCCAGGATCTTCATCGGGACCTCACCACGTGACCGGCAGCGAGGCCGCGCCGTAGATGAGGTTGAACTGCCGGAAGGCGATGTCGCCGACGTCTTCTGCGAGCGCCAGAGTCGGGAAGCGGCGAAGCAGGGCGGGAAACGCGACCCGCATTTCGAGACGGGCCAGCGGAGCCCCGAGACAGTGGTGGACGCCGTGGCCGAAGGCGACGTGTCCCGCTGCCCCGCGGGCGATGTCGAGGACGTCGGGATGGTCGATGAAGCCGGGGTCGCGATTGGCCGACGGCAGCGACAGGATGACGAGACGTCCGGCGGGTATCACCACGCCGTCGACCTCGACGTCGGTGGTGGTGATCCTGGGGATGGCGTGCTGCACCACCGACAGATAGCGCAGCAACTCCTCCGTGGCAGGACCGATCGCGTCGGGATCGTCGCGGACGGCAGCCAATTGCTCGGGCCGCTGCAGCAGCGCAATCGTGCCCAATCCCAACATGTTCGAGGTGGTCTCGTGTCCGGCGATGAGCAGGAGGCTGGCGATGCCGACGAGCTCGTTGTCGGTGACGTCGGCGCCGTGGTCGCGCACCAGCATGCCGAGGATGTCCTCACCCGGATCGCGGCGCGCCTGCCGAACGAGCGACAACATGTACTCCCGGCTGGCCAGGGCAAGCTTCTGGCGTTCGGCAATCGGCGCGCTGAAGTCGAGCTGACGGGCCGACCGTCGTTGGAAGTCGTCCCGGTCGTCGTACGGCACGCCGAGCAGTTCGCAGATCACCAGCGATGGGATCGGCAGGGCGAAGCTCGAGATGAGGTCCGCGGGCGCGCCGGCCCGTTCCATCGCGTCGAGGTGCTGCTCGACGATCTCGACGATCCTCGGTTCGAGTCGCTTCATCCGCCGGACCGTGAACTCGGGGGTCAGCATCCTGCGTAACCGCTGGTGCTCGGGTGGGTCGGTGCCGAGCAGGTTGCCCGCCGTCGCGGCTTCGTACTCCTCGGCGGTCGGCGACTCGCCGGCGGGGGCGAAGGTGCCCGGTGGCTTGCGGTTCGCGAAGCGGGTCGGATCGGCCAGCGCGGTCTTGACCCGCTCGTACCCGGTCACCAGGTACGCGGCGACGCCGAACACCGAGATCTCCTGCACACCACCGGCCTCGCGGAGCTCCGCGAGTTCGGGGGTGGGGTCGAGGCCGTCGCGTCGCATGTACGCGGGGACGTGGGGCAGTGCTTGAGTCATCTGCCAAGGCTACGCCAACTGATAGTGACGCTACCGTTTCTTGTTGGACTTCGTTCGGTGACTACGGTGACACCGATGTCGTCGACCGAGCCGACCGAGCCGGCCCAGCCCAAGGTCCCGTTCCCGAGGGGAATGGCACTACTGGTCGCGGGCGCGTTCTTCATGGAGATCCTCGACGCCACGATCATCACCCCCGCCATTCCGTTGATCGCGTCGTCGTTCGGCATCGACGCCGTCGACGTCAACGTCGCGATCTCGACCTATCTCGTCACCGTCGCCGTGCTCATCCCAGCCAGCGGTTGGATGGCCGACCGATTCGGGGCCCGGCCCCTGTTCTGTGCTGCCGTCGCGGTCTTCACTCTGGCCTCGATCGGCTGCGCGGCGAGCGTGTCGCTACCGATGCTGGTCGCGATGCGCATCGTGCAGGGACTAGGTGGGGCGATGATGGTGCCCGTCGGCCGACTCGCGGTCTTGAGGTTGAGCGGCAAGGCCAACCGGGTGCGGGCGATCGCCCTGCTGACCTGGCCCGCGCTGACCGCCCCTGTGCTCGCCCCGATCATCGGCGGCGCGATCGCAAGTACGGGTTCCTGGCGGTGGATCTTCATCGTCAACATTCCCATCGGCATCATCGGATTCCTGTTGTCGCTCAAGCTGATCCGCGGGGAGGCCCATCCGTCGCCGCGACCGCTGGACTGGCGCGGCCTGCTCGCGGTGGGGGCGGGAATCGCCGCGGCGTTGATCGCGCTGGAGAACATCCGGGTCAGCGGCACGGACTGGCTGCTGGTGGCGGCCGGGGTCGCCGTCGCGGCCGTGCTGTTGAGCGGCGCGACCTGGCATCTGCTGCGTTACCGGTACCCGCTGGTCCAGCTGCGGGTGCTGCGCATCCAGACGCTGCGGGTGACGGTGTCCGCAGGCTCGCTCTACCGGCTGGCCATCACCGCGGTGCCCTTTCTCCTTCCTCTGCAGTTTCAGTTGGTGTTCGGCTGGGGGCCGTTCAAGGCCGGCCTGTTGGTCGCCGCGTTGTTCGCCGGGAACATCGCGATCAAACCGACGACCACACCGCTGATGCGCAGATTCGGGGTGAAGCGGGTGCTTCTGGTCAACGGTGTGCTGTCGATCGGGTGCTACGGGCTGTTGGCGATGCTCAGCCTGAGTCCGCGCCTCCCGCTGGCGGTGATCGCGGTGGTCCTCTTCGTCAGCGGTGCGCTGCGCTCGATCGGCTTCACCGCCTACAACACGTTGGCGTTCTGCGACGTCGAGGGCGAGGAGCTGACGCACGGCAACACCCTGAACGCCTCGGTGCAGGAGCTGGCGGCGGGCCTCGGCATCGCGGTCGCGGC